>JBAYUS010000001.1:0-460907 GCA_041675025.1 Candidatus Absconditabacterales bacterium
AAAAATCATATCCATTAGTATAACTACTGTTCATAGTATAATAGCTAGAAGAAGTAGTTGCATACCATGTAGATGAATTATTAGCTCTATAATATACAGTGAAATTAATTGTATCATTATAATTAGTTACTGTATTGTTATTATTGTCTCTTGCCTTTACAGTAAGATCAACATACTGAGAAAGTGATGGTGTAGTATCGTCAGTACTTAGATAGAAATTATCGATATCATCATTTGATGTGTTGTTATTAGTATTTGAATTATCATCAAATCGTTCTCCATTATCGAAATCATATACCCATTGAGGATAGGTTCGACTAACACTATTACTTGGTTTTCCTTCTCGACTCGTAGGTTCTGTATTATTATATCTTATCCAAAGCTTGGTTCTTCCTACTTTTTGAGTGCTATAAATAAATTCTCCATTACATGATCAAATGTTTCTGAGATTAGAATCAGCTGTCATAAGATCACATTTAAGATTATTTATTAATCCATTACTATCTAATGATGTAGAAAGTCTTCGTCTGTCAATTCCCGCATATTCTATATTTACACATGCAGTTACTCCATTGGAAAATTCTACCTCTTTACAGCTTGTACTGTTTGCAGAAATCAAGGCGGTAATTCCTCATAAGATTCCTATAAGGCTCAAACTAAGTAAAATCTTTTTCATTACTTGTAGGGTAAATAGTTAAAAATTTTCAGTTAATCCAATTCTTGTATTGTATTTTTTTTAGTTTCAGGTAAATTACTAGCATTTGCTCCAGCTGTATTGAGTGCTAATGTTACTGCTCCGATTGCTAATTTTTTGTTGATTTTCATTTTTTATATACTTACAATATAAATATATATAATTATATAGATTTTTGTGTTTTTTGTCAAATCTAAACGGCCAATAAGTCAAATATTTTTTATTGATACTTATATACTAATATGTATATTTTCTTATAATAAAAAATATAATTTTATTTTATAAAATTTTTCTCATGAAATTTCTTGGTATACTATTAAAATATCTTTTACGATCGCTTTTTTCTATCATTATATTCGTCCTTCTTGTAGGATTGGCAAAAATGAGTCGAAATATGAACTCATATATTAATTTCCTCAACAATAATGATCGATCAGACTTTAAATGGACTCAAACATCTACATGGAGTGGACCTTTTTGGCAAAATAACCAAATTTCTTGAAATATTGCTGACATACTTTCTGGTGATGTAATAGATATTGAAACTTCTGGTTTAGATGTATATGATCCTGCATTTGAAGAAGATTTTAATACATTTACTGACACTTCTGCTACAGGAACTGAAGAAGGCTTTTGATTTACTACTAGTGGACAAACTTCTTCTGATACTTCAAATGAAACGCTTTCTAATACAGAACTTCTAAATCAACGCAAATTAGCTCAATAATTATATTCTTATGAAATTACTCCAAAATAATATATTTTCACCAATTTCTTTGGCTACACATCAATCTTTGCAGATTATTGATGTTTTTGATGTTCCATGAACAAAAACTATTGAATTAGAATCACATAGTTCGTTAACTTATCTTGTCGTTGGTTCAGATGCAGATATACATATTGAATTGTTTACCAAATGATCACATTGCTCATGTACTATATTTTGATTGTTTATCTCTGATGCAAAACATCCAGTGACTGGCTCACTTAAGGTCTCTCTTAAGCATTCACAAACATCGGCAAATATAGAACTCATTTCTTTTCTTCATGATTGAGCCAAGCTTGGTATTGATGGTTCTATATATATTGATCCGTATCTTGATCAAGTTCATGGTCGTTTACTTGAACAAAATATTGTCTTGGGAAAAAATATTTCTCTCAGAACTTTACCTAAACTTACCGTATCTTCTCATAACGTAACTGCTGCGCATGGAGCAAATATCGATACGCTTGATCAGCAAAAATTGTTTTATATGATGAGTAGAGGATTGACAAAACAACAGTCGCAGACTTTATTAGTGACTTGATATATTGATTATGTATTGGGACATTTTACTGATATTAGTGATGTAAATAAAACTCAAATACATACAATTTTAGCGCCATAATTTGATATGAACTACAGATTTTTTTCACTCATAAAGCTCATATTGCTTATCGTCGCCCTAGGTCTGGCGAGTTTTTTGGCATTTGGTGAACGTGGAAAAAATATTACTCCTGATCAGAAAGTAGTCTTTGTCTTAGATATCAACAGAACTATGAATACCAAAGATGTCTTTTCGTGAACAAAACAAATCTCTAGAATACAAGCTGCTAAGACACTTATCCAAAAAACCATTCTTTCTGATTCTCAATTTTCATACGGACTGATTCTTTTCAATGCCAGTGCTGACTATATTATTCCTCCTACCTTTGATACATGAACATTTCTCTTATATCTCAGCTGAATAACGACTAATTTGCTACAAGATTGAATCAAAAACTTTGCCCAATTAAACTGAATCTTGCGTGACCAATATACTTCCTATATTATACTTTCTGACTTTGATACTATTTTGAATAGTACAATAAAACTTCCCAAATCAACTTCTTTGCTTGGCTTGTGAACACTTGTTGGCGATAAGGTCAGACACTTTAATGGTAATCTGGACTACGATAATGGTAAACCGATTTTTAGTGCTCGTAATGATACTTTTGCTAAATCACTTCACGCACCATATTCTACTTTGACTAGTATTGATTCTTTTTCTCTCCAAAAACTTTTGTATCATGGATTTGCTTTGCCACTATCACAACGTATCTTCTTATATGCTATTCTTTGAATTCTTGTTGTTTTAGTCGTTTTATTATAACGTTGTATGTCAAATTTCTCCTTTTTAGCAGTTCCTAATATTGAAGGTATGCGTATGTGATGGTATATGCAGATATTTGGTATTGTTATTTTTTTTGGAGTCTGTCTGTTTTTTGTCATTTATTTTTGGTTAATATATCGTAGAAAAAAAATGCTTACTCATCAGCTCCATGATTTTGATCAGAAGACACAAGATCTCGGTAAACAATTGCTTTATCAAAAGATTCATACCTCTACAGACAAGAAGAAGCTTATATTATTCATTGAATATCTAGAAAAATTTGTTACAAATACACCCTACGCAAATTTATGAGAACTTTTGTCAGTTCAATGATTTACTGCAAAAGAAGTCGAAGAATGTGAACAGATCTTGTATACAGACAAAAAAATTTCTAAACATATCGAAAATATTATTGATAACTATTTTATTTCCTAGTCCTGAACTATGCTTCTTGATATTGTAGAACAATACGATGCAGAAAAAATAGCATTGTTTCGTGGAGTTCGAGAAAGAACGCTCGTACATCTCGCGCAACAACAGGATCATAAAAAGATTCTTTCTTTTTTATGTAGGGTTGCAATAATAAATATCGATGAACATGATAAGGTTGTGATTTTTTGAGTTCCTAACGAATTTATTCTTACTCAAGCAAAGAAATTTTTTGCAAAATCACTCAAAGAATCTATCAACGAAGTATATAATGAACAGTTTTCTGTAAAGTTTGCTATCTATTCAAAGTTTTCTAGTAACAATGACTTGCTTGTAGATATTAAAAAACTTCTCCACATCAAAGAAACCAAAAAAAGCGAGCTTAGTATAGAAAAAAATACTATCAAAAAAGAACTGTCTCAGTTTTTCGGTATTCTTTTTGATCAAAAATTTACTTTTGATACCTTCGTCGTTTGAGCTACCAACAATATAGCATTTTCAGCTGCGAAAGCGGTTGCTACTAAGCCGTGACAAGCATATAATCCATTGTTTCTCTATGGAAGCGTAGGATTGGGTAAGACACATTTGATGCAAGCGATAGGAAACGATATTATGACAAAATTTCCTGATAAAGTTGTTGTATATCTGCCCGTAACTAAATTGATCGACGAAATCGTAACTGCGATCAAGAGTAATAAGCTCAGCAATGTCTTAAAAAAATTTGATGATGTAGATGTACTTCTTATTGATGATGTACAATTTCTCGCAGACAAAGATAAAACACAAGAAATATTTCACAATATATTCAATGATTTTCACCTTAAACAAAAACAAATCATTCTTTCTTCTGACCGCCCTCCAAAGGAGCTTGTACATATAGAACCAAGACTTAAATCACGTTTTGCTATAGGATTGGTTGCTGATATAAAATCACCAGATTTTGAAACAAGAATTGCAATCCTTCAATCTAAACTCATGAATAAATGAGAAGATTTGGATTTTCATCTTCTTGAAATCCTTGCAAAATATATCAAAGAAAATGTGAGAGAACTTGAATGAGCTTTGAATATTATCCTCAGTAGAAAAGCTATCTTACACAAAGATGTGGAAGAACAAGATGTCTTTGAATGCTTAAAGACTTTATGATATAAGGTAGAACAAAGTGCTGATGCTACGCAAGCAGCAGTTGAGTCCAATACTAAGTGAACCAAAAATTATGATCTTCTCGTAGATATGGTAGCACAATATTATTGACTCTCTGTGCAAGAATTAAAATCTGAATCAAGAAAAAAAGAGATCACTAATGCACGCCAATTACTCATGCTCATGGCTAAGAAATATTTTAGCTGGACGCTTGAAAGGATAGGGGACCACTTCGGTGGAAAAGGTCACGCAGCTGTTATTTACGCAATAAACAATACTGAGAAAAAAATAAAAAAAGACCAAGATATAGCCCATGATTATGAGGTGTTTGTAGACTGGTTAGGGAAATAGTTATCATATAAAATATTAACGGTTCTTTTGAGCCGTTTTTTTAATTTTCGTAAACTTTATCAAAATCTATCTTATCTGCTGATAAATTTTCTTGTTTACTTTCCCAATCAGCTCGTAATTTTTTATATTTAGGTGATTTATTTTTCAAATTTTTTGTAGTTCCATCGTTACTTTCAAGCTCTACGACTATCTGTTCCAAAAAATTAAGATCCATTACATCATTCTTTGTAGTACCTGGTTGTTCGTAAGTAATTGCACGCAAAAATTGATACATATTTGGTCATTTGCTTGTATCATATCTTCCGTTAGTATCTTCTTCCTTGTTTTCTTCACTAAACATTCATTGGATCATATTGTCTTTGAAACTAGGATTTGCTGCATTTATTTTTGCATTAAATCTTGTGAGAAGATTTCTTCGTGTCTTTATTTCATCCGCTGTATATCGATCAAAACTTGTATCTACGATCTTATAAAGATTATATTCTTGTGATTCTTTGTCGTGTGAGTATTTGTTTTTTGTAGGAATGTATTCTTCTAAAAAATCTTGTGCTTCCTGTGTGGCAATATTTTTTGCCATAGAATGTTCTATAACTATATCTGCTACATTACTTTTTGTATCTATAGTAAACGACGTTTCATTGAGATTTTTTTCATATTCCTTGAGAGAATCGCTTTGCTCTAAAGCATCAGACATCGCCTGTATATGTTTTTTTTGACTTTCATCAAGAACGGTTTTGAGTGTAGGCATTTTGAGTGGTAATTTTTCACGACCTTTATTATCTTTATTTCCTCTATCAATATAAAAAGTTTTATCTTCTTGATTATAATGAACAAAATCGTTGGCAAAAATTTCTCCTGAATTCATATCATAGTAAAATGACATCTCCCTTCATTCCATGCTTCCTGAGAGTTTCATTTCTTTTCCATCAAATTCTATCCCTGATTCTAGATCTACATTAAAATCTTGTGCAAGATTATCTATCTTGAAATATTGTCCTATGTTTTGTAGTAAGGCGCCTACGGTTTTCATTTTGATTACCTTGTTGGTATCTTCAGTTATCTTTTCTGTGGCTTTGTTACTGAAATGCTGTGTTATAGCTTCTTGTATTTTTTTGAGTTTTGCCACATCTTCTTCCGGTATTTTATCTTCATCGATAATATTTCCTGCTTCATCAAAATTGGCTTCGTATTTGTCTAGTTTGTTTTTGCGAAGGAGCTTATTAATTCCCTTTTGTATATCTTCCTGGTACCAATCACTAAGTTTGTCTCAGATAATATTTTGCACATCACCATTCGTATTCATTTTTTCTGAATTGATAGTATTTGTCTCTTCATCTAAGACAAAATCTTCTATATCTGCATTGTATTCTACAAGATTTTCTCAAAGATTTTCGTTGTGCACGATATCTTCCATAGAACGTTTTGTATTGTCTGATTTTTTTTCTACGACATCTTCATCGATTTCATCATAACTCAATCCATCAAGACTGATTCCACTTTCTACTCACAATTCTTTATTGAGAGAGATGAATCCTTCTACAAACTTATAATTTTCTTTGGATATTTTTTTATCTTTTGCTTCAGCGATAATTTGCTTTGAGGCGTAGAGATAACTTACGTAGAGATCTTGTTTTTCTTCTGGTATCTCGTTTATATTGGGGGTATTTTTTTTTAGTTGTTTAAATTCGTCTGAGGTAGTATATATTTTATATTTATCATCTATTTGTGTATATTTAGTTTCTAGATCTAATCGAAGTTTTATATTTATTATTTCTTCTTTTTCTCAATTAATTATTACCTCTTTTTTTTGTTCTTTTGATTTTAAATCTTTTTTGTGTTCTTTTATTTTTTGGAATATTGTTCTAAAAAGAGAAATTTTTTGTGCATCTGTCGACTTTTGCTTTGGATCAAAATCATAGAGAGGATCAGAAAAAATTTGTTCTGTTGTATTTTGTATATTATTCCAAAAATCTTCTTCGGGTATGATTTGTTCATTGGCAAGATCAGTAATTGTTTTGGTAAGTGGTTCTTTAATATCTGCAAACTTTTCATTATTTAGAAAACCTAGTCTATCAGTTGATTGTTCTGATTTCTTCTCTTCTGATGGTAAAATATTTTCTGTAGTTTCTAAATTGCCCATATTTTTATATTGTTAAAAATTATTTATCGTTATATCAATTTAATAATTGTTGCAATAACTTATTTTGTTTGCGAAGATTTTCAACTTTTTTATTTAATTTTGTTATTTCTTCATCTAACTTTTTACCTTCTTCTTCTATATCTACTAATTCTAAATACTCTTTATATCATGAATAAAAGTTTGTTCTGTCTATGTAGACTTGGCTTTTTTCATATGTTTTTTTTCATTGTAATCGAAATCTATAATCACTTACTGGCATTCTTGCTAATCTCTCAAAATATGCTAATGCTAATATATGTCTTTGTTCTGTAGTGAGCTCTTTATCTTGTAATATTGCATATACTACTGCTTTACATTTCGTTTGTTCACCGATATCTTTGGTTTCCATATGTGCTTTTAGTTTGTTGAAATATTCCATATTTTGTGCTTCTACATAACCTTTAATTTGATCATAGGGATCAATAGTGTCCTTTACACTTTCAAACTCTGCTGTCTTCTCTGATTCTTTTACTTCATATGTTTTAGCGTCATCATATTGTTCTAAAACATTTTTCAGTTCAGCTTTTACTTTCGTGTTATTTTTACTAAATCACGGTTGTAGCATCACGAAAAGGGTAGTACCCGTAAGCACAACTGACTTAAAGAAATTAGATGCTGGAACGTGTTTTGCTGGTTGTTGTGGTTTATTGACCATTTGATGGAGAGAAGTAATAAAGCTTGTAGTATTGTTCTTATGATTAATGAACTAATCTAAATAATTGATTGACATGAATTGTAGTTTTTAACTCGTATCTATTATATAATACTTTGATTTTTGTAACTATGTCTCTCATTCATTCTTTTTCTTTTATATTTCTTCCTTTTATATCTTCAACTGTTATTTTATTCAAAATATTTTCTAGTTCTTGTCTATTTATTTCCAGCATTTCTTTGTTATTTTCTAATTGTTCTTTATTTTTTTCTATTTCTGCGTTTATTTCTGCTATATTTGTATTTCGTTGATTGAGCCGTTTGTCATATTGTATTCTGGCAATTCCCATAATTAATAACGTTTCATTATCAATTTTATTATAATATTTTTCACTAAATGTTGATTTTCTAAATACATATTTTTCTAATGCATAAATAATCGCTCATACTCTTTGTTTAGAATTACTTATCTTCATTGCAGCTTCAATAAGTATTGAATCTACTACATTCTTTCGTTCTGTATTTTTTCCAAATTGATTGATCATTCAGTCGAGATAGTCTTTCATATCTGGATAGTATTTATTTACATTTTCAGTTGCGAATTTTAGGGCGTCTTCTGTATTTTGTTTTCTTTCAAACTTCGCTATCTTGTTTGATTCTTGTACTTTGTATGTTATCGTGGGATATGCTTCCAATACTTTTTGAAGTTCAGCTTTTACTCCTTCGTTATTTTTGCTTATTCCTGGTTTCAACAAAAACAAAAGCATAGCTCCAGTAAGTGTTATCGACTTAAAGAAATTAGATGCTGGAACGTGTTTTGCTGGTTGTTGTGGTTTATTGACCATACTACCTAGATAATAATTAAAGTTTATTTATATAATATTTGCTATTGGCTTGATGAATAGATGTTTGAGCATATACATCTCATAGAAATACGCGAACGATTCGTTCTTGTTTTTGATTCAGATAATATCTATTTGTTTTGTGATTTTGTTTAGATTTTTGGCTATTTGTTTGATTTCTTTCTTTTCACAATGTTCTCCTGTGTGTGAGAAATTACTTACTGCGTCAGTGATACAATATTTTTCTCCCATAACCTCTTTTTTTAAGAGCGATAAGATGTCTTTTTGGAGATAGTAAGTGTAGGATTTTAGTTCTCTTTTATATTCTGCGAGTTCTCCATAAAAATCTAAGAAACTTACTTTTTTGCTTGTTCTTTCTTTGCTGAGTCCAGAATATTCTTTTATAATATCTTTGAGCATATTATTTATCCATGGAAATTCTTTGATAGCCGTTTCTATATACAGCGATCTGCGTGCCTTTGGAAGTTTTTTATATTCTGCCACTGTTTGTTTTATAAATTTAAGTACTCCTTTGGGCGAAGCATCCTTTCATTCCTTCCCCAATAAATAAATAATAGTAAATAATCTGATTCAATCTTTTGGTTTACTGTGCATATCAGTAAAACGATAAATATTGTTCCAAACTATCTCTTTGAGAAAGTTCATTGTGTATCCTTGCGCTATTGATGTATAACTCAATAATGGTACGGTTATTACTGACTTATCGGTGGTTTTTAGTGTATGATAAATAATTGTTTTGTCCATAACACCGAGATTGGTTAGTCCATTTCCATTTTTTTCTGGAAAAATCTCTATAGTCATATTATCTATGTTATAACTAAGTCTTATATTTCCAGATTCCAACAATATCTCCAATAATTTATGTGGAGTATTTTTGAGATCTATTGCTTGGTATTTTTGTAGTTCATAGGTCATTTTATTTATATTATATTTTTTTCTATATACGGTTTTGAGTTGTATGTGTTGTACATCTTTATTCTTACTTAGCTGTTTATATAATATTTCTAAGTCTTTTACTGTTTTATTGTTTCGATTGATAGCTACATCAACATCATCAGGAAGTTTTTTCCAATCAGCTATTCTTAAAAATAATACTATACTACCCGTATACACATATTCATATCATTGCAAAATCTTCATATTTTTTTCCAATATGTCCGTGTAGCGTGAGAGATAGATTTGTTTGTTTTTTGATTGTTTCATATCGTTTGTTTATGATAAAATTTATTTTTGTACTCTAAATGCTGGCATAAGCTTTTCTATTTCAGTTGCTGTCTTATTGAAGTCTTCTGATAACTTCTTATTTTTTTCATCCAGGTTTGAATATTCCTCTAAAAGATTTTTCAATTTTTTCCCTTCTTTTTTTATATTCTTTATAAGTTCTACAATATTCAAACTCTTTAAAAGATCTTTCGCTTTTTCTTTGATAATTTCTTTGGTTCGTTTTGCTTCTGGTACGTGATTTCTCAGTGTTTCTGGAACATATACCCTTCCTTGTAATGCTAGTGTTTGGTCCATTTGGATGTATTATAGTATAAAACTATATGTCTATTATAAATGTTTTTGTAAATTTGTCAAATAAATCCACCATCCGCATCGGCGGATTCTCTCCGACTACGCGAAGGACAAGCCTCCTCCTATTCCCCCCGACTTCGCGGAGGACAAGTCAAGGAGGTCATTAGTTTACTAAAGTTCTCCTTGAAAAAGGAGATACCTCGCCATACGGCGGGGAGAGGATTTATTAAAAAAAGAAAAAATAAAAAAACCCTACAATTTCTTGCAGGGTTGTCTGTGGTTGAGAAACTATTTAGTCTTTTTAATTTTCATAATTTCAGCGATAAGTTTTGGCTCGATCTCGTCTTGAATATATCTTTCAAGTGGTCTCGCTCCGTATTGTGGTTCATAGATCTTCTCGATAATTTCTTTGATTTGTTTGTCAGAATATTTTGGTAATACAATTTCAGAATTTACTTTTCGTGCAGCTAAGAATTCATTGATCTTATTTTTCATAATCATTGCCAATGTTTCTTTGCTCAAATGTTTGAAAACGATCTTATAATCGATTCTGTTGAGTAATTCAGGAGTAAGGAAATTTTTCATTTCTTCGATTACTCTTTGTTTCACTTGTTCAAATTCTTTATCTTTAAGATCACCTTTTTCTCCAGTTGCGAATCCGATTGTGCTTTGTTTTTTCACAAATTCTTCTGAACCGATATTTGATGTCATAATGATGATAGTATTTTTGAAATCAATCATTCTTCCTTTGGCGTCTTTGAGATGTCCTTCGTCCAATATCTGTAATAAGATATTTAATACATCGCTAGATGCTTTTTCTACTTCATCAAATAATATCACTGAATATGGTTTTCTTCTGACTGCTTCGGTAAGTCCACCTCATTCTTCATATCCTACGTATCATGCAGGAGAACCTATCAATTTTGATACTGAATATTTTTCCATAAATTCAGACATATCTATTCTGATCATTGCTTCAGGATTTCCGAAATATTCTTTTGCAATCAATTTTGCTAAGAATGTTTTACCTACACCACTTGGTCCAAGACATAGAAATGAACCGATAGGTTTTGTATATTTAATCACAGATAATCTGCTTCTTGTAAGTGTTTTCACAATAGCCTCTACTGCTTCATCTTGACCTACAATCTTTTTTTTCAATTCTTCGCTCAATCTTCTAAGTTTTTCTATTTCAGATTCGTTTACGATATTTGTTGGGATACCTGTCTTGTCTGCTAAAACATTACCGATATCTTCTTTGCTGATAATCTGTCTAAGATTGATAGGAATATTTTTATTTGTTCTGATTTTTTGCATTTCAACTTTTGCTTCTTCTTCTTTGGCTTTGAGTTCTGCAGCACCAAAGTAATCTTGTTTTTCGATTGCGTCTTCTATTTTCTTTTGAATCTTCATCAATGTATCTTCAAACTTTTTATAATCCTTATCGTTACCAAGTTTTTGGTTCATGGTAGATTTTCTTGCACAAGCTTCATCAAGAATATCGAGTGATTTGTCTGGCAAAAATTTATTCATCATAAATCTTTTACTGAGACTGATTGCTACATCAAGAGCTTCATCATTGATTTGTACTCCATGAAAATCTTCGTAGGTTTGTTTTAATCCAACGAGAATTTGTTTAGTTGTTTCAACATCTGGTTCGTTAATTATAACTTCTTGGAATCTTCTTTTGAGAGCAGCATCTTTTTCGATATATTTTTGATATTCATTGAATGTTGTTGATCAGATTAATTTAATTTTCCCTCTAGAAAGTAGTGGTTTAAGCATTTGAGCTGCATCACCATTTTCTTGTCCTCCTGCACCGATGATAGTGTGGATTTCGTCGATAAAGAGGATGATATTATTTGTAGGATCCATCGCTTCTTCAAGGATAGATTTCATTCTAGATTCAAATTCTCCTC
This sequence comes from Candidatus Absconditabacterales bacterium, assembly GCA_041675025.1. GTDB lineage: Bacteria > Patescibacteriota > Gracilibacteria > Absconditabacterales > Absconditicoccaceae > CAJBLF01. Next base: position 11,877 of record JBAYUS010000001.1, read on the forward strand.
TGTATTTTGTTCCTGCTAATAATGTTCACATATCGAGTAAAAATATCCTCTTATTTTTGAGTTTTTCTGGTACGTCATTTTGTACGATTTTTTGTGCTAATCATTCTACGATAGCTGTTTTACCTACACCAGCTTCTCCGATAAGAAGAGGATTGTTCTTGTTTTTTCTTAAGAGTGTATAGATAATTTGATTGATTTCATTTTGTCTTCCAATAATAGGATCAATCAAACCGTCCTTAACTTCTTTTGTTAAGTCAGTACCGAAGTATTCTATCGTAAGTTTTTTTTCTTCTTTTTTGCTTTTATCTCCTGTTGTTGTAGTATTATCTTTTTCAACGATTTCGCTTTCTACAGCATCCAAGAGCATGTTAATATTATTCATTTTTTGCATTTTCTCGATATCCATAAGTTTAATCTTGTTAATATCTAAATTGAACGTTATAAATATTTTACTCAAGACTTGTAAAAAAGCAAATAATCACATCTCTATTATGAGGGGATTTTTGTTAAGTTTTTTGTACTTCTCAACTAGACTTTCAGTATCAATATCATGGGTATAGAGATGTGTAGTAAATTGATTTGACAAATCGTGAAATGATACCGAAAATAGTATATCGAGATCTAGTTTCTTAGTTGTTTTCTTAATATATTTTGTTAACTGTTGGGAAAATTTTTTGCTGAGAGGTAATTTTTTTGTTTCCTTTAGGCCTCCTACTATTGCAGTTACATTATATTTATTTTGAAAATATTCTTCTAAAACATCTTCTGAGATATCGAGTAGTTTCCAAAAAATAGTATTGAGGTCATGATGTTTGAGAAACATAGAAATACCCCAAAAAATATCCTCTCCGTGGATTGTTTTTTGCTTGTTGGTGAAAGCTAATTTATTTGCGTGTTTTATACATGAGCTAGAATTGTTGGTAAGTAGTGTCTGTATCTCTGAAACCATACGTTCATGATCCAATATAAAATCGATATTTCACTACAGTATTTTTTTAAGATGTAAATTCAATAGAATACAAATAAAAAAATGCTCCACAGGGTCACTTTTTTTCTTGATAAAAAAAGTACCCTTTGACTTCGCAAAGGACAAGACCAAAAGATCCAGTCAGATGCAAAACTCAGGAGTACTGTTTCAAATATGTATATCTTACCAACTCACCTCAAACCCCGCCTAGGCGGGTCCCCATTTCGGTTCGTTATATTTTACTTCCTCATCTAAGAATTTATTACTATCTCGTGGCGCGCATCTGACGATTGTAATAAAGTTGAATTATATATTTTTAAGCTTTTCTTGATTATACCGTTCTGATAGTTACTTATATAGTATATTTATACTTTATATCAAAGCTATGTTATGATTTTTGAGATCATTATTTACTTCAAGCGTTAAGCCTATGAATATTATCTGGCTTCGCAAAAAGATTTTACTTCAAAATCTGGAGTATCTCCAATCAATTCAGTCTCAAGCTGCTATTTTTCCTGTTTTAAAGTCTAATGCTTATGGTCATTGACTCAAACAAATAACCAAAATACTTTCAAGAACCGATGTGCCATATATTGCTGTAGATAGTTATCCGGAATACATTATTGTCAAAAAATATTCCAATATTCCTATTCTTATTTTATGAGAAACTCTGCTTGAAAACTACAAAAAATTTGACCATAAAAAGACTACGTTTTGTGTGTACAATATCTGAACTATAAGACATTTGTGAAGACTATGAAAAGATACTAAAATCCATTTGTTCTTAAATACAGGGATGAATAGAGAGGGTATCCAAGAAGATGAATTGCCTGGATTTATCAAGGAATTGCAGAGTCATCCCAATCTTATCGTCGAAGGAGTTCTGTCTCATTTTTTTGATGCAGATAATATGTCGAATTCTACTATCAATAATCAGATTCAATGTTTTAAACGTATGTATTATAAAATATTAGATGCATGATTTATGCCGACACGAAGACATATTGGTAATAGCGCTGCGATGTTTAAAATCACTGATGATTTCTTCAATGCATATAGACCATGATTAGCTTTGTATGGATATAATCCTTTAAGTCCTCAAGATTTATTATATAAACATGGAAATAATGTATTGCCAGTTATCTCTATTACCTCTAGGGTAATGAGTTTACAGACTGTTCGACCATGAGAATGAGTGAGTTATCATCATGAATATAGACCAAGCGATAAAGAAACTATCGCCACAGTTCCCTTTGGATATACCGAATGACTTGCAAGAAATGCTTCAGGAAAAATATTTATCAAACATCGTAAAACATTTTTTCGTCAGGTAGGTACTATTTGTATGAATCTCTCTACTTATATTGTTGATACTTCTGTACATATCGGTGATGAAGTCGAAATCGTTTCTGATAATCCTCGTGCAAAGAATTCTATGATGAATCTTGCCGAACAGAGTGGTATTATTATATATGAATCTTTAGTAAAGTTTGATAAAGGAATAAGAAGGGAAATAGTTTAATTTTAAATTTTAAATTTTGAATATGGCATTTTGGTATGCACTTGTGAGTGTGTTGATAGTAAGTATAATCTCTTTGGTGGGTATTATTACCTTATGACTTCGCTTATCATTGCTTAAAAAAATAGTTTTGCGACTTGTTAGTTTTTCTGCTGGTGCATTGCTTGGTGATGTGTTTTTCCATTTGTTGCCAGAAGTTGTAGGTGAGTGATGACGACCTATTTCTGCATCGTTGTGGATACTTGGAGGAATAGTTTTTTGATTGGTTACAGAAAAAGTAATTCGTTGGAATCACTGTCATATGCCAGTTACTAAACATCATACCCATCCGGTTGCTCTTATGAATTTAATCTGAGATATAGTACATAATTTTATTGATGGATTGATTATCGGTGCAAGTTATTTAGTCAGCATTCCCGTTGGAATCGCAACTACGCTTGCTGTTGTCTTGCATGAAATTCCCCAGGAGATCTGAGATTTTGGTGTGCTTATCCATGGATGATTTAGTAGAAGAAAGGCGTTATTACTTAATTTTCTCACTGCGTTGACTGCGGTGCTTGGTGTCATAATCGCTTTCTTATTGTATCGCTACACGAACAATATGGTAGCAGCATTGATTCCCTTTGCTGCAGGAACGTTTATCTATATTGCTGGTTCTGACCTTATTCCTGAGCTTCACAAAGAAAATACTTTGACACATAGCATTCCGCAAATCATATTTTTTCTTCTTGGTATCTGAATCATGTCGATGCTGTTATTTTTAGAATAGCATTTTCATTCGATTTAATATATATTTTCTGACACAAAAATACAATTTCGACGTCGTAAAAAATTTCGATACCTTATTTTTTTTGCGTCTTAAATGAAAAACCCTATCTTGCTTACTATCTTATAAAGATTGTAAGGGAAGAGATAGGGTTAACTTGTAGAATTAGATTTTTTTTTAGTTGTATTTTTTTTGGTTTTTTCCTCCAAATTACCAATTATTTTTTTCATTTTTGCACCAAGTACAATCATGAAAACAAATCCTAGGATAAGATTGATAATAAAAGCATGCCAACTTAATGACATTCCTATTTTTTCTCCGTCTATCACTAGATACAGCGCTCTCCCTACATAGGGAACGTAAAATAAGATGAATATCGCCAATGTTTCAGCGATGTATGCCAACCAAAATAATCTTTTTCTAAAATAATCTTTTTTTAAGAATTTTTTATCGAGCCATTTTCGCGTAAACGTGTATACACCAAGTCCTACAATCGCAAAATCAAGTATAATAGCACCTCCTCTAAGGAATAGTACTGCACGAATGCTCGCACCATTGAGATATTCTAATGTCCCAAGTCCAACAGCGATGATTAGATATATAGCAAACAGTGTAATTATGGCAGATTTCGAAAATAAGAATTTTTTAATTTTTTGTATCATGTTTTCATATTTTTTTTGTTTGACCCCACTTATATCCTTTTTTCGCTATAAAGCAAGAATTCTATATATAGTAGTATTATATCTTCTTTAAAACATAGATGATTCTTTCGATATCTCAGTCAAAAAGCTTGTATTTGTGTTTTTTCTGTATTACAAAACGAAATCTCTTGCCAAAATGCGCAATATCTTGAGCTTCTTCTGGAGTATATTGTTTATATAGGATGAGACGACCTCACTTTTTTACAAGATGATTGACCCGAGGAAGCAATTTATCGATATATCCAACAGCTCTCGCGGTTACGTAATCATATTGTTCTTTATGTTCTTCTGCTCTGCCCCATATTGCTTTGGCATTTGGTATCTTAAGATTAGTGATCATTTCGTTGATAGCGTCGATTTTCTTTCTTGTAGAATCTATACCCGTACATTGGAGTTCAGGGTTATTTATTGCTATAGGTAATAGGGGAAATCATCCACCGGTTCATACATCGCATAGGCTTAAACCTGGCTTGAGTATTAGAACTTTATTAATTTCCAACGAATCTTGTATGTGTTTGACTTGAATACCCTCTGGATCTCTTATAGCTGATAAATTTGTATGTGAATTTATAGATATAAACTGATCTATTAGATTTTTTCGTTTACTTTCCATAGGTCGTAAGCTGTATGACTAAAGATTTTGGTACGTTTGATACTCTTGCTTTCTTTCTTAAAATCATTATAGTATGTCACTGTGTTCGTTTTTTTTATACATTTTATGTACCAATGGTTATAAGGAAGCTGAAGCAAAAAAAAATACTAAATGCAAAAGTTATCTTTCGATTTATTCTTCTTTGTATAGGAACGTATTTCTTAATTGCCTTTGTTAATTCAGTTGCTGAAAGATTTAGTCCAACTCCTCAAAAGGCTACGTATACCTTATGAGCATCACTTACTTTTTCTGGTAAAATTGTTGTAGATAATAATTTTCCTACATATACTCATTCGTTGACTACGAAAGAATGAAAAAAGATAGGAATTAAAAGCTCTACTATCAATCTCAATGCATATGTAGATCAAAAAATAGAACTTGTCGGTAGAGTCAAAAAATATTTTAAAATAACTCCTGTTGTAGAAGTAGATACTCTTAAAATTCCTGATCAATGACTTATTATAAATGCTAATAGATATTTCTTTGTTAAAGAACTAATGTATCTTGATTTTTCTACACAACCACAATTGAGTGCTTCTAAATCTTGAAATGATATTCAGGTGTCTTTTAATAAGGATCCTGTTGTATCTATCGAGCGTTTTGTATGTAGTAAAATTCTTAAGGCTCGTGATTGTACATATTTAATTAGTAATTATATCCAGACTAATAAGGATAATTTTGAATCATATCGATCATATACTTTCTATAAACATGGGACAGGTTTCTGGACTGCAATTGATAATAATCAGTTTGGTTTCTTATTTAAAGATATCTCTGATGAGATGATTTTGGATATTTCGAATATGTTTAGAATTGTTAATAAACCATTTATAGTAGAAAATAAAATGAATTTGATTGAATCCAATTGTAAAAATGATTTTTCTCAGCTTCGTAGTATAGATTCAGAATGAACTCTTACTTATCATGATCCATATGCTCTTACGCTTGGACTTCAATGAATTGATAAAAAAAAGAACCCGGCTACGTGTAGGATTACTTTTGATATTCGAAATGATTGGAATGTAACTGATGTACAATTTAATTAATAATGAAAAGTGAAAAATGAATAATGTTGGTATCTGTCTTATTATGACCTATTGTAATTACGATAGATTATAATAGTACAAATCATACATTATTCATTTTTAATTATTAATTTTTCATTAGTTTTCTGGGTTATTTTACGTTTAATATTTTCACTTCTTTTCTATCGTTGTTAAGTCTCATTTTTGCTATATCTCAAGATTTTTTTCATTGTATCGCTAATCCTATTGGGGATTCAAGTGATATTTTTATTGAATCTTTTGCGGTTTTATAATTTTTATCAAAATCCATTGTAGTTTCTCATGTACCAACAACAGTTACTGTATAAGTATCACCATCATCCATTTGGATAGTTACTGTAGAACCATAATCTACTACCTTACCTGTTTTACCTTTTTTTTCTTCTTTAATAATTTCTACATCATTGATTAAATTTTCTATTTCACCAATTCTTGAATTGATCAAATCTTTATCTTCAAGTGCAGATTTATATTCAAAGTTTTCTGAAAGATCTCCCATAGCTTTAGCTTCTCCTAATCTTTCTAGGACAGCAGGAAGTTTTATTTTTTTGAGTTCATTAAGTTCTTGAAGTAATTTTTCATATCCCTCTTTGGTAAGATAATTCTGTTTCATAACTAAACTATTATAAAGGTTAAAAGATTTTGATTATATATTGTCTTATTTTGATAGGTGCATTTTGAAATGTTCGAATGCATGATTTGGAATATCTTCTATAATTTTAAATCATCATTCTCATGTTGACCATACGAATACCTTTCCATCGTAAGTAAATTTGAAGTCTCCTGTCCATTTTCCTTGTTTATTTTTTTTGATAACATAATCTATTCTGATTTCTGCAGTATCTTTGTTGGCATAAATTTTTTTAAAATATGAATCCATTTTTCCTTCAAGATTTTTTGCTACAAGGCGTTTAATGTCTTCTTCCATGTTTGCTGGGACATCTATGAACTGATATGAAATTATTGGGTTTTTTGTCATTTGATATGAGATACAAAATAAAAAACCTGTTATTTGATCTTTTCTATTGAGAATATATGTAATTGGTCGAAAATTTCAATTGCATTTTATTATCCAAGTTTATTGATAAAGTCTTTTTTGATGTCTTGGTTTTTTTGTCCATCTTTGATCAATGAATAGCTTTTTCTAATAAGTTCTCTGATATCCTGATAATAAATGAGAGACAATACTTCGTTAAGCGTACATCGTTTATGGATACCAATATATCATTCTGCACGTTCTATTTTTACGAAATCTGGATTTCCTGCATATTCCATCAAAAAATATGTTACATCTTTATTCATTTGCCCTCTTTGATTTTCTATGTTTCTAAGTTGAGTTGTTCCTAGGAGTTGTTTAAGTTTCATTTGATTTATAGGAATTCCCGTTTCTTCGCTTACTTCTCTAAGTGCAGTTTTTTGGATATCTTCATCTCCTTGGATTTTTCATTTGGGAGCTACTCGTTCTATTTTACCGCTGAGCGCGTGTCTTTTGATGAGCAAATATCTTGGTTCTCCATCTGAAGCAACATAATAAACAATTCATCAAGCACTTTGAATAATTGACATTACTGTATTCTATTTATATGATTAAAAGGTCTATGAAAATTGTTAAAATCATCAGATTTTTTTGACGATTCGTTGTAATCATTTAGCTACAATATTTGTTTGTGGCTTATTAACGTCATCTATAATATTTTTTCCTGCATCAACTCTTTTTATATTTGCTTCTCCGGGATTTTCTTTGTTCCATGTTTGTCCATCTGTTCGTTGATTATTGTGTATATTTTCATGGGTTACTGTTCTTGTATTTTTCTGCGTTTCTGTTCATTCTATCTGTTTAAGAAGCTCAGCTGCTTGTTTTTTTTCTTCAGCTGTTTGTGTTTCACCAATTTCTCTTCATTTGAGGGTGTCTTTATATTCATTTATTTTTTTTTCGTTTCATCACATAGGGATATCTATTTTTTTTTCTATATTGTTTGTCATGATTTCTGTGATTATTTATCTAAAGACTGTAGTATTTTTTGAAATATTGCTAAGTTTTTTTTGTAGTTTACTCTTGTAGGACCTATAATACAGAGCATACAATCGTAATCTTCTATATTTATTTTTGTATATAAGCACGATATCATCGTTTTTTTATCTTCTATAAACGTATAATATATCTGATTTTTTTTCAAAATTTTACTATCTATAAATTTCACGATTCTTTTTTCTTCGATGAAAGAGATAATTTTTCTCGTCGTTTGATATTCATCCACCAAATCGTCTCTCAATAAATTATTGATTCAGAGATAATAATATTCATCATTTCTTAGAAATCCTACAACAACTCCATCAGCTAAAGCACCGATACTTTCTACTAATTCTTTCAATCCACTTCTTACTTTGATAACTTCTTCTTGTTTTTCATCTTCTTGAACGACAAGATAATTTTGTATATATGCTGTCAATCATTGTACGGTAGGAACTCTTCCTGAACTGTTGTATGGCTGATAGACCATTCCAGCTTTTTCAAGCTGATTTAAATATTTTCTCAAGGTAGAAGGAGCATATTCTGAATCTTCCAATGAATGCAAAAATTTTGAACCGACAGGCTCTCACTTGTTGATATAATTGTCAATAACTACATCGAGTAAAGCTAAGAGTTTTTGATCGAAATCTGCCATGCTGAAATTTCAGTGTCTATCGTGTAAAATTGTTTGATTGGTTACAAATTACTATATAGTTTTCCTCTAAATTCTCAAGTCAATCTTCTATAAAAAATCTTTTAAACGCTTTGCTGGGGTTGCTTTTATTTTATCGCCTCGCCGACTGGGCCTTACTTTTTCCTTCGGAGACATACTTTTTTTGTCATTGTCACAAAAAAAGTATGCAAAAAAAACTCTAGCCAGATACAAATACAACGATCTGTCGTTTCATTATGAAAAGACTTATTTATCTCACTTTGTTTGCCCCGTAATACTACGGGGACTCACTGCAATTCGATTGTATTAATTCCTTCGAATATGGGGAGTGTCGGGTCGTGTATCTGGCGATTGTAATTTAGTAAAAAAACCCCTGTTCGAGGTTTGTATTTGTGGTTTTTTGTTTAGCTTTTTAGTCTATAGTTGAACTATCTTCTGTAGTCGTTACGTGACCTGTATTTTGTAGTTGTTTTTGCCAGAGCATTCTGTTGATAGACATTCTGGTAGGGGAGGCGTTACAAAATTCGTCAGCAGTTAAGACGAGGAATCATTTGATTCCTTGCATAATATAACTTAGATTAAAATCATTTTCCCATATTTTTTGGTGAATTTTATGATCTCCGATTTTTTCTAATCCTTTTGTAGAAACGTAATAGAACACATCATGTTCTCCTATTTCCATTTCTAAATTTTTTTCGTATTCCAATTCGTGGATTTGATTGGTATTTTGATGATCGAGACAGATAAGGTATTCTTTCAGTGCTTCTATATTTTGAAGAATGTTTTTGATCTTATAATAATGCAAATATTTCAAAAAATCTTTCACCTCTTGTTTGAGGTATCCTGCTATGTCCAATGTTTTTAATTCTTCTACGATATTATTGCTAATAATATCTTGTTTGCTATCTGCCATAAGAATGTCGTTATGAGAAGTGATAAAACAATTATTAAATTATTTAATTACGTGTAATTTAATTGGATGTTTAGCTTTGAGATAATTTAATAAGTGGATATCGTGAGTGATCAAAAATATTGTATTTCCATTTTTATTTGCTTCTATAAGGATATCTGCTACGACTTGAGTATTTTCTCGATCAAGATTTCCTGTAGGTTCATCAGCGATGATAAATTCTGGGTCATGGATAAGTGCTCTAGCGAGTGATACTTTTTGCTTTTCTCCAGAGCTTAATAATTTTGCTGGTGTCTCTAAAAGATGTTTTAGATTTACTTTTTGTAATACTTGTTTGAGTTTAGATTCAATGATTGTCTCACCAAGTTCGTATAAACGTAATGGATATACAATATTTTCTCTAACACTTAAATCTTCTAAGAGTTGATAATCTTGGAAAATAATTCCCAATCTTTTTCTTAGAATCTGAATATCGTCAGAAGTGAATGTAGTCATATCTTGTTTGTTGTAGAAAATTGTTTTTTCTGGTGGTACTAATTTACCTGTGATAAACTTTACTAATGTTGTCTTACCTGCTCATGATTTTCCTGTGAGTACAAAAAAGTCGTTTGCGTCTAATGACAAACTTAATTTATCAAATAAAGGAGCTGGATTGTCTCGATATCATCGACTGAGATTTTTGATCTCTATTAATGGAGTACTACTCATAGTAAAGTGACTAAACGATAAAGCGATTAAATGATTATTACATGGTTACAAGTTACAGGTTTTTGTTCCCTGCTCCCTGGAACTTGCTCCTTGGTTATTTACTTAAGTATATCCTCAAAAAGTTTATTTTGCAAAAGAAAGTAGTCGCACCCGGGTGTTTGAATTGACAAAATCACTAAAATAGACCAAAATTGCCAAAAATAGACTAATGCTTGCTTCGCTCGTGACAAAAAATGCTAAAAAATGGTTGAAACTTCAGTCTATTTCTGTATTTATACTTCATACTCATTTAATTTGTTAGTTTGAAAAGATGATAGAATTGAAACATGCCTTATGAGAATTGGAGAAGGTCACTGATATGATTCAGTTGGATAATTTTTTTCAGATATATTTATGAAAGAAGGGTCTTCTTAATGAAGAATTTAAAGTGATGATAGATTTGGCTCCTGAAGAAAAAAAACAGAAAGGTGCTAAGTTGTCTGAAATCAAAACGAAATTGACAGAGGCATATGAAGCCAAAGAACAGAGTTTCAAAATGGAACAAATTAATGAACAACTTGAAAAAGACTTGGTTGATATTAGCTTAGATACTACTAGCGAACATGGATCATATTCAATTCTTGCTGAAGTAAGAAGAGATGCTGAAGAAATCTGTAAGTCTATGGGATTCATTATGGAATATGGAACAGAGGTGGTGACCAAATTCGAAAACTTCGAATCGGTAAATATTCCACTTACTCATCCTGCTACGGAAATGCATGATACTATCTATCTCAATGACAAAGATTCTAGCGGAGAAAATTTAATCCTCAGAACACACACGTCATCTATGCAAAACTTTCTTATAAAAAAATACGGACTTCCGCTCAAGGCAGTCGTTCCAGGAAGAACATATAGATTTGAAAATATGGACGCTTCCCATGACACGATGTTTTATCAGATGGAATGAATAGTAATCGACAAGGACATTAGCGTCGCTCATTTTAAAGAAATGATTACAAAACTTCTTTCTGCTTTACTTCACAAAAACGTAGAAACAAGAATGAGACCTGGATATTTCCCTTTTGTGGAGCCTGGATTTGAAATTGATGTAAGATATGAAGTCTATAATAAAGAAACAGGAAAAAAAGAACTTTCCAACTGGATGGAAATCCTTGGAGCAGGAATGATACATCCAAATGTACTTAAAGAGGCCGGTGTGGATTCTACGCAACGATCAGGATTCGCTTTTGGAGTAGGTATTAGCAGACTTGCAGCTGTTCGTTATGGTATCAAAGATATTAGATATTTCACCAATGGCGACTTAAGATTTGCAAAATCATTCGCTTAATAATTTTTTGTCAAATGGTTTATAGTCACAAGGTATCTACTTATTCGTATATATAAGTATATCGCTTTATTCTTTTACCATCTTGCTTATGAAAAAAATTTTACTCTCTAGTATGGCTATAGTAGTAATTTTTGCTGCTTTTGCAGGTACTTCTACTTTTGCACAAACTGAACAAGTTCTAACTGTTTCGACAGATGTTTCATCTATATTACCAGGCTTAACTCCTGCGAGTCCTTTTTATTTCCTTGATCGTTTAGGTGAAATTCTTCGTGAATTCTTCACTTTTGCTCCTGAAGCAAAAGTTAAACTTAAAATTGAATTCTCAAAAGAACGCATAGCAGAAATCAAAATCATGTTAGAAGATAAGAAAGTGGATATCAGTGATGTTGAAGAAGCTAAATCACTTCTTGTAAATGATATGGAAGATGCTCAAGGTATTATCGATGAAGAAGAAATCGATGATGATATTGTCTCAGAGTTTACAGCATTACTTGGTTATGAAAATGATCTTAATGATGAAAATGATCTTAATGATGAAATAGATAGTGAAGATGAAGTAAATAATGGAGATAAAATCGATAGTGAAGATGAAATTGATGATGAAAAAGATGATGAAAATAAAATTAATACTGAAGATTCAAAAGATGTTCAAGAACAAGGTGAACGTGGTGATAGTTTTGATGACTAAAAAATTACTTTATATAATAAAAACTCCTAGTGATAGGAGTTTTTTTATTACCTTGACATATCTATTCAAATACATATATTATCAAACTCATAAACATAAATATAAACTTCAAAAATAAAAACGTATGGAAAAACAAATCAACTTAAATGAACGGATTCTTAAAAGAATTCAGAATGAACTCATACCTCTCAAAAAACAAGAAATAGAAGCAAAGAGATTGTGGGTTTTGGGATATAAAAAATATGTATCCGCAACTGCTGCACTCAATGCACGACAAGAAAAAGGTTTGACTACTGATATCAAAAAAGATGGTACCATTAATCTTACTGTAAAAAAACTTTGGGATACTACTCGTGGTTGGGGTCAGAAATCTGAAGAACTTACGAAGCATAGAGATGCTGCTCGTGAAGCAATGAAAAACAAAGAAGAAGAAATTTATACACAAGAAAAACTCTTGGCTAAAATTCTTCATGAATATCAGATTCAACTTGAAAAGACAGATGGTATAGTAGATAAAGTTTTTATGCTTAATGACGGTGTTGTTGCTGCATTACAGAACATGGATAAATTCCTTGTTAGCGATGTCTTTACACATCTTCATGAAAAAGCGACTCAAAAGCAGATTGAAAATTCCACTTTGACAAATAAAATTGTCATTATGACCAACAGTATCAATATTATGGATGTTGGAAAAGTTCAAGAAGCATCTGCCCTTATTGATGCATTTGTAAACAGAGTCAATCCGAAAAAAGAAACACAACCACAAGATGAAATCGTGTCTCTACTTTTGGATCTTGTGAAAGAACTATTGGATGTGAGAATTAGGGTGAAAGCTGGTCCAGGTCTTTCCAGATTCTTGGCTATAGATCTCAATGAACAAAAATTTCCGGAGCTTAAAAATGCTCAGCAATTGCTTGCTTCGGCCACCAATTATTCCCGTTCGGGGCTTTATGTACGTCTCTTTACTAGAGCTACAAAGGACGATAAATGGCAGCCGGTACGACAATCGTAAAAATTATTACTATTCAAAAAAGCCTGCAGTATTTCTGCAGGCTTTTTGCTATTTATTTTTCCACTTTTCTCTGATTCTTTTTGAAATCATTTTTCTATCTCGCTGGGTATTCATAAATTTTTTGAATCCTTCTACGAGGGCATGATGTTTTTTATTTTCAACTAAAACTCCACAGTCTTCATCTACTAACTCTGCGGTCGCTCATTGTTTATATCAGAATACAGGAACACCCATGAGGAGTGCTTCCACCGTTCCGATTCCGTAGCTTTCTTTGGTGAGATTGATTAATCATTTTGCTTGGCTGATGATTTTTATTTTTTCATCAATATCTTTTATTCGTCCGATAAAAATAATTCATTGACCTGCGATAGATTTGAGATATCTTTCATCGGGACCGCTTCCCATGACAATCAGTGGGACTTTCAATTCATTACATAACTTTATTATTTTGTCTGCTTCTCTGACAAAACTAACTAATCTACCGACATAAAGATAATATCCTTGTGATATTTCTTGTACTGCGGGGATGAAAAATTTATTTGGAATGCGTGGATATTTTATCTTAATATTTTTCATACCGTAGAGCTCTTCAGCTACTTTGGCAGTATATTTACTATTGGCAAAAACCTTGTCAAATTTGGTAAATTTAAGATCTCGTTTTCTCAATTTGGGAGCTATTCGATTGAAGAGCTTCCCTTTTATTCATTTGAGCTTTTCTTTGTATTCACCATTGTGCGTCCAGATATATTGCATAGGTGAGTGAAGATAGAGCGTCATCGGTACGCCTGATATTGGGGTGATATTTTTCGCGATGGCGAAAGAAGAAATAAGAATATGGTCAGGTTTGAATCTTTTTATTTTGTAGGAAAGTAATGCCATCAAACTTGGATAGAAAAACATCAAGTTACGGTAGTCGAATAGTCGTGGAAGCAGAGGTATTTTGTGTTTACCACATCGGAGAAAAAGTTTATTTACTCGTTTTGGTAAAGCAGTTACCACTTTGAGATTATGGTGTTTAGTTTGTAATTTTTCTGTATCGGAAAAAAGTGTAAACACTACTGCATGTTGTATGTTCTTTTGTTCGTCTATGAGATCTTGAAATACACTCAGTGCTCATCCTGGCTGGATTCGACATTGTACAAAAGCGATTTTCATTGCAGACAGTAAACAAGAAGTAAATATCACCAAAAACAGTATATATTCTTTGTTTCGAAGCAAGGAATATATTTTAATGATAGAACTCCTTGAAAACTTTTTAGAAAACCGTATTAATCATTTAAATAATCTTATTTTATGTTTTTCCGTGGTAAAAATGAATAGAGAAGAAAAAAAATTTATAAGAAATAATCTTATTAAACTTATAATAGGACTTGTGTTATTAGTATTTTCTTGGTCATATATCCAAAATCATCCTGCAGAAAAAGCTTCAATTTTTTCTGGTTTCGAAGTTCTTTGGCAGAGGGTAATTGTATATGTTCATAAAATAACTGATACAAATTCTGAAATTTATGCAAAAAAATATGATTATATGAAAACGTATGATGAGCTTATTAATATGGTAGAAACTAAAAAATGTACCGATTCAAATATTCTTACTGAGATCCATGAAACATATCTAAGCTTGAAGAAAGAATGAGTTAGGACTTTAGAAGAAAATCTTCCTTGATATATACGTAAAGCAAGTGAATATAAAAAAATGATTGATGCGTGTGTTAAATAATTTCTCAAAAAAACCCTGCATAGTAGCAGGGTTTTTTTAGTGTAATAGTTTTAATAAATCCTCCATCCGCATCGGCGAATACCCTCCGACTTCGCGGAGGACAAGTCAAGGAGGTCATTAGTTTATCCTAAGAAAGGAATCTTAATATCTCGAAAGTGAACAAGATCTTCGAGTAAGATGTAGATTCATAATGCCATTAATAATATGAAGAATACAAGATTGATATATCACTCTATATTGAAATATTTTTCTGGTTTGAGTTTTCCAAGGCATTGAATCAATATTCCAAGTAATCTTCCTCCATCCAATGCTGGGATAGGTAAGACATTAAATATTGCTAGTGCTAATGAGATCATTCCTGCGAATCCAAGATAGAGTTTTCGTCCTCATTCATTAAGTAATGTTTCTCAAAATTTAATCGCTCCTGCTGGTCCTGTAAGTCTATTGAGTGAGTTTTTAATTCTACCTCCATCAAATGATAATAAATCTTTTCCTAGTGTTCATAATGCTGAGAAAGTAAGTACTGTCTGTGCTTTTATTTCTTTAACACTTATCCACATTGCTTTATAAAAAGGAAATTTTATAGGTTTAAGATCAAGTGCTCCTGCATAAAATGTAAGTCCAAGAATACAGTTATCAACAGGACAATGTTCCTTACTAATAATTTTTATATTGTTTCTTTCAAAGACTAGTACTATATCTTTACCAATATTTTTTTTCAAAACACTTCCTATATTCCATACATCTACTAGGTCATTATTGATAGATATAACGGTGTCTCAAGACGTTAATCACATTTTTTGCCCAAGTAAATTTACTGATACTCTTTCTATTTTTGCTGGGGTAGATACCAAATCTCCACTAATAAATCATTGTTTTCGAAGAAAGTTTACTGTAGGCATAAGATAACTATTTTGTGTACTTGATAATGCATTTTCTGGAAGCACAGAGATAGGTTGCGTTCCCATGGTAAATATAGCTGTGAAAAGTACTCGAGCGAGGATAAGATTCATACCAACTCCAGAAATCAAAATTAATATTTTTTTTCGCATAGTTGCTTTAATGAAACTATCTTTTGCATTAAAATCAGCTTCGTCTTTTGGATCCTCACCTTTGAGTCTTACAAATCATCCGAGTGGTAGAAGATTGAGTGTATATTCAGTTCCTGCTTTATCTGTTCGGAGCTTACATACTTTTGGTGGTATACCGATACCAAATTCCAATACTTTTACTCCACTTCTTTTTGCATTTATAAAATGTCCTAATTCGTGAATGAGTACAAGACTCATAAACATTACAATTCCTAAAATTAATCCCATAATATCTGTATAATAATTAAAAATCAGAAAAAAAAGTTTTTCGTTGATTAGTATGTAAGAAATTGTATAAGTAAAGCAACGCATTTTTAGATTTATTTTAAATAATCATGAAATTATTTGATTCACATACACATTTAAATACCGAACCTTTACTGGGAGACTGGCAATGATATATTCAAAAATTTATCGATGCCGGAGGAGTATGACTTGTAAACTCTGGAGCGAGCGAATCCTATAATATCCAAGGTATTGAAATCGCTAAAATAGCTGAACATACCTTTCCAAATTGTATTGTAAAAGCGACACTTGGTCGACATCCTTTGGAATGTGTTGAATGACATTTTACTATTGATGAGATTTCTACCAAGATGAAGTGACTCAAGGATTTGTGTCTCTCTAATCTCCAATATGTAGTCGCTATTGGTGAAACAGGCATTGATATTCATTATCCCAATGGATTAGAGACTTTAGATATACAAAAAGAACTTTTTATCCAACATTGTAACCTGGCTCGTGAACTAAAATTACCGTTGATTGTGCATTCAAGAGATGACTTCACAACTACTTTTGAAATTCTTAAAAATTATACTGATCTGACTGTTTATTTTCATTGTCGAGGCTACGGACCTCAGGAATATAAAATATTGGACGAATCAATCCCAAATCTTTTTGTCTGATTTTGTGGTAATGTAACTTACAAAAATGCTCAACTACTGAGAGATACTTTAGCCGTGATTTCTCTGAAACAATTACTCTTAGAGACTGATGCACCATATTTGACTCCTCAAGCAGTTCGTGGAGAAACAAATCATCCTGCAAATGTAAAATATATCTATGATTTCGTAGCTGGTTTTTTGAAACTAAGTCCTGAAGCTCTTTCTCAACAAGTAGAATCTAATTTTCATACTGTATACAAAATCTAATATAATCTCATATAAACTTGACTTTTCCTACTATATTTGTATATAGTATGCAACCTTTTTTATATAGTAGTAGTTTTTATTATGAATAATATAACTAAACTTAATCTTACTCCTGCCGAATTAAAATTAATAGACAAACTTAGTATTAATACGGCCGCATTAAAATTAATCGTTACTAAAGATGATATTCATTCTAGAAAGCCTATTCAAAAGCTCGTTGATTCTCTTTATAAAGAATTAATATCTGGTATTGATCAAAACGAACCTAAACTTTCTCAAAAACATTTGAATATAGTGCAAGCATCTGTGGATAATTTTGTGAGCATTTGTTCGGGTTCTGAATACGATACTTTTATCAAACGTTGATGAGAGAAAATTCTTAAAGCACTGGAAACTGAACAAGCTAAAAATGCAAAAAGATTATTAATAATATTGGATTATAAATCTCCTATACATTCTGAACCCACAATAAAACTTTGAAATAATATAGAAATCCCTCAAGAACTTCTTCATGTTGATAAAAAGATATGAGAAAAATATCCTGTCCAAACAGAATCTAATCCTATTATTGATAGAGAAGATATTAAACCCATTAAAAAACAAAAAGGAAGAAAGTCTTCGTTTTTCAAAGATACTATAAATATGTTATGATTTGATCAGTATCTTTCTTCTGAACTAGAAAGATTTTCTACACAAGAATTACCACTATTTACTGATGATTTTTTGGTTTCTATAGATCCTAATAATCAGTCACTTATCCAGTTTTTTGTTGCATACAATAGTTTTGATTCCAAGGAACAAACAGAACTTAAAAATAAGGTTAGAAAGGTTCTTAGAGCTAATATTCTTTCACATGAAGAAGAAATATTTTTTTTGAAAATTCAAGAAATATTTGATACGATAACATCTACAGATAATCCTATAAAGAACGCTTTAAAAATGAAACAACAAACAGAGGATAAAGAAGCAATGTTAGCAAAATTTAATAGTTATCAACACCAACAAAAGGTTATTGAAAAATTATTATTTACAGATTTCTTAAAAACAAAAAGAGAAATACGTAACCAAATAGTTATTACTACAGCAAATATAGAAACTCATAGAAAAAATATACAAAATCATTGAAATTTTGATTTTTTGATACATGTTAAATGAGAGATAGAACCTCTCTTTTCTTCTTTGATATCATCATTAGAAAATTTGTTTGATCTTTTCAATAATAGTCAAATTAAATTAATTTATTTAGATACACTTTCAAATATAAGAAATGATGCTGGAGATTTAGTATCTATTACATCTTTTTTATTAAAAGAACAAGAGTTAATGCTTAATAATCCTATGAGATTTACCAATTATTTATCTCAATCTGACTCATCGTTTAATAAAAATCTTAATAAAATACAGGAATCTATACAATTCAAATTACAAGCAAAATATGATGATATAGAATTATTCCTTGCAAATCATAAAAACACTAAATCGAAAACTACCGATTAATCTTATCTATTGATAGTAGGAATGATTTTTTCTAAACACCAACTCTAAAATAAATTTCCTTATCAACTAATTCTCTTTTTGTTCACCACTTAAGTGCGGAAATCTGTTTCATGATTTCTACTTTTTCTGGTATATTCAAAATAGGGTCGTTATATGGTATTCTTGTGGTAAAACTAAATGGTCTTGTTGGTTGATTGTTTACGACTATTTTAGCGGCAGCTCTAAAGGTATCTCCGTTGATCAAATCTGTTGCTGAAAACTCTGGTCCCATCTCTTTTTCTAAGAATTCTGCATCGGCTGGTCCTACTTTATGGAAAAAGAAATTTCCTACATTACCAAATATTGTTTTGGACATATCAATATCTCCTCCCAATCATTTTTGACTGAGCTGGTCGATATATTGATGTGCTAGAATCAGTCCGAGTTTATATTTTCTGGCCTCTGATAAAATACTTTCAATAGATTTAGAAACATAGTTTTGGAATTCATCGATATAGAGAAAAAATGGAGTTCTATCTTTGGGATCTAGACTTGCTCTTTTGAGGGCTGAAAGTTTCAATTGCATAGCAATCATCTTTCCGATGAGCTTACTTGAATCTTCTCCTGTAAGACCCTTGGAGAGGTTTACTAGAATTACTTTCTTTTCATTCATTGCATCAAAGAAATTGAAAGATGATTTTGGTTGTCCAATAATATTTCTTACGTAGGTTCCAGTTGTAAATGGTCAAAATTTTGCTTGGATAAATGGAATGATTTCTGCTTTTTCTCTATCTCCCATTTTTTTGTATGTTTTATTCCATCGTGCGGCGATGATTGGATTTTTAACGTTTCTGATTTTTGATTCTGCGAATGCATCATCAGTAAAGAGTCTCATAATATCTATCAGTGTTCCTCCTTCTGGTTGTTCCATCAGTAAGAAACATGCATTTCTAAAGTAATCTTGAATACGTGGTCCGAATATTTCTTCTCCATACATAGAGACAAACATCTCTACAAGATCATTTGTTAGGACATCTCTTTCATCTTCTGTTTCTGCTCCATCCATAGGATTGAAAGCAATAGGAAAATCTGTATTTGAAAGATCAAAATAAATCAAATCATCTATTCTTTCTTTAGGAAAATGTTTCATAGCAAATTCAACTAAATCTCCATGGGGATCTATAACACAAAATCCATTTCCCATCTTAATATCTTCAAGTATTGCGGTGAGCATTAATGTAGATTTACCTGAACCTGTTTGTCCAAGTACATACATATGTCTGAATCTATCGTCATTGTCTGTTTTGATTCTAATTTCTTTTTTGATACCTGCATACGTATTATATCCAAGCATAATTCCTTCTGTTGGAATATTGTCTGGCGCAGGAATGATCTTATATTTTTGTCGACTGATACGTGGGTTTCTATTAAATTTTGCATTTGGAATATGAATGATAGACGAGAGTTCTTTGATACTTACAATCGTATTTTTTGCCCATTTATTTAGATTTGTAAGTGTTCAATTGTTTGTATAAAAAATTCTATTTACAAATTCTTTTGCAAATTCTTGGATGTTTTTTGATTTTTTAAATTTGAATGCATTGAGTCCTAAATAATTATATTGGCTAAATCATCTTGCAAGATCATCGATGATTCTTTCTGGTCTGTTGGGTTCTGGTGATGTTACTAATGCTCTGATTTTGATTGAGAAAATTTCATCTTCAGTTTTTTTATCGAGATCTCCAGATTGTTGTTGAGAGAGATCGCTTTTTTTTTCTTCATCTTTTGAAGCGTCTTTAGAATCACTATTTGCGCTTATGATTCCTTTTCGGATATCCTTTAATAACATTCCTATAAATCATTTATTTTTCCCTTCTTTTATTTTTTTAGATTCTTTTCTAAGTTCTTTGAGAGCGTTTTCATCAAGTGGTGTGATAAGTATCTGTAGACACATTTTTTCATCAGTAAATACTTTTGAATACGCCGAAAGAAGCGAGTCCATAGGGTCAGCCTCAAATGATTCATATGTTTTGATAGGGTATGCATTATCTTTTGCTAAAACAAATTCTCATCCAGCCATAAATTTTCCTGCCTCGAGAAGTTTAGGCGTATCAATAACATCTACTACCGCACCTATATAAAATGATGAAATAAGTTTCTCCATATTTTCTATATGTTCTTCTGGTACGCCCATTATGAACTTGATTATTTCTTTTTCAATAAACATTTCCATACTGATATAGTTGTGTCAGAATTTTTTATGTTTTCGTTTATCTTCAATTATCGCATAAAAATTTTTATATATCTGGTTCATAATTTGGATATTTTGCTTCATATCTTTGATAGTATCTCCTCATTCATCTCCTCATTTGGTTGTTACACTTTTTGGAATCTTAATTTGAAGATATCTAAGTTTACTTGCTTGTTCTATTCTATGTTTTTTGTACATTGAAGAAAATACTGTTTTGATCATGAGTGATCATATCAGTCGTATCCCTAATGTTATAATAATGATAATAAATAGGTCAGACATAAGTTGTTTGTTCTGCTAAATTTCTACATATAGAGTATATCTAATAAAGATAAAAATGCAATTTTGTTGTTTTATTTCGTGCTTTAAATGGCTATTTATTCACCAAAAAGATAAAAATGTTATCTAATATGCTTTATGTTTAAATGTGTATATTTTTTAGGTTGAGATTTGGCTCTACTTCGATATATATTATATGATTTATTTTATGTATTTTTTCTATTCTATGATACTTTCGTGAAAAGAATTATCTGTTTCTTTCAAACAAGAACTTATACAAAAAAGAGCTAAATTTTTTGGTAATAGAAAAACATATGTTGCTATTATTTTCTTAGGTGATGACTATTCATCTGCTACGTATGTAAAACATAAAAAAGCATATGGTGATTCTATATGATTGCCGGTTATTGTTTTTTGACAAAATCATGTAGCTGAATATGATAGGAATCAAGCTGGGAAATTCGATGATGTCAGTATTTATATCAATCAGAATTATGATAGTATTTGAAAAATAATGGAGCTCGTTAGATATCTTAATCAAGATGATGAATGTGTGTGAATAATAATTCAATTACCATTGCCTCAACAATTTGAAGAATATAAAGAGCAGTTATTGGCTGCCATTACTCCACAAAAAGATCTTGATGGACTTGGAGGGGTTGTTGTATGATTATCAGAAATGGGGCTTATAGATTTTGTGCCTGCGACACCAAAAGCAGTATTGTATCTTCTCCAGCATTATAAATTAGATAATTTTACGGGAAAGACTGTCGCTATTTTGTGACAAAGTAATATCGTTGGAAAACCGCTTGTCCTTGAATGTATTAAGAGAGGAGCGACTGTTTATACGTGCAATGCTGATACTCCAGCCGATAATATAAAATCAATAACTAAACAATCAGAATATATTATCTCTTCTACGGGCAAGGTTCATCTCATTGATGATAGTTTTCTTGGTGACGACAAAACACAGATTATTATAGATGTGGGATATGGGCATATTAACGGAAAACCTGTCGGTGATGTATATATTGAAAAAATTAAAGACAAAGTGTCTTCATATACTCCTGTTCCTGGATGAGTTTGACCTATTACGGTCGCTTGTTTATTTGATAATATTTTTGTGCTTCAATCGTATCAAGATGTTTTAAAGCCTTATAAGTTATAATTTCTTAACTATTTTTTCAAAAAGTATTTACGTAAAAGTATATAGGTCACAAATGCTATTCCTATCGATAATAGGATAAATAATGGATAAGCTATTTTCCAATTTTCTGGTCCCGTCATCATAGTTCGTTCAGACATTCCTCCTATACCTGCGATTACTGTCAATGGCATAAAAATTGAATTAATAAACGTCAATCTTGTAACACTCTTATTACTTTTTATTCCTAAAAATGTATTGTAGGCTGCCATAAGCGAATCATTCTTTTCGGTCAATACATTTATTGTTCTCACGATTTTTGCGAGTTTGGTTTTCAAATCTATAAAGTATGTTGTAAGATGTTTTTCGTGAAATGTTTTGATATGTTCTATCAGATCATCAATGATTTCTTCTTGTGAAAGAAAGTTATGTTTGATGAAAATTTTATTTAAATCTTCATTGATCAAATCATCAATTACATCCTCTCATTTTTCATTTATATTCATCTGAATATCCAATAATTTTTGTGAAGAAAAAGTAAGTGACTGTATGGTTTTATCATAAAATGTATCAATAATCCTATAGAGAATATAATAAGGCGATGATTTGTATGACCCATTTATTTTTTCTACCTCTTTTGATATATCATCAAAAAGCTTATTAAAGCTTTGAGATTCCAATCCTATTGTTGTGATAATATGATTCTCTCAAATAATAACATCTAATTCATTGAACATATGTTTTGCTTCTGCTGGTATATAGTGAGTAAATGTAAGCGCCAAGAAAAAGTGATCACTACTTGTATCAATCTTTGATTGTGCATTAACACCCAAGATATCATCCACAATCATTTCGTGAAATCCGTATTCTTGTGCTAGTTTATCTATTATTTCTTTGTCAGGTGTCTGGATAAATGTCCATTTTGTTTTCCCGACTTGTAATGTTTTCTGCATACTTGTTATGTTTTTATTTTATAAAATTCACTTCTCATTATACTCCGTATTTTTTCTCTGTCAAATTTTAGACCTTGTTTTTTCGGCTTTTGATAACCCTTAGTTTGCAATAAGACATAAAAAATATGATTTGTAAATAAGAAGTCAGATATTTATCTTTTTTGCTTATAAAAATACTTTTATCTGACCTTATATTTTGATTTGTTTTGCTTTCTGGGGTATACTTATATTACACAAACAAATCATTTACCCCTTTATTGTATATTATTATGGAAAACTTTAATGCAAAATTATCAAGTGAATCAGTTCGTAATGTAAACACTCTTATCCAAAAGATTGAAGGAGTGTGTAAAGACATTGAAAAAAGTTTATTTATGTCTCTTGATCTTAATTCAGATTCTGTAGCACAATACAGTGTTACTACTGCTAATAAGGTAGAATCAGAATTTGTAAACGTTGTCGTAGATAACATTACAAAAATCAAACTTCATCTTGGTGATCTTAAAAAAGCATTGAGCCAAAAAGTAATCAGTAATACTGATGCTGTTACAAAAATTGTTGGATCACTTCAAGAAACTTCTGATACTTTACAAACATTCTTGCTTTCAAATAATTTCTTTAATACTACATTTCAAATGCCAGTAATGGAAATCCAAGCAGCGATCGACCAGATCTTCGAAGAAGTATCTATGGTTGAATATGCTCATGCTGCCTAATACCTAATTTTGTGCACCGACTGTTTTTGAAATCACAAATTACTTCACTTACGTTTGTACTTTTTGTATCAAAAATCGCCGGTATCCTTTCGATATCATGAAAGTCATCAAAAAAACTTCAGACTTTCATTGCATCTCAAGTAAGCGGTCTTTATAATATATATAACAATAATAAAAATCACCACGGTATATCCGTGGGATTTTTTGTTATAGTTAATAATATATTAGACTATTAGATCGGCATTTGTATATCCTTGCTTTCTGAGTTGGATATATATCGGTCGTATTTTTTTATAAATATGTTTTCTTCGTTCTTCAGCCTTATTTCCATCGTTTATTCGTTTTTGTCTTGCATTAAATATATCTTTTAATTCTTCTTTATTTATTCAACAGGCTATTATAGCTTTTTCTATATCTTTTCGAAATTCTATAAAAGTTTGTGTCATAAATTTTTCGGAATGTCTTATTGTATTTTCCTCGTTTAAATCAACTCCACATCTATGTGTTTCGGGATCTATTTCTCTCATAATTGGTGCGAATTCTTTTTTAACTGCTTGTTTTATAGCTAAATCAAAATTATTGAGATATCTTGTTGTATGTATCTCATCAATGTGTTGATATAATAATTTTTCTATGAGATCAATAGGTCAATGAGCGAGAAAATCTTCTCCATGTAATTCAAGATTTTTTAATAAATCGCATTCATGAATTTGAATTTCTTTTGATATTAGATTTATTTTATTATTATCATCACGTTCATATGTTTCATATGAATGATTTCTTATTCCTGTCATTTTTTTACAATAAAAATAAAATTTATTTTTGACTCCAAACTACTTTCTGTTCACCATTTATTTCTTTGAATTCTTTGGCTTTTACTTTGATCTTATCACCGATATTGTAGTATTTTTTTCGTTCAACTCACGTGGGAGCGACGATAAAATTTTTGTGTAATAATCATTCTACTCATTTTACCGTTACAAACATTCCATAGTTATAACTGAGTTTAATGTATCCATCATATTCTTCTCAAAGTTTAATATCCTTGATACTAAATCCTATTTCACTTACTGCTGTTTGTTGAGGAGTAGGGGAAGGTTTGGTTGTATTTTTTGCTGGTGTGGGTGTTCAAGTTGTTATTTTTGGAGCTGGTGTTTGTGCAGGAAGATCTTTTTCTATTTTTGCAATATTTGGACAGAACCTGAGATAATTCTGTATTGTGACACCTGCTTGTTTGTAAATAGCTTCAAGCTGTTGTAAAACATTAGTCTTGTTTCCTATCCACATCATAAGTGGACCACCATTGTTTTCTATCTGGATGGTTTGATGTTGGTAAATATCTACATGTACTAAAATATCTTTTCCCCCTAGATTTACCTTTCCTCCAGTTTCATATTTGATATTTGCTTGGTCATCAAGTCATTTTGGCTTTGTATACCAAATCGCTTTGTGTGCATAATATTCTGTATCAAATATTATTGCATCAGGTTCACTACCATCTACTGCAAATTCTGTAAAATAACTTGTATGTTGTTCTACAAATAAATCATGGAGATTTTCCATTTCCTCTTCGCTTACTCCTAGTGATTCGAGTTTTGCCTTTTCCATAATCTTCTCTTGGACGGAGAATGTTTTATTTGATCGAGCTGTCATAAGTTTTTCAAGTTGACCTCTTTCCATAGCATATCTTTGTCTTGATTGTTTTCTTATTTTATCAATCAATTCAAGTGATCATTCACCTATAAGATTTGGTGGTAATGTTTTCGTACTAAATGGATCAGATGAAATACCATCAATCATTAATCTTGTATATGTTGTATATTTTGGTAATGAAATTAAATCATTTACTGCTACCATACCTTTAAATTGTCCAGCAATAACGTCAGCATCATCTTTACCTACGGTAAATGATATTGTAGTACCTACGTTTCCAAAGATAGCATCTTTTATGGTATCTAGAAGTTGTGAAGTATATTGGTTTGCCACAATAAGTGCGAGCTTATATTTTCTTGCTTCAGAAAGTATCGTTACAAATGATTCAGATGCAAAATTTTGGAACTCATCGATATAAAGATAAAATGGTCTTCTGAGATGTACTGCAATATCCGCTCTCGACATGGCATCAATCTGGAATTTAGTTACCAATAATGATCCAATCATATTTGCATTATCTTCTCCAATTCTTCCCTTACTAAGATTTACTAGGATAATTTTTCCTTCATCCATAGCTTTTCTGAGATTTAATTTCGTTCTTGGTTGTCCAAAAATATTTCTTACAAGTTTTGATGATAAGAATTGTCCAACCTTATTTGTAATAGGTCATATCGCTTCTTCTCTTTGTTTATCATTTCGTTTTGCAAATTCATGTGTCCAAAATTTTAATACGACAGCATCTTTTATGTGAGAAACAACTTCTTCACGGAAAACTTTGTCTGTTAACATTCTGAGAATATGCATCAGTGTTGCATTAGGATAATCCACGAGTGCAATAGCTACATTTCTCAATATATATTCCAATCTTGGTCATCGACTGTGAGCAAAAAGTTTTGCAAATGTAGAAACTACTCCAGAAGCGATGAGATTCTTTTCTTCTTCAGAATTGGCTTGTAATAAGTTAAATCCAATAGGAAAATCTGAATCTGATACATCAAATAAGATAACATCATTGATTCTATTTGTTGGAATATGTTCAAGAACTGAATCTACTAACTCTCCATGTGGATCCAATAGACATAGTCCATTACCCGCTTTCATATCGCTGATAATCATATTACTCAAAAATACTGATTTACCTGTACCTGTTTTACCGACAATATACATATGTCTAAATTTATCTTCTTCTTTGATACCGAAGGTAATTTTTTCTCATCTATAATCTGTATTTCCCAATACCGTTAATGTTTTCAAATCAGTGTTTTTTACTGTAGGCATATTTGTTGGATAAGGTAATTTTCTATAGAGTGTATAATCCAATCCTTTATTAAAGTTTTCTAGAGTTGGAAGATGAAAAAAATTCCCCGCTTGAGAATGAGTCATTCCGTGAAATTTTTCAAATGTCTTAATTTTTATTTTTCCATTTGAGATATATGGCGCAAATGCTGCGATGATATTTTTTTTCAATGATTCTTTGATATATGGATCTTTGCTAATGATTTTATAACTCAATGAACCAAATATTTCTGGCTTTATTTCTGGTTTTTTTTCTATCGGCGTCCCATCTTCATTTTTCTTTTTTGGTTCTCGGATTCGTTTGAAAATAGTATTCATGTATTGTAATAAATTCTTTTTGAGTTTAAATGTATACGTGAAATAGATGTTAAGTTTAGAATCTATATCTACCATATTGTAAAGTGAAAATACTCCATTCATTGGATCCATATATGTTCCTCATCTGGTGAATTCTTCTTTGCCAAGCAATGTTCCTTCTTTGGAAAAACGAAGCCATTCTCTGCCTTGTGGAATAGTTATCGGGTCTTTGAGTTCAACAAGATCTGAAGTTGGATAACTAGCAAAAAATGTATTTTCAAAATAATTTTTGAAATCTTTTGGTACACCAACATATAATTTAATATCAGAACTATTTCCACTAATCATGAAAATTATTTTCTTCTTTTTGAGACTGATTATATTTTTGCTCACGGTATCTCGATGATTAACTCCGCGATCATTATCTTTGAAGGGTTTTATATGAAAAAATACATATTCTGCCGAACGACCACTCATAGGTTCTGTTGATACCGATGTTGTCATTGTTTTCTTCGGTGTCTTTTTTCATCATGCTCAGGCAAGCATTTTGCCCAGTTTTTCTGCGTGTTTTAACATTTTGTTTTAAAATGAGTTAAAGTTCCAAAGGAAATACAGTTGAAACTGCTAATTTACCTTAATATTATACATATTTTACAATAAAAAGCAAGTATTTTCTTTATTATGTACCCCCTTTGTTTGAAAGGGGGAGAATCCCTGCCTGCGGCAGGCAGGCTTTAGGGATGGGGGATTTTAATATATTTTTTGCTCCGCAGGCTCACTTTATTTATCGCCTCACCGGCTGGGCCTTACTTTTTGCCATTGCTGCAAAAAGTAAGCAAAAAGATCTAGGAAAAATGATCCGCCATTTCATTTTTCCCCACTAGACAATCAGGGTAATCTTTCCAGCAAGAAAATCCTTTTCGCTTTAATTCGCCATGAGCGATTTAGCTGGTGTTGAATAAAAATGTTTTTTACATACATTTTAATCATTAATCTTTAATCATTAATTCGTTTTACCGTGTATTTGTATAGTTTTGATCGTTTTTTCGGCTTTGATAAGGTATGTATTTTGGCTGAAAATACAAATAAAAAAAAAGTGAAAGCAGGGGATTTGCTGGTATTTGGTAATCAGTATTTTTTGGCATTGGGAGAAACTTTATCATTTTCTGAACAATATCAACATCTGACTACGACTCAAGCTGAACTTGTCTATAAAGAATTTCTTTCTGCTCCAGCTCTAAAACTTTTCCACTGGATGGTTGAAACATATTACACTACCTACAAATCAGTGGTTAGACTTTTCTTTGCCAATGATATTGAAAAATTACTTGAACGTGAAGCTAAACTAAAAAAAACAGTCAAAAATGTTTTACCGTCAAAAACTACTTTGCAATACAACTTTTCTTTGTCTCCAGAAGGACAGACGTTGATTGTTTTTCCAGACTTGTGGACAATGTTCAATACTAATGATGAAGCTTTTCGTGAACATCCCGCTGTTGTTTGTTTATTATCGATACAGACACAAAATCAAAAAGATGTCCATCGATGGGAGATTAAAAAGTGAATAAAATCCGTAATTATTTGTACCTATGCTGAAATATTTCAAGATTTTTATAACTTAAAAAAGATAATTTTTGTAGATCCTCATAAGCGATATTATGCTAATCAACAAGATCCGAGATATAAAGTCGGTGATGTAATAGAAGAGATGAAGAAACTTTATGGTGCTGAAGTAGAGATTATGTGAGTTTAAAATTTTTATTTAATGAAAAATCCCAACTAAAACAGCCGGGATTTTTTACTATAATAATTGAATTACTTTTTTGATAATAAATTAGGTTCGTTGTTTTTTTCGTTTGCTATTATTAATAAAAATGTGATACATGCTACACTAGGAGTCAATACCCATCCAAAAAACCAAGGAATTTGTATTTTAAATGCTTCTGTTATATAAAAGATAACTAGATTACTTAATAATAGAGCTACTACTATTACCCATAAAAAACTCCAAATGTTAATATTTTTAATTGCTTTCATATATTTAAAATTTAGTTTATGTTTATAGTATTATCTATATATATTTCCTACTTAATGTCAAGTATATTTTACTTTAATCAAAAATCCTGACTAAAATATAGCCAGGATTTAATTTTTTAAGGTTCGTAACGTTGTCTTTCAGTTTGTTTTTTTGGTATCTTTAATTCTTTTTCTGCATCATCTTTTTCTTTAAGTTCTTTCTTTAATCTCTTATTTTCCATACATATTGCTAGAATATCTCTATTACGTTGTAATTCATTTTCTACGTATTCTAATTCTATGTTTATTATTGCTATGTCTGCTGGTTGATCGGCACTTTTCTCAAGTTCATACTTAAGATCAATGAATTTACTTATATTCTCTTTTATTGATTTTTGGACATTAAGAATAAATATTTCATCAATTTCGGTTGAATCATTTATTAATTTTTGTCCTTTGGTCATGAAAACTGTTATCATGATTACCAACAATATCGTTAGGCCTTTCTTCATATTTTTTTTGGTTTTTGGGGTTTGTGTTTTTTTGTTTGTTTTTATCCTATTAAAATAACGGGCATTGAATTTGGAAATTCATGATCTGTGTCATTATTCCATTTTGTTGCTTTTCCATGATCTTTTTTTTCTGGAGATTTTTTATCTTTTACTGCTATTTTCGTAAACATGTAGTGTATTTTTTTAAATCCTCCATGTCCACTATTATCTCCTGGTGAGGGAAAGTAAATAAATAAATTTCCTATTGCTAATTCTCCAAAAGTTAAATATTCATAATCTTCTGTAGGCATGTGCATCAAATTTCTTTTTAACTCAATAGCTTTTTCTGATGCTACAATGTTTTTCTTTTTCTTTTTTTCTATTTCTGCCATAGTTCCTCCTTTTTAGGTTTATATTTTGTTTTTTTATATCTTCTTTTGTATATATTTTACATAATAAGTCAACTATAAATTCTTTTTTCTAGCTTTTTGGAAGGGGAGAAATGATTGTTCTGTGGCTTGATTTGGAAAAAATAGCTTTTCTAGATATAATAAGATAGTATTTTACTTTATATACATTTCAATGAGCGCAGGCAGATTTCATTCTAGATGGAAAATATACTTTCAAGTATTGCTCGTGGTACTTGGTTTAGGACTCGTGACTTTCGGCTATCTCAAAGTCGATATGTTTCTGATGAATCAAAAGATTACCGACAAACGTGTAACGCTTGAAGACCAAACGAAACAATTGGAATCCTACAAATTGCTTACGGGATACAACAAACTCCAAGCAGTAAAAATTCTTGAAGAAAAGCAGACGAATATTCCATGGTCTGATCATATTTCCAAGATGATCGCTATGTTGGAAGACCTTAAAAAGATTGATACGAGTACGACAGATACTATTGCGCTTTCTGACTTCAATGTCAGTATGGATAAGATAACCCTCAAGGGACAGGTTTCCAACTTGTTGCTTTTGTATTATACTAGTCCGTCAAAAGGCGTTAAATCACTTATCGATAGATTCTCTAGTTTAGATTTTGTCAAAAATATCCGTATCCAGACCTACGATAGGGTGGGAGACAATAACTTTTATGAATTCGTTTTAGAAGCTAACGTTATCAATGATGCAGGAACAGGCAACACAGCAGAATAGTCAGATTATCGATAGATTGCTCGGTGAGCAACAACAAAAAAAATCCGTTGAAATCGATAAATTTGCAGAAGATAGTCAAGTATTGATCACGACATCAAGAGTCGTCAGCATCAGATATAGAATTTATTTTATAGTTCTCTTGCTGGTTCTCGTGATTTTCGGAAATAATATTCTTCTCCCTACATGGGATAAATTCCAAACGACGCAAACGGAAGTGAGTGATATCAATCTCCAGATTTCTAGCTTTGAAACTAGAAAATTACAATCTAACGCTGATCAAAAATTGATCCAAAAAATCGAAGATCAACAATCAAATATCATTTCATGTCTCAATACGAGAACAAATTGTAGTGCTATAGATCCAGCATTGAGAACTAATTTTTCTTTTGCGAGATCATATATTCAACTCAACAATTTGACTGATCCCAAAATGTTCGTCAACGAAAAAATATTACTTACAAACATTAATGAATATTTATTGAGAAATCCTGTAACCAAAATGAAAAATGGATTGATCAACAAAATAGCAATCGGAGAACCAAAACAATTCTTCTGAAATCTCTATTACGTTCCACTCAAACTCAACGTTACGTTTGATACCAAAGACGCATTGCTTTCTTTCATCGACAATGTAGAGAAGAGAGTACTCGCTGACGAGAATTATCGTGTCTTATACAAGATTGATAAAGTGAATTATGATATAGCTAATTACACTACGCAACAGAAGGTGGATATTGATTTGAATGCTTATTATTACACTGATTAACAGTGGTTGTCATTGCGAGGAATGTAGTGACGAAGCAATCCAAATAATAAAACAAAAAAATAGATTGCCACACCTCGTTGTCACTCGGTTTGCAATGACCAAATAAAAAACAACAAATAAACATTTAAAATTTATATTTATATATGGTAAAAAAAGAAAAACAAGACACACAAGAGTACAAAGCTGGTCCGATCGATGGTATGATCGTATCTACTTTACAATCCATGGATAGAGGAAGTTTCTGATCCAAGGATAAAATTTTGTTTTTCAAAGAAGTCGCTTATCTTTTAAGTGGTGGCGTTTCTCTCGTAGAGGCAATGAATATCATCGGTCAAAGCTCAGATAATTACGCGCTCAAAGAAATCTCAAGAAATATTTTAGCTTTCCTTCGTGTGGGAAAAAGTTTTTCTTATGCATTAAATAGACTGCCAGATTATTTCGATCAAGGTGATTATACTATCGTGAAAGCATGAGAAATGTCAGGTAATCTGCCTATGATTTTGCAATCACTTGCGACAGAATATGTATACATTAGAGATATGAAAAATAAATATGTCGGTGCGTTGATCTATCCAGCGATCCTTATTGTAGTAGCTATCGTCGCCGTGTTTGCATTATTCCTATTGGTGTTACCCAATATCTTCTCTATCGCTGAAAGTTTCCAAAATCTTCAATTGCCGTGGATTACGAGAGCGCTGCAAAGTACTTCCGTATTTTTCCAGACACAATGGAAAACTATTCTATGAGTTGTTGCTGGTCTTTCCTTGGTCGGTGGAGTATTCTTCTCTACAGAATTTGGTAAAAAAAGTCGATTTAGTTTCTTACTCAACGTTCCGTTGATTGGTAAGATGACTAAATATTTTTACGTAGTAAAATTTTGTAGATATACAAAACTTATGATGACTGCAGGTATGAATTATATCCAGACCTTTCAATTGCTTAGAGATATCTTAGGGATTCCTGCTTATACCAACATGATCGAACGTGTATTAGTCGGTTTAGGAAAATGAGAAACTATTTACAATACCTTACAATATGAAACTGATCTGATTCCTTCCGACGTATCAGTGATGATCAAGGTCGGTGAAGAAACGGCGAATCTCTCCAATTCTTTGGAAAACGTTCTCAAGATGTATGAAGAAGATTTGAATACTATTATCACTCAATCATCTAAGATTATCGAACCTGTCATGTTGATTTTCGTAGGTTGAATCGTTGTTGTCATTGCGCTTGGAATCTTCGGATTAATTCTTCAAATTATGGAGTGAGCAGGAATGTAAGACTAAAAGATGTTCCTCCTTTACTGGAAGGAGGTGTCGAAGGCGGAGGATTTTGTTACTTTCGTAAAATCTCCCATCCGTAAATACGGATATCCCCAGACTTCGCTGAGGACAAGCCTCCCTCTTTCAAATAAAGAGGGTACAAATAAATTAAAATAAAAAAAAACTGTCTTTGTGACAGTTTTTTATTTATGATCACTATTTAGCTTAGAAGCTTTATCACATACAATATTCATATGATAATTGGCTGATGAATCAGATAAATGATCAATGTATTTCTCCCGACAAAATCGATAGGAGCGAAATGTAATGTCTTTCAGAATACGTTTTGTTTTGTTGTATAAAATATTTTTGATAATCACATACCTATAAGATATATACCGAACCATGGAATCAAAGGATAAAAATCTGCTGATTGAAATGATTTGCTGACGATTCACACAAAGAAAAGATAGTCTGAATTCATATGTATGGTATTTATCCGGAATCATGCTACGATTATTCATATTCCTATCAGAATTGATAGATACTTATTACTTTTACTAAACAACAGTGCGACTAAGCTGCTTAATGCAAAAAAATGTATTATACCAAATTTTATAAACGTAGCGTCGCTATAAAAATACGTTGCCACGCTTATGATAATTGCTATACCAGCCAATAATAAAAATCTCTTGAGATTGAATCTACCGAACGAATATACTATCCCTGAGATCAATATAAACAGAATAGCAGAAATTTTACCAATATAAAAATTTATTCAGAAAGCGTAAGAAACGTCATATCCAAACATCTCTTTCATAGACCAGATAAGATGAAAATATATCATCAGAATTAATGCAATTCCTCTGAGAAAATCAAGTTCTGTGATTCTTGTTTTTTTGATAAGAGTAATCATAAAGACGCTAACTATGTGATAAAGAAAAGCCTGTACCGAAATACAGGCCCTTTCCTATTGGTTATATTACTTTCCTATTGGTACAAAATGCATCATATCCAAAAGCGTATACGTTTTTTTTGGTAATCATGCGATGATATACTCCTTTCAATCTTCTTCTATTGTATCAAAGAGTTTGTTGAATTCTTTTTCTCATCTCATTTCTGTTGCGACATCATATCCTAGATAGATAGCGATATATTCTTTATCGTCTATAGTATATATTGGTTTTTTTGGATTGATGATGTTTTTGAATTGTACAGGAATATTATTTTCATCGTAACTATAAAACATTTCTGCACCATCAAATGATGTTTCTTCCATAGTTACTGAATTACCTTTTACTGCGAGAAATTTAAATCATCTTGTATTCATGACGTGTATTTCATCCAATAGCGTATTTGTTGGTCACAAAATTCCTACTATTTTTACCGTTCATAAGCCAAAGAATCCTGATAAACTATCTCATACTTTATTAATCAATCTTTCTCTTTTCATCATCTGTGCTTCCTTGTATCCTATAACCATTTCTGCTCAGTCGGATCACATTACTCCTGTCCCTTCGATGATAGGAAATTCATCTGTGATAGTGTCGCTTCCCAAGAAGAGTTTAGGTACGCCTGTCGGAGTGAATCAGATTTTATTTGGAGTATTGATAATAAATTGATTGATATCTGTTTTGATTCATGGATTATTTATATTTACTCAGAAGGTGATGTTTTCTCCGTTTCCTAGTTTAGCGAAGTTCCAAAAGAAACTTATAAACACTACGGTCATAATGAACGGAGCGAAGAGAGAAATTCGGTTTTCCTTTTTTGGACTGAAGAATTTCAGCAACAAAGAATTCAATACTACGGATACTGAACTCATCGCCATTGCCAATCCTGCGAATTCTGGCTTTAGTGTAAGTCCCCAGGTTGCAAGCACTCCAGCTGCGATAGGTATTCATAAGGTGTTATAAAATAATGCGAAGAACATATTCTGTTTGATTTTATTCACCGTCGCTTTACTGAGTTTGATAGCTGTTAGTACGTCATTCAAATCGTTTCTCATGATGACAACGCTTCATGATTCCATCGCTACATCAGCTCCTGAACCCATAGCAATACCGACATCAGCTTGCGTCAGTGCAGGGGAGTCGTTGATTCCATCACCGACCATCGCTACTATATATCATTGATCCTGTAGCTCCTTGATTTTCATCGCTTTGTGTTGCGGCAATACTTGCGCTAGAACGTGATCTATTCCTACTTGACGTGCTATCGCTTCAGCCGTCCTTTGATTGTCTCCGGTGATCATGTAGACGATCAGGCCTGCTTTTTTCAACCTTGCAACGGCCTCGGCTGAACTTGCTTTTACGGTGTCTGCAACTGCGACAATACCAATCATTTCTTTATCGGTTGCGAGCAACATGACTGTTTTTCCTTCAGATTCTAATTGTTCTATCTGATAGAGATTTTCGATGCCGATATGTTTTTCTGCCAATAAGACTTTGGTACCAAAAAGATATATCTGACCATTGATTATTCATTGGACTCCTTTTCACGGAATCGCTTCAAATTTATCTACATTGCCTATCATGGGAATCATATTCGTTTTTCCGTGATTGACAATAGCTTCCGCTAATGGGTGTTCTGACTTCGCTTCTAGAGCGATAGCAATTTGTATAAGTTGTTGTTCATCGAAACCATTCACTCCTACGATGTCCGTCACTTGCGGTTTTCCTTCGGTGATAGTCCCTGTCTTATCAAAGATGATAGTATTCACTTTACAAAGTTTTTCCAATGGTTCACCTCATTTGATAAGGATACCATTCTGTGCTCATTTTCCTGTTCCTACCATCAATGCTGTCGGTGTTGCTAATCCAAGTGCACACGGACACGCGATGACGATCACTGCTGAAAAGTATAATAGTGACGCAGTCAGTCCGGCTCCTACGATGAAGAACCAAACAACGAATACGAGTAGTGCTATAATGATTACTGTCGGTACGAATATTGCTGAGATTTTATCTGCGAATCATTGGATAGGCGCTTTGGATCATTGCGCTTCTTGAATGAGTCTGATGATCTGCGCAAGCGCGGTTTCATTTCCTACTTTCGTGGTCTCCATCTCAAAGCTTCATAACTTGTTTATCGTTCCTCCGAATACTTTAGCTCCTACCATTTTTTCGATAGGAATGCTTTCTCCGGTAAGCATAGATTCATCAATACTTGAATGTCATGAAACCAAAACTCCATCGATAGGCACCTTTTCGCCTGGTTTTACGATGATAATATCTCATTTTTTCACTTGTTCAATCGGCACGTCTACTATAGTAGTTCATCTTTTTACTTTAGCAGTCTTTGGAGCAAGTCCCATAAGTTTCGCTATAGTCTGTGATGTTGATCACTTCGCTTTCGCTTCCAAAAATTTTCCAAGCGCTACGAACATGATCAATAATCCCGCTACTTCAAAATAGATATTTGGAATCTTTTCTGCGTTCAGTCCTATAAATGATCAGGTCTGATAGAAAAATAAAAATAAATTGTACAGACTATAGAAGAATGCCACACCTGTTCCGATAGAGATCAATGAAAACATATTGAATGTCTTCATCTTGAATGCTGACCAAGCTCACTTGAAAAAATCAGCTCCTATAATAAATAGTATGGGCGTCGTAAGTATCAGTGAAATAATTGCCGTCCATGGCATGATTATTTTTTCTAGCGGTAATAGTCCAGGAAAGAAATCATAGAACATAAACGCAACCATAGGTATACTGAGGATTGCAGATCGTAGAAATTTTCTTCCTCGATGTTTAGTTTCTTTGATTCTTTTTTCCATTTCATTTGACGCATGATTTTCGTCTACAATATTTCCTCTATATCAAGCAGCTTCTACCGCTTTGAGTAATTCTTCTTTTGATGCTGTCATAGGATCAATCTTGATCATAGCTTGTTCAGAAGAAAAATTTACACTAGCTTGAAGCACTCCTGGTGTCTTTCTGAGTGACTTTTCTATGAGCAATGCACAGCTGCTGCAATGCATGCCGTCGATATCGATAGATACCATTTTGCTATTTGTATCAGTCGCTTGTTCTACTGGTAAAGCTTCGTTCTTGGTTTCAGGGAGCAGTTTTCAGGGAACAGGTTCCTTTCACTTTTCCATAGCTGAATAGCCAGTTCATTCACTTACTAACTTTATGATATTATTTTTATTAGTTTTTTTCTCGTCATAATTTACTTCAGTCTCTTTCTTATCTAGAAAAACTGATACTGATTTTATTCCCTTTGTACCATCCAAACTTGCATGAATTAACTTCTCGCAAGACTTACAATGGATGTCGGGGATAGATAAAAGTATTTTTTGCATGTTGATAATATAAATAATAAAAATTATTTTACTGTTTGTTGTATTTTTTGTTCAGAAACTTTTTTTTCATCAAATTCTACAGTTGCAGTTTTGCCTGATACGGATACTGTTTTCACACCAGGTACCATTTTAATAAGCTTTACACAAGCTTCACAACTTATTTGTACTTTTGTAGTAGTCATGATAAATAGATTTAAAAAATTAAAAGATTTGTAAGATTAAAAGATTACTGAATTATAATTGCTCACTGATACATTCCCATATTTCCACAGACCACTTCGTAATTTCCTGCTTTGGCGTTGTTGATTACAACGGTGACAGGCACGCCATTTTTGACAGGATACACATTGTCATCCAATCATGGAAAGGTCATGTTATTCATACATCCACCACCATCTGCGGTTGGAGTAATAATTAATTTATAATTTTTACCTGCAGTCAAAGTCACTGTTTCAGGAACAAGAGCATATTCATTGTGTCCTATATTTACTGTTTCGTAACTTACTGTAGTATCTATTGTTGTACTGGTTGTTGGTGTTGTTATAGTAGTTGTTTTGTTTCCACCACATCATCCTCATCCACATCCTCAACCAACGCCACAAGACGAAGTAGAAGTAGTTGTTTTAACTCCTCATCAACATCATCATCATCCACATCACTGACTTGTTCAACAGGTTGTGCCTATCTGTGTAGTGGTATTGTTACTTCTATCGAAAATTTCTCTTCATTGTGGACTAATAAAATATGCGATTACTACGAAAGCTATTATTCAAGCTATCATCCGTAGTCCTGAGTTAGATTGTTTTTTATGAGTCATTTTTTTTATATTAAAAGATTAAAAAATTTGGAAAATTAAAAGATTACTGAACAATAATCTTTCCTTGGTACATACCCATAGTTCAACAAACTATATTGTATATTCCTTTTTGTATATTTGCAAACTTATAGGTGATGGGTTGGCCTTTGATGATGCGATTGACTGTACGATCAAGTCCTGGAATAAGAAGGCTTACCATACATCATTTCCCATTTTCACTTGGAGTGATTACGAGTTCGTAATTTTTTCCTGCAGTCAACGTAATAATTTCTGGTACGGTATTTAGTCCATCATGTCCTACTTCTACGCGTTCATATCCTGTTGTAGAAGAAGTTATATTTTGATTATTGTTCGGCGTTGATGTCAATCATCCTAGTAAACGTCGACCGTTCATGATCATGAATATTCCGAAAAAAACGATCAGTGTTCATATAATAGTATGAAGAAGTTTAAATTTCTTTTCCTTGATATATGAAGATCATAATCCTACAGCGAATAACACGGGTGCAGTTCATACTGCGAACAAAGCCATTGCCAATCCTCATTGTAGAAAGTTACCAGTATTGATAGCAATTAATTGCATAGATAAAGTAAATCCACAGGGTAGAAAAAAGGTCAATGCACCGATGATCGGAGCAAACGCTGGATTTTTTGTCGTCAATGTTTTTTCTGACCAGCTCTTAGGTAAGTGTAATCCTGTAGACGTAATATTCGGAGCAAGTTTGAGAAGATGTAATCACATCCAAAGTACGACTATTCAAACTATTATCGTCAATATTGTCGTTGCAGTCAATGATAATGCTATGGCTTTCCCAAGTAGTCCTAATAATCCACCGAGAAGAAAAAATCACCCAATTCTTCCTGCTTGAAATGCGAGTTGAGTTTTTACATGTTCTTTGGTTCCTATTTTTGTGTCACCAAATTCTGAAAATCAGATAACGATACTTCCTACGATAGCAAGACAGGTAGATACTGACGCTATGACTCCCATCAATAACGCTACACCAAAAGAAAGGTTATCACCTATAGAAGGAAGATATTGTACAACATCGAGCTTGTAAAAAATTACAGCAAAAATTCCTACAATTACAACAGAAGTTAATAAATGTTTTCGATTAATCTCTCTTTTATTCTGTTTAGGTTTACTATCAAGGATAGTATATCCTGCGTCTATAATCGCTTTTTGTATTTGAGGTAATAATATTTCATTACTTACTTCGATATCCATTACTCCTGCGCTTGCAGAAATATATTCTACTTTGACACCATCGATGGTCTCTGATGATTGTTTGATCAACATCTCACAAGATACGCAGTGCATACCTTTGATGTAGATTGTTTTTTTTATTTTGTTCATAATACATATAAAAAAATAAAGACATGTATATAAGTAATGTATTCATAATATATTTATATATGAAAATTACTATACAAGCCCTTTATTAACTTAATTGTACTATAATACCAAAAAGATCAGAAAATTTATTGTACTTGATGTTCGTGTTTCGTCAAGGACTCCAAGCTATGTATTGTTTATATGTGCTTGGTTTATAAGGATCTTTTACGAGATAATTGAGTGTTGGTATATTATTTGTTAGATGTTGTACATATTCTACTTGTATCTGTGTATTTGAATATTCGCTTGAAAAAGCGAGTTCACAGCAATTAATGTTTTGTGTTTTATCTGTTGATGATTGTTGATGGGTTTGACAATGTCACATTTCCATTTCATTGTTTGCATGTGAAAAAATTCCCATAGTACTTGCATGTACAAGTGTATTTATGGAGAGTATATATAACATAAGTGCTATTATTGAGAAGAGTTTCTTCATATACTGTTTTAAAATAAAGTTATTATACTTTGATTACTTGTTTTGAGCTGTTTTTACTATGGTCAGTATTTCGTCAATCATACCATTCATTTTTTTCTTGTCATTGACTTTGATGGCGTCTACGAAACAACAATGGAGATGTCAGTCAAGAAGTTGTAAATTTATGTTCTTCAATAGTCCGATAACTGCTAGATTTTGTTGAACAATATCTATACAGTATTCATCTTTTTCTGCCATGGTGATTATTTTATCCAACAAACTTCTTGCTTTCTTGAAAGCTATAAGTTGTTTCTTTTTTTGATCGTTTGTATGCATATTCTCTAGTAAATATAAATTTCCCATACCTGGGGGGTAGGTATAGTATACTCAAAAAAAAATAAAATGCAAATCTAAATTTGAACTAACAACTAACAGTGAACAACTAACAATATTGGATTTTTTTTTGTTGAAAGCTCTCTGGTAATCACTACATATACATATATTCTTTATTTACTCGTCTAGATGAAAAAAGCATTCACGCTTATAGAGATGGTTATCGTGCTTTTGATAGTTGGTATCTTGATGGCAGCTACGATGAGATTTGGTTCTAATCGTATCGTCGATCTCAAAGCACAATCTATCAAAGAACAATTTGTCGGATATTATAATGATATATATGGTCAGAATATGACTTCAAGTTTTCGTGATGGAAAAAAATATAAAACACTAACTATCAGTTTCCAAAGTGGAATGTGGTATCAAGTGGATTTTAATGCTCCTGTTGTAGAACCAAAACTTTCTTCACTTACTTTCCGTGAGTTGATGGTTGATGATCAAACAACAGATATTGTTGCTCTTCAGTTTACTCCATATATGCTTTGATGTCCAATAACTTCATCACAATGAACTACAGGAAATATATTCTCTTTTCAAACATATGTGCCAGAAAACGGAAAACAATATTGTTTTGAAATTCTTTCTGAAACCTGTAAACTCATTGAGACCCGCTGTAAATAATATTTAAACGATTACTCTATATTTTATGCGTAAGAAATCTTGATTCACCTTTATAGAAGTGATAATCGCTATCACTGTTTTTGCTATTGGTGTACTTGCAGTATTACGTTTGATTACTCAGAACTTAGTTACTTTGGATATCACGCAAATGCGTACCAATGCTACCTTCTTGGCCAAAGAATGAATTGAACTTGTCTATAATATGAGAGATTCAAATATCTCTAAATGATTGGCATGGAATTGTATATTGAAAAAGGATTTTGCTACAGGAAACCGAAATGAAATAGATCCGGAAACTGTTTGTGGATCAAATTTTTCATCATGAAGTGAAACAAATAAAATCCTTCAAATATCTTTTGATCGTGAATGATATACATACACACGTATGCTTGATGCAGGGACGGATTTTAATGAACTTTTTACAGGAAATATATTGTACTATACTAGCTGAGATGTATGATGACGCCAGATTTTCCGGTATTCTTCTTATCCTGCAGAAGGAAGTATTCTTTCGTTTTTTTCAAGATATATTGTGTTTACCGGTGTCCGTGAATGAGAAAATATATTGCCACGTGATAGTATCCTAAAAGTCGAATCACATGTCCTTTACAATAAATGAAGTAAAACGTGAGAAGTCGTCCTAGAAAGTTTTATTTGAAATTATTAGTCTATGAAAATAAGAAAGGCATTTACGCTTTTGGAGTTAATCATCGTGATGGCAATTCTCGGTATCCTTTTCGTATTGCTTCTTAGAACGTATAATCGGATTGGAACTATGGTATTTCGTGTACAACAGGAGAAAGAAGTCGCTCAGGAAATATTACAAATCTCTCAACTCATCCAAAATTATTCTGATAGAAATACTATTGATTACGTAGAATACTGAAGCGATGATTTAGTCGCCAAACAATGAATCGCCGATATTTTGTACTTGAGTGGACAGGATGGTAAAATAAGTTTTTTTGCTCGTGGTACCTGTGTAGATCCTGCGGTTGAATATAGTCTTACGGGTGTTGTTGAATGATCGTGATGTTCACTCTATATGATGACCAAAGATAAAACGATAGAACTTATTAATACCAAAAAAATAGCTATCAGTGATGTAGTTTTTAAAATTATTCCCTTTGCATCAGAACAACAATATTTAGCTTCTGATTCATTGTGTACGGAATGAGATTATCTTCACTGTTTAAATGCTCCTGGATTTCGAATGATATTTAAAGCATATAGTACCAACTATGGAAGACAGTGGGCAACTCATGTAACGGTTCCCTTCCAACAATTCTTTTAATTCTCATTTGCTTGTATGCATAAACGTGGAAATATCAGCATTCTCGTTATCTTCGTACTATTGGCTTCATCGCTCCTAGGGATTTTGTCGATGAATTTTGTCCAGCAAATGATGAAACAATCAGCAGTCGTAAATTCCTACTATAAATCATATTATCTTTCCAAAGCATGAGTAGAACTTTGATTGGCTACGATAAAACATCGTGGTATCGGATTTGAGTATTCAGTCAATACGTGAGATAAAATCGTTCGTGAAAACTTTTTTTCTGGATTTAATTATTCTTTATCTACTACTATCTCTGGTACTGCTTCATTACTTTCCAAAAAGTTTTGGCAGGGTAGTGGATGTGAAGATTTTCCTTATGTTCTCAGTGGTGGTGAGTCATTGATTCTTCCGCTCTTTAGAGATAAAACTCCATGAACCATGGCAGATTTATTTACTACAGGAATTGTACTTGAAAATGTTGCAAATATATTCAAAAATAATCAAATACAATTTACTACGGAATTTGATTGAGAAGCTACGTTTTGAATACTTATCCTTTCTGGTGAAAATCTTTCTCAGAATGGTTTATTTTTCAAAAAATGAACATTGAAATGATTATCCACCTTTAAGGATGAATTTGAGACCTACTTACAAACTATAGATAGCATGCAATATCCTTTGGAATCTCAACTAAAAAATGAGTATCATAAACCATGGCTCATCAACAATGGATTTAAAATGTTCTTGTTAGTATCAAATAGTTCAAATACATCAGAATCTTTTTGTGTGAAAATAAATCCTGCGGATCCTGTAATACCATGACAGATAGATATCCTTCCTACTGATGCTTTCTTTATCCAAAGTCAGGCTTCATTTGGAAATCAAAATGCAGTTTTGGATGCTTCGTACACACAACCAGTTCCTGGATTCTTATTTAATACTTATAGCACTCAATAAAAAAATATAATTTCTACATACAAAAATACTCTTCGCCTATTGCGAAGAGTATTTTCTTTATTATGTAAGTCCTATGTATTATAGTTTTCCCATTAAATCTTCCATCTTTCCAGCTTGTTCTGATTTAGCTTTTTGAGATAGTTCATCTCTATCAATAGTTGATCTTACTGCGTCCCATCTTTTGAGTCTCATTTCTCTCTCTTGATCAATAGTATTTTTTTCGTTTTCATCTTCAGCTTTCAAAGCATGAAGATTCATCTGTTCTTCTATGTAAATTTCGTATAGTCTGAGGATTTGAAATGATCGTAATTCAGAAACTGTCTTTACTACACTTTGTTCTCCACTTTTTACTGCTATATATAATTCTTTTTCTTCTTTGTTTGTTTCTTTTTTGAGTTCGTAATCACTACTAAATGATCCGATAACTAATTGTTCCAAGAGATCTCGATCGAAGTCATTTTTGAGTTCTTCAGGAGTTTCATACGGAAGTGCTTCAAATTTTATAAGATATTCTGTGTACCAAATCTGGTCTTTGATATCTCCTTGGATAGGACCAAATAAAGTTTCGTATTTTTCTACGATTTGTTTTTTTTCAGGTTTTTCTCTGAGTTCTTCTACAAATGCTTGAAAATCAAATAGCATTTTTTTA
Organism: Candidatus Absconditabacterales bacterium; assembly: GCA_041675025.1. Taxonomy (GTDB): domain Bacteria; phylum Patescibacteriota; class Gracilibacteria; order Absconditabacterales; family Absconditicoccaceae; genus CAJBLF01. The sequence continues at coordinate 55,431 of JBAYUS010000001.1, forward strand.
TAGATAAATAGTAAAAATTGGTCTTTACTTGCTGAGAGTTTAATTATCTAATGTATTATTTCAATATTAAATTAAAATGCTTTACTAATTTTTAATTTCCTTCGGAGACAGACTTTTGGCATCACCCCAAAAGTCTGCAAAAACTCTAGCCAGATACAGAACTCAGTATGAATATTTCAAATACATATAACCTACCAACTCACCTCAAACCCCACTGTGTGGGTCCCCATTTCGGTTCGTTTTATTTTGTTACTTCATTTATATTTAGATTACTATCTCGTGGCATGTATCTGGCGTTAGTCCTTTAGTAATTATCTTATATATCAATTCAAGAATTCTTTTCGTGGCATAGTTTTTTTACCTTCGGGTTTAAGCTGGATATCAATTATCGCAGGATGTAGTGCTTTTCATTGGAATAAAGAGAGTTCGTCATTGCTATTATATAATGGATCACTGAGTTTAAGTTCTTCTATGATGACTCTTTTGTCATTCAACATAAAATAGATTTTCGGCCAAAGGTAGAATGCACGATATTTGTTATAAATCGTTTCGATGGAATCTTTCCGTGGGTCAATTAGTCAGGATTCTTTTTCTATTTTTTTACAATAATTTGCTTTATTTTCTTGTTGTTTTACTTCTCAGAGAAGTTTTTTACCGTATTTTCGTAGGGTCTCATTCAAAAATTTTGGTCCAATTTTTTTCATCTCATCAATCAGATCCTTTGTCGTCCAGTTGAATGGTATCGTGAATCTGAGGATATCAATCATATCTCCGGTGTCCATCGTTGCATCCATTTTCATGATGGTAATTCCGGTTTCTTTATCGTTATGTAATAGTGTAGATTGGATAGGTGAAGCGCCACGATATTTCGGCAATAATGATCCATGAATATTGATTGGAGCAACTCTTGGAATATCGAGAATCGCTTGCGGGATAATCTTTCCATATGCAATGACAACTAATAAATCTGGATTCTTTTCTTTCAATCGCTGTGCGAATTCACGTCCTTCTTCGGATTTTTCGGGATTCAATTTCGTCGGAGTTTTAATGAATTCAGAATTTAGAATTCAGAATTTAGAATTATTTAAATTATTTGCTGTCTTTTTAATGATATTTTCTCACATTTCCATTCATCTTCCTGATGGTTTATCACATTGAGTTACAACTCATATCACTTCAAATCTTTTATCATGCGCTAGGTGTTTGAGAAAGGGTACGCCGATAGGTGCCGAAGAGACAAAGACTACGCGATAATGTTCAGGATCGTATGTTTTGTGCATACTTGCGGTACAGTGTAAAACCCTATCTGTAGCATAAAAAATTCCAGGCCAAAATCCATATCTTTTGAATACTCAAATACTGTATTGACTACAATGTGGCTCATGTGAACAAATTCTTCCTTTTAGCCAAAAAGATGGTAATCACTTGTCTGGTGAGAGCGTATATTGGTATATTTTAATAGCTCGAATCATTGGTTTAGCCAATATTTTGTTGATTTTTTTTAGAAAAGCCATTGTTGAAATAGTATATAAACGGTTGTTAGTGTAATTACTTGATATAAAATTACAAAGAATTTTTCTCATCTTTTTTAGTTTGAATTCAAACTACTAAACGATAAAATAACTGTGCAATAAAATTGCTATTTTTTGATGTCTATTATTATTTACTCTTATGATTCAAAACATCTTTTTATTTACAGGGCAGGAGACCTATCTTCTGGATAAAGAACTCTTTAGACGAAAGGAGTGATTTTTGCAAAAATTCTGACCAGATAGTATCTTTTCATTTAGTTTAGATAATTTAGATATAGAACAAATCAAACAAGCAATATATAGTAGTGGATTGTTTACTACAAAAAAACTTATTATCATTAATTGATTGCCATTGGATGCTGCTACCAAGTTATGAGAAGATAAATCAGAACAGTTACAGACTTTTGTCGATGGATTACTTAAGTCCAAAGGAAAAATTCCTGAAGATTCTTTGTTGGTATTTATTGCCTCTACTCCTGATAAAAGATTGAGATTATATAAATTTTTGGAAAAAAATACGATTGTCAAAGAATTTAAACAACTCAAAAATAGTGATTTAGAAAAATTTATAAAAAACGAACTGACAGATTGTGATATAGATCATACAACAATTCAATATCTCATTACCAAGGTGGGATCTGATTTATATCGTATTTGGTCTTAATGTGATAAACTTAAAATACGAACTCAAATCAAACAACAGAAAAAAATAGATGAAACTATGATTGATCTTGTTGTATATGGTCATGTAGAAACTAATTCTTTCACTTTACTTAAGACATTGTTTTCTGATAAAATAAAGGCGATTCAAATTTTAGAAAAAATACAAGATTGATGAGCTGATCGAAATCAGTTTGCTGGGATGCTTTATCGAGCTTTAAAGCTCTATCTCTTTATGATAGATTTGGATGAAGTTGGACTCAAAGATAGTAGAGATATTGCTTCATTTCTCAAAATGAATCCCTATCAGGTCAAAACTGAATATGCAAATATTTGAGTCTTAAAGACAAATAAACAAAATATAGAAAAATTTTACATCTGACTTGTAAAGCTTGATATTGGCATCAAATCATGAAAATATCCAAATACGCATTTCCGGCTTGGCACCAAAAAATTGGTTAATGAATTAGTATAATATTTTAGCTCTATGTGTATGTATGAAGAAAATATTTTTGATAACGATACTTATGTTTTTATCGGTTTGAATGGTCAGTGCGGATCAGTCCAATTGAATGTTTTGTTTAATCAAAAAAGATCAGGTAACTATTTCACTCAAACAAACTCAAGGATATTATAAATGCAAAGACACTATAGTTTCCCTAGAACAATTGATTATCAATACTGCAAAGGATCTCATGAAAATACAGACATATATTAATAATAGTCGTGATGTAGAATATCGAAAAACTATTAAGATAGAAAAAAAGGCATTATTGGACAAATTACAATCTTTGAGGCTTACTATTCTTGCCAATATGAAGACCTTTCAATCAAATCTTCTTATAAAATCTGTACAATATTTTATTATAAAAGTTACTCCGTATAAAATCAGTCTTCAGAAATCGTTAGTGAAAATAGATATCCTTGCTGCTAGTGGCTTTGTAACTCCTTCACTTAATTCTTATGCTGTATTGCTCAAAGCACAGGTGACTGTTATAGAAAAGTTAAGTAAGGTTATCACTCAAACAGAACTTAATGATTTGCTTGCAAAATATGTTTATCTCAAAAAAGAAATACAATGAAAATATGAATAATAACTTCAGGATCTGAAAACTTAACGTTATTCAATTTCCTCTCTAAATATGATCATGATTATGTCGTGTATTATGATTTTTTCCATTGGCCATATGGTGATAAAACCTTTGATCAATCATTAGTCTGTATAGAAAAAGGTATTGATTACTTGGTAAAACAGGGCATAGAAACTATTATCGTTCCACCAGTATATGAGTTAGCTTTATTAGAAAAAAAAAATAAAGCACCTATTCTTCCTTTGTTTAGAACTTATGTGCTTGAAAATTGTTTTGCACATTCACTTGTGGGTAAATTAGGTCTCTTTTGAGATTTTGCTGATATAACACAAGCTCAAATTTTAATAAAAAAATTAGAAAAAACATATACTCTTACTGATAATCAAAAATCTATCAAAAAATTTCATTCTCCATTTGTTTATCGAACAAAAGAAACTCCGCTTTGGAAGTATTATCTTACAAGTCTTTCGTATTCCAATTTCCTTGTAAATAAAATTGTAAAATTTGATCTGAGATATTTCAAAGATGCAATGGTTGATACTCTTATTCCTTTAAATTACTGATATTTTCATTATCAAACTACGATTTCCAAATATTTAAACTTTAAAAAAATAAGATTTCATACACTCAAGAAAGTCGAAGATACATTTGTTTCATTTAAACTTAAAGAATCAAAAACTTATTCTGTGAAAGTAGCCTACACTTGAAATTGTGACTTCTTATGCAGAGAAAAGAGACTTATGTGGTTGTTACAGAAGGGTAAAAGTACGAAGGTCGAATTTGAAAAAATAATTTAATAATAAAAAAAACTCTGCCTAGGCAGAGTTTTTCTGTACTCAGTAAAATTTATTATCTTCTTTTTACAGCAGCTCGTCCTACTAATTTTTTAGGAGCTTTTTTTACTACTTTTTTAGCTTTTTTAGCTTTCTTAGCTTTTTTAGGAGCCTTTTTCTTAGCAACTTTTTTTACTTTTTTCTTAGCAACTTTTTTCTTAGCTACTTTCTTAGCTTTTTTAGGAGCCTTTTTCTTAGCTACTTTTTTTACAGCTTTCTTAGCTACTTTCTTAGCTTTCTTAGCTACTTTTTTTACAGCTTTCTTAGCTACTTTCTTAACTTTCTTAGCAACTTTTTTTACAGCTTTCTTAACAACTTTTTTTACTGTTTTCTTAGTAACTTTTTTTACAGCTTTTTTAGCCATTTGTGAGTAATAATAAAAGATAAAAAGAGATATAACATATAAGTTCTATGCTATTTATATATAAATGCAAGAGAAAAATAAAAAAAGAGAGATAATTTTATCTCTCAATGTTTGTAGGTTATACCTATGTTATTTCTTTCTGCGTGTTCCGTTTTTATGAACAATGTTTTTTTTGTAAAAATTTTTTTGATTTTTTTCATCTTTTTTTTGTTTTTTTTAATTATTGTTTTATATAAATCAAAATTAAATTTTGGTATTATTACGCCCATGTTTAGTAATCCTATGATTACTGCGTTCTTCAAATTAGTTAAATTTTTCATATGCATTTTTTTTATTATCAATATTTATAATTATTTTTTTCTTTTATTTTAAATATTGATTAGGCTCCGGAATACCGGAGCCTATGGTTAATACAACATAATTTTTTCTGTAAGAAATCTTATTTCCTTGTGTTGTTGTTTTAATTTGTAAAGAAATACAATTTCTTTTTTGTTTTTTTTTGGTCTAATGAATTTTTTAATTTGTTTCGCGATTCTACCAGCTATAGCTCTTAATGATCTAAATAATCCGCTGCTAAAATTTTGAAGTTCGCGTTTAAGTGTTCCGTATTGGTTCTGTTCTTCATTGAATCCCATGAGTTTTTGCATAATCCAGTATGAAAATGCTTTCAAAATATCATTTTCTTTTTCTGGATTTTTTTGTAAAAAACTTTCAAGTTCTCGTGGCTGGTTGTAAAACCAGTTGTTTACGATTCTTTCTTCTGGTTGCAAAAGCAATGCAATTGCTGTTGGACGTCCGATAGCTAAGATACGTTGTTGGTCTGTGTATACCACTCTGATAGTTTTCATCTTTTTTTGTTTTTTTATTTAATTACTTATACATATATTCAAATAAAAGTCAAGTAAAGTAAATTGCAAGTTTTTTTCTGGTTTTTTTCCATTGTTTTAGCTTCTAAAATTTATAGTATAGTTTTACTGTTCGCTACGGCGAATTTATTTTAGTAATTTCAAAAAAAGATGTTTGCAAAAATTATGAATTTTATATCTGGAGATTATAATCAAAAACAACTTAATATATATCTTCCTTTGATCAAGCAAATAAACGAATATTCAACTCAGTTTGATACACTTTCTGATGATCAGATAAAAGCAAAAACTCAAGAATTTAAAGATAGACTCACTAAAGGTGAAACTTTGGATGATCTTTTGCCTGAAGCTTTTGCTGCGGTAAAACAAGCATGTAAAAGGATGGTCGGATCAGAGGTTGAAGTAAAAGGTGAAATGCTTACATGGAATATGATTCCTTATGATATGCAATTACTTGGAGGAATTATTCTTCACAAGTGAATTATCGCTGAAATGAAAACCTGAGAAGGAAAAACATTGGTCGCGGTAATGCCTGTTTATCTCAATGCTTTGACAGGTAAATGAGTACATGTAGTGACGGTAAATGACTACCTTGCTTCTCGTGATGCACAATGGATGGGGCATGTATATTCTTGGTTATGATTGACGTCTGGTTGTGTAACTAAAACTGTTTCTCTCCAAAGAAGAAGAGAAGAATATGCAAAAGATATTACCTATATAGAAAATTCAGAACTTGGATTTGATTTTCTGAGAGATAATTTAGTTAAATCTATGAAAGATAGATCTCTTGTTCGAAGACCGCTCAATTATGCTATCGTAGATGAAATTGATAGTATCTTGATTGATGAGGCGAGAACTCCGCTTATCATCTCTGAACCAAATGCCGAAGCAACAGATAAATATTTATATTATTCTCAAATTGCTAAAGGACTTACACCATGTGGTGCTAAGAAAAAAGTTTCTAAATGATTACTTCAAGAATTGCTTACTGATAATAAATCAGGAAAAGATCAGGAGGAAGATGGTGATTATTATATTGATGAAAAGACTAAATCTGCTTCATTGAGTGGAAGAGGTATCACAAAATTGGAAGGAATCCTCAAAATAGAAAACTTATATAAGGATCTTTGATACGAAGAGATTCATCATATCGAAAACGCGGTTCGTGCACAAGCAGTTTACGAAAAAGATAAGGAATATATCGTAAAGGACAATGAAGTGCTTATCGTTGATGAACATACGGGTCGTACGATGCCAGGAAGAAGATTTTCTGAAGGATTACATCAAGCGATAGAAGCTAAAGAAGGGGTTAAAATCCAAAAAGAATCTAAAACGCTTGCAACGATTACCTACCAAAATTTCTTCAAACAATATGCTAAACTTGGTGGTATGACGGGTACTGCTTTGACAGAAGGAGAAGAATTTGAAAAGATTTATGAACTTTCGGTTTTGGAAATACCTACCAATAGACCTACTATCAGAGTAGATAGAAATGATAAAGTATATTACAATGAGTCTATCAAACGAAAATTTGTGAAACAACATATTCAATTTGCTCATGATATTGGACAACCCATCCTTATTGGTACGGCCAATATTGCTACGTCTGAATATGTTTCTAGAATATTAGAAAAAGATGCGATAACTCATTATGTATTGAATGCAAAATTTCATGAACAAGAAGCACACATCGTTTCTCAAGCAGGAAAATACAAGAGTGTAGTAGTTGCAACAAATATGGCAGGTAGAGGAACAGATATCAAACTTGAACAAGGACTCAATGATAAACTTGCTGACAATTATGCTAAGTGGATTAAAAAACAAATCACTGATAAAAAATGAGTTTCTGCTGATATTTATTCATCGATAGAATACGAACTTACTATGGATGCTATGAAACGTGTGCTTGGTATGACAGATGAATTAATCAGACAAGCAGAACAAGATCGAATACATCATGATGGTATGATGATGAAAGTAAAATTTAATCGTAGTAAAAAAATAAATACTGATGGATTCGCTGAATTGTATTGTAAACCAGCTGATGGAGATGCTACAGAAACTATAGAACAAGATTTCCATTATGGATTATTTATTCTTGGTACAGAAAAACATGAATCAAGAAGAATAGATAACCAGTTGAGAGGACGTGCAGGAAGACAATGAGATCCTGGGGTTTCAGTATTTTTCGTTGCTCTTGATGATTTGATTATGCGTAAGATGGGAGGTGAAAGAATTCAATGAGTTGCTTCAATGCTTCTTGGAAAAGCGGAACTTGAGACTCTTGAACTTAGTCAAAAACAATTTACGAATTCTATCATAAGATCACAAAAACAAATGGAAGGACGACATTTTGGTATCAGAAAACATCTTTTCGATTATGATAGTGTGATCAATAAACAAAGACAAGCAATTTATAAAAAAAGAGATGATATTCTCAATAGTGAAACTGATGCAGAATTGAGAAAATTTTTAGTAGAACAAATCAAGCTTGAAATCGAAGCAAACATGAGTGATATAGTTTATCAACAAGTAGCTAATGCTAAGGTACTAGAACAATCTCCTGCACAATTTCTTCGTGTAATTGATAAAGAATTTTCTTTGAAACTTGAACATAAACAATTCCAATCATTTGAAGAGATGTCTTTTGATAAGCTTCAAGTAGAGCTTTCAGTCTTTATGCTCGATCAACTCAAAGCAAAATTTTCAAAAATGGATGTAGATAGACTTTATCAAATATTTAAAGATGTTTATTTATATCATTTAGATACGCTTCGAATAAAACATCTTGATGATATGGAATACCTTAGAGACAAAGTTGGTCTTATGTGATATGCACAACTTGATCCATTGATTATGTATAAATCAGAAGCATTTGATAAATTCCAAACCTTATTGTATAGACTTAAATTTGACGTAACTGCTTATATCGCTGGTATTGATTTCAATATAGTACAACAACAAGATCAAGCACAACAAGTAGTTATGGCTAGTTCACAAAGCGAAGCTGAATATCTCAAAATGTTACAAAAAGTAAGTTCTGAAATAAAAGAAGTTACTAAAAATAAACCAATTACTCAAGCACCAGAAAAAATAGTATATGAAAATACTGATGGTGTGGAAATATTTGAAGTAAATGATAATAATCAACCTGTAGGAACTCCAGATGTATTTAATGTGCCCTCCGACTACGCGAAGGACAAGTCTATGGGTCCACAGATAGGAGATAAGGTAAGACCTAATGATCAATGTCCTTGTGGTTCTGGTAAAAAATATAAAAAATGTTGTTGAGTTAAATAAATAATTCTAAAAAAGAACGGAATGATCCGTTCTTTTTTTTGTTGAAATAAATTATGCTGCTGGAATAGATTCTGTTGGTCTTTCTTGTGTAATCGGCACGTGTGGAGTCTCTAGTTTTGGCTGATTGGCTGCGACGACGGCTGCTTCCTGCTCCGCTATTTTTTCTACATTAGTCGTTTCTGGGAGTTTGCTTTCGTCTGTGTTCATACCAAGTCTTGCTTCCATCTCTGCATCCACAAATTCTCTCTTTCTTCCATATTTCTTTCCTGAATATTCTTTCAAAATATTTACTATTTTTTTGTTTTGATAATCTTTTGTATAGATAGTATTCATACTAAATGCACGCGTAGTCGCGTTATCAATATTCAATTTTACGTATGCTTTATAGTTGGCGATACCGACGATATCTTCTGTTGATAATACCGGTGCGTATTCTTTTTCAAGAAATTCTGCATCGGGTGCACCGACTTTGAATGATTGCATCGTACCAACGTTACCAAATACCGCTGCCTTAACATCATTTTTTCCACCCCCAACATCACCAAGTCCTTTTGGTGGTTCGAGCTGTGCGATATATTGATGAGCCATGATAAGTGATAGTCTATACTTTCTCGCTTCTGATAAGATATCTGCAAATGTCCCTGATACGAAGTTTTGGAATTCATCCACATAGAGGAAAAAATCTTTTCTTTCGCTTTCTGGAATCCTTGCTCTCGCCATCGCTGCTGTATAGATTTTTGATACTATAATCATACCCAAGAGGTTGGCATTTGATTCTCCGATTCTACCTTTACTTAGATTGATGATAAGAATTTTACCATTATCCATCACATCTTCGAATCTAAATGCTGATTTTGTTTGTCCGATAATATTTCTGATCAATCTATTGGTATTGAATGATACGAATTTCGCTGAGAAATATGGGATGATTTCTTGTTTTTCTTTATCACCCATCGCATTAAATGTTTTCTCCCATCGATTTCTTACTGTAGGATTTGTAACTTTCTTTACTTTATATTCTCTATATCCTTCGTCGGTGAAGAGTCTTACAATATCGAGTAGGGTAGGTCTGTCTTCGAAGTCTTCAAGTAGAGTTAAGCTTCCATATTTAAAATATTCCTGGAGTCTTGGACCAAAGATTTCTGGACCAAACATCTTGATAAATATTTCTGTCGCATCATTAACAACTCTATCTGCTTCATCTAACATACTGATTTCATAGAGATTTAATCCCATCGGTCTTTCTTCGTTTCACGCATCAAAATATATTACATCTTTTGCTCTTTCTTTCGGAATATATGCAAGCATATCTTCTGCAAGATCGCCATGCGGATCAATCAAACAAATTCCATCACCATTTCGAACATCCTGTCTCGCAATCGTTTGAAGGAAGACTGATTTTCAGGTACCTGATTTTCCGATACAGTAATGATGTCTCATTCTATCATCTCTCTTCATATATACAGGAGAAAGCACATTTCTGTAGATATTAGTTCCCAATAAGATTGCATCTTTAAATAATTTATATCAGAATCATTTTTTCTGTACTATTGATTTGACGAATTTCTTTCCATCTCATTTTACTTTTTCTACAATTTCTTTGCCTACCAATTGTTCTGGAGTAAATTTTTCTATTGGCTCGAGGACTTCTTCACTTGTTGTAGTTTCGCCTACGGCTCGATGTTTTTGATAGTCAGCTAATATACTACTAAGCTTTCCTCATTTGTAACTTTCCGCCAATACTCATCACATAATATATCCATTGAAATCTTTTGGTATAGGAAGATTTTCTGGTGCAGGAAGTACCTTGTATTGCATCCATGAAATAATCGGTGAACGGTTATACGTTGCATCAGGGAAATGAAAGAGTGACGTAAGTTCATTTATTCAGAGTACATTTTTTGCAAATCAAAATCTTGTGATAAAATTTTTTGCAGCGATTCTTCGGAACGGTTTAAATAACCATCCAAACATATCACTCTTTCCTTGTGGTTCTATAAGCTCATTTCCATATTCATCTCCATAGATGGTTACAGAACTCACTATTTGATCGAGGTTTGAATCTAAATTTGCTTTGTCATCAGAACTTGTCACTACCAATATTGCAGTATTGAAAAATGGTAATGCAGATTCTTCACCCATTGCATTTAGATAATCTTCTTTTGCTTTTATCATACGTACCATAGTCACACTTTCTTCTTCTTTTTTTCAGCCTAAGAGCTTTTGATTTGGACCATTAAATAAGAATCCTATAAGTTTTCGTGGCATGATAAAATATGTCCATCGTGCATCATTTGATCAGTGAAGTGAAAGATTTTTATACAATCTATCTACCGCTTTTTGTGCTTTTGCATTGAATGAATGCCCCATTGGTTTGATAGGTATAATAATACTTAACGTATCATATCTAGATATTTTTCCTATAGCATCGATGATGTTGTTTATTGGATCATCCGGTTGCTGTTTATAGGTTTTTATATTATAAAGTGGATCTTTTTTGGGCTCCAATGGTATGATATCGCTATATTTTCTTTTGAAAAATTGTGGTTTTAATGTCTTTTCTATTGAACAGTTTGGAAACTGTGCAGAAATTGCACCTTCTAAGATTTGTTGATATTCTGGATAGGTTCCTATAATAAAATTTAAAACACCATCTTCGTAATGATAAATCATAGTTGTCTTTGGTTTATCAAACAATTTCATCATGAGGTTTTCTTTCATACTCAATCAACCAATCTTATGAAAGTTGTGAAATACCTGTCCCATACGCCCAATTTTTTCTTTCATATCTTTTGCGAGTTCTTTTTCTTGTTCGCGATCAAGTTTACTTTGTCCTCTTGGAAGAAGTATTTTTAAATAAATGATTCTTCCAGAATTGAATACATCATAAAGGAATCTCAATATATTTCTGACTACGATAAGAAACAACATTCCGATGATAAAAATCAATACTCCATTCAATGCATATTGTCCATATGTTACTGCATCAGCTTTTCGTCCTGTGAGGGGAGTTGCTGTCGTCGCAGTTGTGGTTGTAGACGTTTGTGTAGTTTGTTGATCTTTTACACTAGGCGTTGTTGTAAATCCTGGTCATTGTGTCGTCTTGGCAGGAGTATATGGTTTCCCCAATAAAAAATTTTTAATCTGAGTTATTCCTCACATCATTTGCACACATGTAGCTTTGTTTGTCCCTCGTGCAACATTTGTCAATTGCGAAATATTTTCCAATCCTGTTGGATTTTTTTGATATGCATCTTTGATGAGTTGTTCACATAAACCGAGTTCCATTTCTATAAATGCTAAGTGTTAAATGCTAAGTGTTAAATGATGGTATTTTTTTTATGATTTTTTCACTCATCTAACATCTTAATCAATTATAGTCAGAAATGCTTTTTTGTACAAAAAAAACAGCTTTTGAACGCTGTTTTAATCCGTTTTTTATAAAATATTATATAATAATGGTTACTTTATGATCTTTTGTTGATATTGTTATATATTTCCTGCCAAAAATAGGCAAAAAATGCTCTTACCATGGAACTTGCATAAGATCCAAATACGATACTTATGAAGAATAATCCATATACCGTTCGTTTAACTCCATTATATTGGATAATATTGAATACAATGGAGAGATAAATTAAGAGGATAGGAATTGCCAATATGATGATCATATTAAATGAAAATTTGAAAATCAGTATATTTTGTTTTTTTATATAATTGAAACTTTCCTTGATGTGTTTGAATGATAAATCGCAACTTTTGAGGATAGCATCATACAATCATTTTCCTTCTAGAGTTATAATATATCTCGTATAAATTTTAAGACAATTTACTAGACTCATTACTCCAAATCGCAGAATCAATAAGAAAATAGTAAAACTTCCATGTAAGCCTCCAGAAACTGTTATTTTGAGTAGAGCTATCCAATATACTGTTGGTGAAATTATCAAAGAAATAAATCCATATTCAAACATCGGAAAGAAATCTTTTTTCCCTTTTCTGAGTGCTTTTCTGATGCTTCTGTTTTTATCGTTGAGATAATGGATAATTGCTGCTTGTCCCAATGGATATATAAGTGAATAGGTTATAAACAATACTATCGCTATACCAATAACTCGACTAATAACTTGGTTTCTATTGATTTCTTGGACAAAAAATTCAGCGACTCTCCCCACATAGAGACCGTTTTCATAATTTCTTGCGAAGAGTGTATTTATGTTTAATATAATTAATAAACTTACAATCAATGAATGAAAAAAAGATGTCGCCAAGGTCAGTCTGATGATCTTGTGATCATTTTTCATATAATCCATAGAGTTTTTGAGTATTGATTTGATCATGATTGTTTTTTTACTGAAAAAGACCGTGGAGGCAATAGAATGTTCTTGCAAGTTTTAACTAAATGTATATAGTATTTTCACTTTATTTTTTTGTGTATTCCTATGAGATTTATTAAAAGATTTATATTTGTTGTTTTGCTATTAGTGATAGTATTTTTCATCTATCGTTTGATTAATCCTACGGCAGCCAAAGCACTTTTGTTTGATCTTAAAACGTTTTCCAATGATAAAATAGGAACTCATTTTTCTCTTAGTGGTGAAGTCATTACTTCTACTTGAGTAGAGCTTGATCTTACAGGAACAGTTTTGGATATAACATGATGATTGCAAGAACTTACTGGTGATGAAGAGCTTTTACTCAACGATATGGTTCTTTCTGATGAGACATTTACAGAAACATGAGCATCAGTACCATCATCAGATATTAAAGAAACTCCTTGTCCAGCTATGTCGACAGTCAATTCGTGTCCAACAGGTCAAGAAAAATATGTTACCTATAGTTCGTCTGCTTGCTGAACGTATTATGCATGCAAGAAAAAACCTACAACAACAACTTCATCAAACTGATTGTCTGCTCAAGATAAACGTGATGCTGCAAATTTACTTGGAGGATTTGGAAACTAAAACTTATCTGTCATTGCGAATGTAGTGAAGCAAGATGGATTCCGGATCAAGCCTGCCTGCGGTAGGCAGGTCCGGAATGACGCTGGAAGAGTCTGGAATGACAATAAAATATTTACTTTAAATTGTAAAATTATATGAATCTTACGCTTAAGGAATATATAGCCAACGACAGTTTACAAGCCAAAAATGTCGTTAATGAATATCTAGAGACAGCAAAAAAATTAAATGCTGACTATTTTTCTTTTGTGAGATTCCATGAAGATTATGTAACTACCCATCTCGACCAATTTGCTTCAAGACCGTTGAAAGCCGCTCCTATAGCTATCAAAGATATCATCCTTACGGAAGACTATATCACTTCGTGTGGATCTAAAATACTTGAAGACTATATAAGCCCATATAGTGCAACATGTTTTCTAAACTTGGAAAAAAACGGATGATTGATGATAGGAAAAACAAATATGGATGAATTTGCTATGTGATCTACTACAGAAACATCTTACTTTGGTAAGACTAAAAATACTTACGGAACCGATAGAACTCCTGGATGAAGTTCAGGTTGATCTGCCGTTGCAGTTGCTTCGTGATCAGTTATTGCTGCCTTGGGAACTGATACTTGAGGAAGTATTCGTCAGCCTGCTGCATGGTGTGGAATCGTGTGAATGAAACCTACCTATGGAATGGTCTCTCGTTATGGTGTACAATCTATGGCATCAAGTTTAGATCAAGTCGGAGTAATGACTAAAACGGTAGATGATGCTGAAATACTCTTGAAAGCTATTGCAGGATTTGATTCCAAAGATTCGCAAAGTGATCCCAGAGCCGACGAATTTGTCGGCAATGAAAAATGAAAAATGAATAATGAAGAATGTAGGAAGTTTAAAATAGGAGTGCCTAAAGAAGTCTTATGAGAAGGGCTAGATCCTCAAATAAAAAAATTGTTTCTTGACGCGGTAGAAAAACTTCGTGCAGATTGATGTATTGTGGAAGATATTAGCTTGCCTATGCTTGCCTATTCCGTACCTATGTATTATACCTTGATGCCCGCAGAAGTAAGCACAAATCTTGCGAGATTTGATGGGATAAAATTTGGTCTTCAATCTGATAGTATGAACGCTGATAGTATTCAAAAATATTATGAAACCATTAGATCTGAATGATTTGGTGATGAAGTAAAGAGAAGAATCTTACTTGGTACCTTTGTTCTCAGCTCAGCAAACTATGAGTGATATTATCAAAAAGCACAGAAAGCAAGAGAGGAATTACAAGCAGAATTTGATACGATATTTGCAAAGTACGACATAATTCTTACTCCAACAGTGCCTGAAGTCGCATGGAAAATCGGCTCAAGAATTGATGACCCGCTTAAAGTATATTTGGCAGATATGTATACTATCCCAGCAAATATGTGATGATTGCCAGCGATGTCGATACCCATGTGAATGGTAGAGGATCAATGAGAAAACATGCCAACAGGTATTCAACTTATGGCTGATAAACGAGCTGAAAATAAGTTATTTGGCTTCGGTCGTTATTTAGAGATGTTAATGAAAAATGAATAATGAATGATGAATGATTTTGGTATTTGTAGATTAATGAACTATTGTGATTTACTATAGTTTATGTATACAATTCCAACATTATTCATTCTTAATTCTTAATTGTTAATTAATTTTTATGATCTCGTCGTTTAATGGATAGGACATAACCCTGCGAAGGTTATAATCCCGGTTCGACTCCGGGCGAGGTCAATTAATAGATCCACGAAGGTTATAATCCCGGCCAGCCACGGCTGGTAAATTCGACTCCGGGCGAGGTTAAATTATATAAACAACTCGTGGTAGTTGTTTTTTTTATTTTTAAAAAAACAAACAAACCCCCTTTATCCCCCTTAACAGGGGGATTTCACGGAATAGATTTAATTTTCTTTAGTTCCCGCCCTGTCAAGGGAGGGTTAGGGTGGGTTTGTTAAAAAAATAAAATTTAAATTATAATGAAAAAAGACCGCTGAAATCCTTGTATGCAAGGGAGCGGTCTTAGGTTGTGTAATTTTTTTTCATACTAAAATTTTTAGTTAATTGTTACGTACATGATTTTCTTTTCATTGCTTGGCCAGATGTAATATTGCCCGTCCATATAAAATAAATCATCAACATTGATCAAATATACAATGTCCCTTTTATTGATACATAATCTTCCCAAAAGATAATTTGCATTGTTAGAAATTTTGTTGGGGAAGATACTACTAATTTTTTCTCTACTAATTTGCATCTCTGAATAGATAGAGAAATCTTTTTGCCTAAATGAGTGTTGTGTGGTAGCCATTTTTTTGAGATTTTCGATAGACTTTTTCTCTTTGAAAATGGTTAACATGCACTCTGCTACTTGTGCTTTGATGTGTTTTTTTTCTTTTCTCGGAACTTCGTTGTGTCCGATGAAATTAATAGTAACGTTTTTCATGGTGAACCTCCTTTCATGTTTTTTTAATTGGTTAGACATATGTTTTTGTTTTCAAAATAGTGATATCGAGTTTTTTGTAGAAAACAAGGGATTTATTATTTTATCGCCTCGCCGGCTGGGCGTTTCTTTTTTTTAATTGCTCCGCAGGGTCACTTTTTTTCTTGATATATTTCTTCTATCGCCTCGCCGGCTGGGCATTTCTTTTTGACTACCAGGTTCAAAAAGAAATCAAAAAACCCCTCGTCGATTATACTCTTTCTGTTGATTATCTTTATTCGTCGGTTGTTTCCTAATCGCTATGCAACCCATGTGAAATACATGGGACCCATGCATAGCTTTTATATCCTTTGTTTTCGGTGGATTGATTTTGAATCAGATTATATAATCGACTTTTTGTATTTTAGTAAATAAAATAAACCTGCATTTCCAGCAGGTTTATTTGTCATTGCGATCCGCCTAGGCGGAGAAGCAATCTTATATATAAAGACTAGATTGCTTTGTCATTAGATTCCTCGCAATGACAATTGCTTATACTTTGATACCCATGACTAAAATATCATCAATCTGTTCTTCGTTACCCATTCGTTTTTCAAATTTATTTTCTAATGATTTTTGGATTCATGCCATAGTTGTTTCTTGTTTGGTTGATTGTTCTATGAATTTTTGGAATTCATTTCTCTTGAGTTTTTTTCCATCTTTTCCACCAAATTGATCTTGGTATCCATCACTGAAAAGGTAGATAATCGAGTTTTTGTCGTGTATCTCTACGCTCTCATTTTTGTATTCATCTTCTTGTCATTCAAATCTGTATCATATTTTTTTTCTATTTGGATTGAGAATCCTTGTAGTCATCTCTTTTTTGTCTTTGTGTATGATGTAGATAGAATTTACTGCTCCAGAATATTCCAATGTCTTGGTCTTTTCATCTCGTGAACAGAGTGATATATCCATACCATATTTTGAGTATACATCTTCTTCACCTTCGTCGCTTTGGAGATCTATGATTTCCTTGTCGAGATAAGCGAGAATTTCGTTAGGTTTCTCCAATCACATCTCTATCGCATCATCCAAGATCTTTCTTCCTGAAACACTCACAAACGCTCCTGGGATACCGTGTCAAGTACAATCTACAGCCGCGAAAAGCTTCTTCCCGGATTTAGTTTCGTTGAATCGATAAAAATCTCCACTTACTCCATCTTTTGGTTTAAAGAGGACAAATGATTCTGGAAATAATTTTTTGATATACTCTGGTTTAGGCAAAACTATTTTTTCCTGAACTTGCTTCCCGGCTTGGATACTCTCGTGGATGGATTGATTTTTCCTTTCGATGATATGTTTCTGCGCGGAAATTTCTTCTTTTTGTAGTATGAGTTCTTCTTTTTGTGTCGTAAGTATAGCATTCTGTTTCTCTTTTTCCTTTTTCTTTTTATGAGCAAATGCTCATAGCCCTCCTGTTCAAAGTGCAACGGTAAGTGCGGTGATGATAACTCGTATCATCTTTTTCTTTTCTTCTGATTGTTTCTCTATCTTAGCATCTTGTAAACTGATTTGTTGCTCTTTCTTTTCTGTCTCGTACTGGATGTTGAGTTCGTTTACTTTGTTTGTGCTTGATTCGTTGATTCTTGCATCTTTTAAAGAATCTTCGAGATCTCTATATTCTCGGGCTTTTGTAAGATCGTTATTTTCTAGATATCGATTTTTAAGTTTTTGATATCCAACTTCTAATAAGCGAGTGGCCTCAATTTTTTTTGCTATTTCTACTCATTCTATATAATATTCTTTTGCTTTTGTTTTATTGTTTTGGTGTAATTCTAAATCTCATAGATCATAGCTTATTTGTATATCATTTTTTTTGTTATCTATTAATTTATTTAATTCTATACATTTATCTCGATAAGCTTTTGCAACTGGTACATTATTTTCTTCTTCAAGATACCATCGTGCTAAATCTGTACCTACTTCTACTTGATTATTTATTTCTTCTTTATTTAAGTCTTTGGCTTGGCTTGCTATCGCTCGTGCTTTGAAGAAGTTCTCAAGTACTAATGTATCTTCTCATAAATTTCGATATGATTCACCTATTAAAGTATGTAACAATATTTTACCTTGCCTATTATCACACACAATTGCGGCTTCTAATCATTTTTTATATTGTTTAATTGCTTCAATATAATTTTTTTGTCTTGCAAAAATTATACCTATCATTTTTTTGATTTCTCGTGATTTATTTTTAGGATCATTATTTTTATATGTATCAATACATAATTTTTCTAATTCTTGAGCTATTTTAATCGCTTCTGAAAAATTATTTTCATTAATATATTTTAATCATAGTTCTTGTTTTTTTTGAAATATAATTGAATCGTTTTGCTCTATTTGTATTTTATCGTCTACCTTATCTTGTTTTTTTTCGCAACTAGAAAATGCTACTCATAGGCTGATTGCTATAGGTAATATAATTTTTCATAAACTATGTTTGGTGTTTCATGATTTTTTTTGTGGTGTAAGCATATGTTTTTTTATAGGATAAACTTCCTATGTTATATATATTTTATCTTTAATGTCAATCTTTTTAATTAAAAAAACTCTCTCATTCTTGAGAGAGTTTTTTAATTTTTTTAGTAATAGATTTTTATTTATTAGTTGCTGCTCCGTGTGTTTCAGAAGAAGCTGCTGTTTGACGAGCTGCGAAATCTGTAGCGAAATCTGTGTTAAATGTGTTATATCTAGCTGCTTCAGCTTGTGTAAACAACCCTTGACTTACAAGTGTTTCTACTCTAGTATTTACTCTTGTATTATATCTAGCATTTATAAGATTTAGTTCTGTATTAAAGCTTGTTTTTTTTGCTGCAGTGAGTCCATTGTAATATTCATTAGTTAAGAATTCAACTCTTTCATTTAGGTACGCTTGATTGTCATAAATATAACTTACTAAGTTTGCTACAATATGTATATTGTTTTGTAGGTTTGTATAGATTTCAGTAAATACATTAGTGAAATATTCAACTATTTGTACTATGCTTGCATTAGTTGCAATAGTTGGTCGGTTAGGTTGTGTGTTTTGCAATTTAGAAACGAGAAGATTGTAGTATCCGTCACATGGCGGATTTCCTCCATCAGGACATTTTCCATCCATTTCAACTGCTGCGTTGTGAGAAACTAATTGTACTTCTAAGTATTTACTTGTAGTATCAAAATCTACTTTAGTTAATAGTGTAACTATATAACTAACAGGTCATACATTTTTTCTATTACTATCTACATAATTTATTGTGTAAGGTGTTTTTAATAACAAATCAGCATCAATTCCAAATACAATATTATTATATTTATTTACTGGTATATACCTATATGTATCTTTACCATTAAAAATATATCTTATTTCTAAATATTTAGCTGTAGTTGGTACAGCATATATATCATCTCATCAATAGTAAAAATCAACTATCGCTGTTTTAGCATTTGCTGCAACTAGTGAATATATTGATATAATTTTACCGCCTATTACTCTCATAAGTCCTTCTCATTGATATATAACAGGATCTGTCTGTCTTGTTGTTGTGAGTCCCTCTCATTGATATTTAACAGGCATAACGTTTCTTTCTACTGCTCAATTAGCAGCACTTATTACTGTTTCATATCTCTTTGAATCTGTAAATGCTTGTACATAAAAAGTTCCTACTATAGTACCTCTTATATTAAATAAGTTTACTTTATAAGTAATTAATCCATTATCTACAACTAATCATTTAGCTCAAAATCATAAAACCACTTCTGATCATCATTTGTATGATAATGTGGATTTATAAAAGTTTCCTTTAGCCGTCGTTCGTTCAACTATTGCTTTAGTGGCTGCTTCATATTGTACGCCTACTGTATCTAATTTGAAAGATACTTGAGTATAAATATTTGGTACTAATACGTAAGCAACATTACCAATGATCGTTGGTACGATAGATGCTGTAGCAGCGCTACTTGTTGGGATGAGTGATGGTCATACGAGCATCAAGAATAGTCCTCCTAAGAAAAAGAGGAATGCGTGAGTGTGTTTCTGAATAGTTTTTAACATTTTGTTTTAATGAAAGAATAAAAAGGTAATAAATAAGTGTTGTATATGTGTTTAAATTCTAAGGGAGAGGAATTTGGTATTCTATTTTCATATATCTTGTGGATATGCTTCGCGACCTGGTGGTCTTCTGAGTAAATATTCTGTAAATCTTTGATTTAGTGCTGATAGTTGTCTTGCAAAGTCGGTAAGTGTGGGAATTAAATTAAATGCATTATCTTCGGTTTCAATAATTTCTGTTTTTTTCTGTGTAGAATAAGATCAGAGTATAGTATCGAATATATAGTTTAGGTCTGATAGTAGTTTAGTTTTTGGTGTAAGACCGAGACATGTGTTGAGATCATTCAAACAGTCTGCTTCTTCTTGTGTTCATCCACAATTATTTTTTACCTTTGGAAGGTAATCTGTACAAAGTCTATTGGCTCCTGGAAGTTGATTGTTTATATTGTCTGTTAAACAACAGCTATCTTTAGTTACACTACTACCTCCTCCTCCTACTACATTTGGGACACAATCTACAGTGAAAGGTATTGCATGTGAACTAGAATCTAGTATGTCATTAATTGACATGTCTGCTGCTATATCAAGAATATAATCTCCTTCTGCCAACCCAAAAATATTTATATATACAGTATTTGATCCATCTGGACTATTTGGTGGATACATGAATCATCCTATAGTAAAGTATGTTTCTGGTTTTATTGAGTTAACTCATGTATTATATTCAAGTCTTATAGAAGAATTGATTTTACCTCCACCACAATTAACTCCAATATCTATGATAGCAGGAATTTCTATTGCATAGGTATTTTGTATCAACTGTATAACTGGCACCGCCAATAGTCAAACCAACATCACTTTACAAAACGCCGCAATTCCTATATATTTGTGCGGATGCTTTGTCACATGATCGTGTATATGACTAAAAAGTTTTTTCATGTTTTTCCGTTAATAATTAAAATTATATATTAATTGTAACCAGAAAAATTTATTTGTCAAATTTTGAAGGACTTTTTAAAGGATGAAATTTGACCCATAATTCAATCAAAACCATTAAGGCATGTTTTTTGTCATTTCGACCGAACGCAGTGAGTGGAGAAATCTCTTTAAGGGATCTCTCGACTGCGCTCGAGATGACATAAACTGCGCTCGAGATGACTCTGTCTGTCATTGCGAGCGTAGCGAAGCAATCCATATATAAAGACTAGATTGCTTCGTTCCTCGCAATGACTAATGATTTGTATTATTTTTTTGTCATTTTGACCGAACTTACCTGGATTGTAAATGCTTTGCCTTATTTCAATCCTTAAAACTTTTTTTACAAAAAAGGAATCCTATTTTAGGATTCCTTGTTGCTATGTTTATTACTCCCTAAATGCCTCTCCGTTCTCCCGCAGACGTCATTCCCGACATGATTGGGAATCCATATTTAGCAAACTGGATTCCCGCTTTCGCGGGAATGACGTCGACACAATGATGGTGCGGGAGAGGAAGGGGTGAGGGAGATAGAGTAAAATTATTTCTTTCCTTTCTTTTGAAAGAATGCGAGGTAGATGATAGGCAAGATACCTAGGGTATTGAAGATAAAAATACAAATAAATCGAGTCAATTGTTTCTTTGTTCAGGATTTCCAAAGCGCAATACCTTTTCGTATTATATCTCGTAACATTACCAATCCAAGCAATACGATTGTTCCTTGAGTAAACATTGGTGGTAGGTTTGTAGCTGCGCCGTAAAGTTCTGGTGTAGGCATTTTTTATGATTAAAAATTAAAAAATACAATTACTTCAGTTGATCTTTTACTTGAGCAAAATCATTTATAAATCCTGGACAAAAGTTTTCTGGATGCTCGGCTATTTCTTTTTCTATTTCAGATTTACTCATTTCTTTTGCTTCTACAAGCTCTTCGTTGAGTTGTATCTCTGTATCACTTGTACCCACAAACGTTCCACAAAATATTTTATATATTTTATCATCGTTGTGTACTTCTTGATAGAATTTTTCCAAACGAGTGAGTGAACAATCTATATTTAATTCTTCTTTGAGTTCGCGTTGTGCCGCATCTGGATAAGATTCTCATTGCATAACATCTCCAAACGCCGCTACATCATATGTTTTTTCTGTATTTTTATCGTGACCTGCTCTTTTACAGACAACAAGTTTTCCGTTAGATCTCATAAGAAAAATTGCAACAACTCTTGAAATAAATCCTTGTTCTATCTTTTTACTTTTGAGTTCTTGTCAGATGACTTCGTCATTGTCGTTTACTACATCTACTAAATAATCAGCCATATTTTTTAGAAAAATTACGAAACTAAAATTCTACCTGCTCAACTTTTTTCAATTTTACCAAGTTTCAGCAATAGCGGTTCAACATCTTCTTCAACTGCTTTTTCGTTGATTCATAACTGGACTGCGATGGCTTTTACTCCTATCGGTCTATCGGCTTTTTCAAGTATTTCTAAATATTTTGCGTGAAGGGGAGTCATACCACCTTCGTCGATCTTACTGTGTTTGAGAAAATGTTCTCGAAGTGAATCAGTTAAAATTTTGTCTTGTGATTTTGTGATGACATAATCTCTTATTTTGATACAAAGATTATGGATTTCTCTCGGCACTGCATCTACTTTTTCACTGATTTTTGAAATAATTTCATTACTGGTTTTGATTTCGTATTTATCGAGATATTTTTTTATGATAATTTCTTTTTCATTCGGCGTGTATTCCATGAAATGAAAATGATAGACGAATCTATTCTTGATTGGTTGGCTCAATGACTCTGATTTCGTCGTTGCTCCGATAAGGGTAAATGGATTGATTGGTATCCTTACATTACCACCTTCTGGCATCACCATATCGATGACAAAGTCTTCCATTGCGATATATAATACTTCTTCGATGTTTGGTTTTAGTCTATGGATTTCATCGATGAATAAGATATCTCAGTTTTCAAGTGTATTTAATATGCTTATAATTTCTGATGGTTTGGTAATTGCATATCCCGTAACTGCTTTTATATTTACTTGTCACTGTCTGGATATAATATGTGCCATGGTTGTTTTTCCAAATCCACTGGGACCAGAAAATAATATATGACCCATATGTCACTTTCTTTTTTTTCAGCTATCAATTGCTGTTTTTACTATATCTTTGATATGTTCTTGTCCGATAAATTCGTCGAAAGTATCTGGTCTGCCCGTATGATTGATATTTAGTAATTTGTCCGTATTGATTTTCTTTACTTCCATAACTTTTCTAATATTTAATTGATAAATCACTTTATCATGTTCCCTCTTTATTTGAAACCTGCCTGCGGTAGGCAGGGAGGGAGGCTTTAAGGATGGGAGATTTTTTTGTTCCCTCTTTATTTTAAAGAGGGGGGACCGGAACGGTGGGAGATTTTAGTCACAAAATCCTCCGTCCGCCTAGGCGGACACCTCCTTTCGGTAAAGGAGGAACATCTTTTTAGTCTTTTTTGTTCATAGTCATAAATCTTGGATAGTGTATCATCAATAATACAAAGAATAATAATGTCCAGATTGATTGACCAAGTACATCTGTTTTGAACGTTGCATTTCTTGCTTCAATAAGTGTTGTTTTCTTTTCGTCTTTACATTTTGCTATCTCTTTGTCTGTTGGGTATACCATAAAATTTTGATTTGCTTGCGTTGGTTTAGATATACCATTACTACACATATCTAATTCATAATATCTTTCTCCGACAATATATTCGTTGTTGGTGATGATTATTTTTTTTCCTACAGCATAGAGTAAAAATCCAAAAGAAACCAATGTTCCTATAACTGCTACAAGTGTCATGATAAGAAAATAGATTCTAAGTACGCTTCGTCCATGAGATTTAGTAGTTGGTGTTTTTATTGCCATGTGATGTTTAAAAAGGTTAAAAAAGGTTACAAGTTGAAGGTTTCAGGTTGTAGGTTGCATGTTTCAGGTTTTTAACTTGTGACTTGCCCCCTGTTCCTGTTTACTATTTAGTTTTTGTAATCTTATAATATGCATTAGTATTATTTATTGGAGTGATGTTAAATGTAGAAGATTCTCCTATTCTTATCGTTCATTCTATGAGTGAGAGATCACTTACGATAAAGCTTGTGGTTCCCGTATTTACTTCCGTATCAAGTGTAAATATATTTCCAAATCGTTCAAAGTTGTCAGTGAAATATTCTTTTATATTAGACTTCACTATTTTATATCTTTGATTGAATATCTCTATATATCCGACATCAAAATTTCCATTTTGTAAGAGATTCATATCTACATATACATTAGATTCCAGCATATTGTTTGCTCCTGTTTTAATGGATCATGGAACGGTACTTACGATTTGATTTTGAATAGTATTATTGTTCATATTTTGAAGAATCTGATATTTTACTTTAAATCTATATAAGAATAATGCTACTTCATATCTCGTGATAGGATTTTCAAAGGTCACTGCATCAGCAGGTCCAATCATTCCCATATCTTGTGCTTTTTCAAAGTAAGCTTTTCGTCGAGGTATTGTTGTTTCATCAAGTTTTTTTCCTTCAAAAAACCTTATAATAGCTGCGATAAATTGTGATTTATTGATTGTTCCTTTGGGATTGAAATATCCATCAGATCAATTCATTATACCGTAAGTACATACTTGTTCTACGTATGTTATAAGCGAGGCATCTATATCACTGACATCTTTAAATACACAATTGGCAGTGACATTGTTTTGTGTCCCCATAAATTTAAACACTTCTCAGAAGTTATATAATATTTTTGCTGCTTGTTCTCTATTTAATATCTCAAAAGGTTTGTATTCTTGGATAGTTTTGAAGTTAGTCAGTCCATTGTCATTCATCCATCTGATCGCTGCGAGAAGTTCAGGATCATTATTTATACTCAATGAATCAGCTAGTGATCCAAAGTTGTTGAGCGTTCATGTATCAAAAGTTTGGTTTGTAGTTCCGAGTTCATTTAGTTTGTTGAGCATCATAAGTTTTATTGTTTCATTACTTACAATGTTTTTGAATCTATATATATAGATTGCTATCTCTCTTCTTGTGATGTTACTATCAAATGCTGTTTGATTGTTGAGTGTCGTGAGTCCAAGTGCCTGTCCTTTAATATAATAATCTCCCCATCGAGGAGTTCTGCTTTCATTGGATACCTTTCCTTCAAATACTCTTACCAATAATGCCATAGCTTGTGGTCTGGTAAGTTTTTCTGTAGGTAGAAATTTATTGTCTGTTGTACCTTTAAATATTCCTCGTTTACAAGTATCTACTACGAAGTTTGCAAGCGTTGGATCTACTTGGCTAGAATCTGCAAATCCACAACTAGTATTTTTGGTATCTTGATTGTATCCAAGCTTTATATATGCTTGTCCGATTATTTTTGCCGCTTCTTCTCTACTCAATCCATCTTCAGGTCTATATTCCGTTTCATTGTTATATTTAGTCAATCCATTAGCATACATCCATGCGAGTGATTGTTGAAATTCTGTCCCCGTATATGTGATTGGTGTTGTAGTAGCTATAATCGTCCCTGTATTTGTTACAGTCCCTGTAGTGATATTTGTTCAATTGGTAGTTGATCAACTGAGTACCGGAGTGATTATTTTTGTAACTGTATCAGTTTTAAGTCGTCGATCTCCAGTTCATATTTGTGTCCAAACTATTTCTGCCTTAGCAGGAAAAGCTAAAAGAAGAGTCGTAGCAATAAAAAAAATTCAGAGTAATTTTTTATTCATGAGAAATAAACAAACAAATAAAAATTTATACGTGCTTTGCGTAAAATATACTAAATATACGCTACGTTTCAATACGAAATAACTTTATACGCTTGTCATCAAAGATATAACATAAAAGTTCAATTAGTCTTGAAAATTGTCAGTAAAACCATAATATCCGAATCAATCCATTTATTTTTTTGTTATTATTGTAAAAATGACTCACGTACAAAGAACTTTGGTAGTATTGAAACCTGATAGTGTAGGTCGTAGTATTATATGAGAAGTTATTTCTCGTTTTGAAAGAGCTGGACTTCATATCGTAGGTATGAAAATGGTTCGCCCAGATAAAGAATTCTTACATCATCATTATGAAACTATCGGAAAGGTATTATCAAGACACGGACAAAAAATATTTGATATTACATTGAAAATGATGTCTACAGGACCTATGATTGCTCTTGTACTTGAATGAGTAGAAGTTGTAGAATATGTTCGCAAGATCGTAGGATCTACAGAACCAAAATCTGCAGCTCCAGGAACTATTAGAGGTGATTATGCACATATGTCATATGGATATGCTGATCAAGTTGAAATAGGGATTCCAAATCTTGTACACGCATCTGGAAATGTAGAAGAAGCTCTAGTAGAGATACCACATTGGTTTACCAAAGAAGAAATGTTTGATTATGATCCAATGCACAAATTATTCACTCGCTAATTATACTATGGAGCAGGAGACAGGGAGCAAACAAATAATTTGTAACTTGAAACTTGTGGCCTGTAATCAATTATCTTTTAGTTTATTAAGTTTGTATCAATGAAAAAATGAATACATGGAAATTATTTTAAAGATGTTGAGGTAACTTGTATCTGTGATGCAAAATTTACTGTTAACACAACTGTTCCTGGTCCTATGAAAGTGGAAACATGTTATCAATGTCATCCAGCATTCAACAAAGATAAGGTAATCAAGAAAGTTATCAAAGGAAGAATGGAGAAATTCTTGGAAAAACAAAAGAAAATGGATACTGTTGCCAAAGCTAAACCAGTTAAAAAAGCTCCAGCTAAAAAAACTAAATAATTTTGCCATATAGGAATTTTAAAAAAATTCCTATAGATAAGATCGACGTTAAAATCTCTTTTCGCCCAATTGGGTATTGGATAAAAGATTTCCGGCGTCTCGCTTTATCTATTCCTACTTTTTCTATGTTGAGAAAACAGATTATGAAAAAGTATATACATGTAGACGAAATTTTTCATGTCATCTGACATAATGCGAGCGTTTTTATTCAGCTAACCCTGAAGACGCTCATTTTTTTGTTAGTCTTATATGTGCTTTTTATTGTTTTAGATAGATATATCATCTGGGAATATCTTCCTTGGTTTTTTGGTATTCTTTGAATAGGTTTTTTTATAAAATACATTATTGATTTTCTAAATATATATTTAGACTGATTGATTCTTTCTGAGGATGGTATTACCATGTTTATGCGAGAATGACTCTTCGACTATAAGACTGATTTCTTCGAACGAGATAAAATAGAAACTGTAAGCCATACTCAAAATAGTATATGGGACAAATTATTTGCCAAAGGTGATTTAATTATCAAACTAGAACATGATGTAGAATATCCTTTTGAAAATGTTGATTCTCCTCAGAAACAAGTAGCTAAGATTTTAAAACTGAAAAATCAATTTTGACTTGGTGTTTCTATCGAAAAAACTAATCCTATCACTGATGATAAGATGGCTATAATCGCTGAAGCGCTCAGCGAAGTAGTAAAAGAATATATGGATAAAAAAACTTCTGAAGAAGACGAAAAAGATGATTACTAAAAAATAAATTATTTTTATTGTCATTGCGAGGCACGAAGCAATCTATTTTTGGATTGCCACACCTCATTTCATTCGGTTCGCAATGACTATACTTTACAACAACTTTAATTCTTTCAAAACCTTTTCGTATTTCGGGTAATCATTCCCGAATTTTTTTTGCATATATTCTTGTAAGATATTTTTTCGGTCAGAGAAACCGTTGAGATCGTCTGAAGAAACTTTGAAACTATTTAATAACGAATCCATATTTTCTATATCTTTTTTTAATCTAATATCTTTGCATGCAGTACGGAGATCTGGCTCGATAAGCTCGTCAATCTTGTCGTAATCGATATGCTCGACGTTGAGAGTCAGTGAAATATTTGTTAAATTTGGTTTAAGATCTTCTTTGAATTCAATATTCCATGCTGGTGAACTAAAGTATCATTTATTTATTTCGTTGATTGTTTTTAATTCATTCAATAACATCTCTGTACTTACTGCTCATTTGCTTCTGATGGTGACTTGCGGATTTATCATCAATGGTATTGCAGTAATTTTTTTATCTATTGTAATATATTGATAGATATATTTATTTTGATTGGTTTCCAATGAACTTGTTGATCGAACACTACCTAAACACAAATAATTTGTGTGCGTAAATGGTTGATGTAAGTGCCCAGAAATAAGCTTTATACTTGGTATATCTAAGAACTGATCATTCAATGCGATATCTTTATAATTGAATTTTGATTTCTGTCATGGGAAAGATGTTCCGTTGATATAGTAGTGATGAAATATTGTAAGATTCGGATTCCTATCGATCTGTTCAGCGAGAAATTTATTTATATATCATGAAAATTGTTCGTGCTTATGATTTGATTTTTCAAGTACCGTAGCAAAATCGCTGATGGCTTTTAGTCTTTCATTTTTTGGACTGTAAATATTTTCTTCAACTTCGTTTGGCAGAAAAAACGGGAATAATAATATCTCTTCACCTTCTATAGTTTCCAATAATGGCTTTGTTACGAATTGTATTTTTCCTCATTCTTTATTCTGCATTCTGAACTCTGCATTCTGAATTATATTAAACGCTTTCTGTGCTTCTTCAAAGACAAAAGAATTTCCGAGTCGATCGTGATTTCCTGCGAGGATATAAACATCTTTCCCTTGTTCAAAAAGTTCTAAAAATAATTTATAGAGCTGAAGTAAGGCGTTTCTATCGTAGGCAAAATGATACACATAGTCTCAGAAAAATACGATAGTCTTTTCATCGGGATATGTAGAAAAAATAGTTCTGAGTTCTCCTAGAATCTTATCTTGATAACGTGTATTGATATGAATATCTCCGATTAATAACATTAATTTAGGTAGAAGGTAGAAGGTAAAAGGTCGCAGGTTGTCTTTATGTCTTACATAATAGTAATTTGGTTTGAAAAAAAAAGCCGGAAATATATATTCACAGTATGAGAAAACGTTTTTTACTTGTTCTTATTGTTGTATGTATACTTACGCTTGCAAGCGTGATGTTTTTTGCTCCAAAAGATATATAAACGTGAAAATCTTTATCTATTGAAAAAATCACCATGAAAATTTCTACTGATTTTATCGACAATGAATTGATGCCTTCAATATATACTTGCGATGGGGAAGGTCGTTTTCCTACTTTGAAAATAGAAGATATCCCTCTTACTACAAAAACTTTGACACTTGTTGTTGATGATCCTGATGCTCCAGCTTGAACTCGAGATCATTTATTACTTGCTAATATTCCGTTGACGGAAGATCCGTATGTTATTATTTCACAAGACAGTTTTAATAATTCTATTCTTGGACAAAATAGCTGGTGAGAACAAGCGCGATGAGCTCCTTGTCCGCCAAGTGAAACCCATAGATATATATTTAAAATATATGCATTATCAGAAAAATTGGATATCTCATCATGATTTTCCAAAGAAAGATTAATTGAACTTATGTGAGGAAAAATAGTTGGACAAAGTCAGATTATAGGATTATATAAGAGAAAATAATATTACTTTTCCAAAAACTTCCTTAACTTATAATCTATATCACCAGCGCTATAAATAACAACTACAGTATCTTTTTCTGCTTTTTGAATTACTTTGGTGATGCTTTCAAATGTGTCTATATATGTTCATCAGCAAGCTTCTGCAAAATTATTTCACAATTGTTGTATATTTTTAATCCCTTTAAGTGTAGGAATTTTTTTAATAAGTTCTTGAAGATTTTCTCTCGCTGCGTAGATGTCATAAATTACCGTAGTATCATATTTATTCAATATCTTTACAAAATCTTTTCGTCCGGTTACAATCCTATTTATTTGATGGGGTTGAAAAATTACCAATAATTTTTTACCAGGAAACTTGTGTCTCAGTGCCATATAACCGAATTCGATAGAGGAGGCCATATGCCCGTAATCCGTAAATATCTTCGCTCCGTTTTCATTGGTAGTCAGGAATTCCATTCTTCTTCGAAGTCATCCGAAAGTTTTCATAGTACTGAGTATTTTTGTCTTTGGTTCTTTGCATAATTTTGTCATAAGTTGGAGAATGAGTGAACCATTTACGTCGTTATGTTTTCCTCGTATGTGATTGAAAGGAATTGTTTTAATAACAACTGGTTGCAGGTTTCAGGTTTCAGGTTGTAAGTTAAGTCATTTAGGTATCAATACTTTATGTTTTACTTTGGTAAGTAAGGTCTCGTATGCCGAGAGATAATCTTTCATGTCTTTATAGTAGTCCGTGTGATCTAGTTCTAGACTTGTGATCATCGCATAGTCCAAATCTAGATATAAGAAGTGTCTTTTGTATTCACACGCTTCTACAAAAAAACTTCGTTTC
Organism: Candidatus Absconditabacterales bacterium; assembly: GCA_041675025.1. Lineage (GTDB taxonomy): Bacteria > Patescibacteriota > Gracilibacteria > Absconditabacterales > Absconditicoccaceae > CAJBLF01. The sequence continues at coordinate 85,968 of JBAYUS010000001.1, forward strand.
TTGATATTTTTATATTCAAGAGCTTTTCCTGTAAATACATAATCAAAAATATTTTTAATATCTTTTTTTGCTTTGGTATTTATTACATAGCTTTGGGTATTGAAACCTGGCACGAGTGCACATAAAATTCATAGACCAAAATTTGGAACTATTCTTTTTGCAGTATGAATTGCTAGTGCTGTTGATGAGCTTTTCCCGTTTGTACCTGTAAATCCCACACTAGTAAAATATTTTGATATCTCTCCAAGAAATTGAAAATAATTTAGAATAACCATCACCTTCCTTTTAGTTTTTTTGATTTCTCTGGCTTCGAGTACTTCTATACATTCAGCGACAGCTTCAGAATAAATAATTACATCTCAATATTGAATTTTGTATTTTCCATGTCCGATAATGACTTTTAATCCTTTTGCCTTCAATTTATCTGTGAGTTCACTTTCATTTGCATCAATACATACAATATTGGTATATCATAAATCATTTAGTATTCATGCCACTCAAGACATTCCTGTTCATCCTGCTCAAATTAAAATTATTTTCATAGTATTATATTATCGGTAAAATTCCGAATTATGGTAGTGAAGCCGATAAGGAAATCAATAAAAATCTATTCATTGACTTTTACTTACAAATATTTATAAGAATGTGTAAAAACAAAATATAAACCCAAAACCAAAAACTATGAAAAAAACTATGACAAAATTATTACTAATTATTTTATTTGTGAATATCTCTAATCTCACATTTGCCAACTCTACAGAGCAAAAGGTTCGTGTATATGGAGAATTCCCTATGGAAAAGTTAGCTTTCTTTAAAACAATACAACATGATACATTAATTTTTGATCATGTTGATAGTATTTATAATGCAGGATGGAAATGGGGATTTTTTATACCAAGATCCAATGACATTTATATACGAAATACGTATTATAATGTTCGTGTGATATCTGAATTAAATAATTCTACTATTTCTGTACAAAAGAATTATCATTTGGCAACAAAACAATCGATACCTTCTGATATTTTAAATTCAGATTGGATATATTGGATCGCTTTTGTTGTAATATGTTTCATTCATTATTTATTCTTTTATCGTTTGAGACGATATTTGTTCTATATCAATAGAAGAAGTAGTCATGTTTCATCGCGACATAAACGCAGGAGAACTAGAATAATAGTTTGGATGTTTGTTCTTTTCACTTCTTTTTGTGGATACTGTATTCACTCGTATTTCTTTGTGTTTTGCCCGATAATATATTTCGCATTATTTCAGACAATTCCTTCTGGAAAATGGTATCATTATTTTGTAATATGGAATGATGATGAGCATATTGGAATTGGAGGATAAAATTATTTATCAAAGTATCTATAACTGACAAGTCTTCTTGTCAGTTTTTTTTAAAGAAAAAAAATCCTCCATTTGGAGAACTTATTTGTATCTACCCAGAGAGGGACTCGAACCCTCACGTCCTTACGAACACCAGATTTTGAGTCTAGCATGTCTACCATTCCATCATCTGGGCATATTTTTATAACGCTTTCAAGAAGTCTTTTCATTGTCAACTCTTGAAATATTTTTCTCTTATTCTTGCCTCCGGTCTTGTGACAAACTCTTCTGTATATATGAGCGTAAACGGAGTATAATGTTTTGTTGGTTTTTCATAACCATTATTATGTTCTTTTAATCTTCTTTCAATGTTATTTGTCATTCAAACATATATGTAATTTTTTATATTACTTTTTATTGCATATACAGTAAACATGTTTGTTTGTTTAATATTTAAGATTTTTACGAACACCAGATTTTGAGCCTGCCTACCGTAGGTAGGTCTAACATGTCTACCAAGTCCCTGCGGGACTCAGGTTCCATCATCTGGGCATATTTTTATAATGTATTTCGTTGTGAGTATTTACGTAAATCTGAGTAAAAATCAATTGATTTTGAGTGTTGATTATTTACATATCATGTGATGAATCTTTTTTTCATCGTATTTTTATACGATAATTTGATTGAATCATGGATTTGAACAAAGTAATGATTATCTGAAGAGCCACAAACAATTTGGAGGTAAAAACCATCGAAAGTAGTTGAACTTCTGTAGTAAATTTCACTGTTGCAACCAACAGAAAATTTAAAAACAAAGAAGGAAATGTACTTGAAGATGCTGAATACCACAGATGTGTGTCTTATGGAAAATGAGCCGAAGTTTTGGCAAAGTATTTGAATAAAGGGAAAAGAATTTATATCGAAGGAAGACTTAGAACAAGAAAACGACAAGACAGCGAAGGGAAAGATAAATTTTCTACTGAAATCATCGTTGATAATTTTATCTTCTTGGATCCAAAAGGACAAGGAGGAGATGATGACCATGTATCAAATGCTGCTAATCCTGTAGCTACAGAAGATGAAGATGTACCATTCTAAAGCTCATTAGTTTTTTTGATAATATATACGTCGATACTTATGTTTATATGCGAATAGTATCAGTATTTTTGAGTCCATTATATTTTTTATACTATATGGCTACGGAAAATTAATATTTTATACATTATATTTTTGTGTATTATGTCTTTTAAAACCAAATTAAAATATATTCTCTTAGATATCTTTGATATGATATCATTTTTGGTATTTGTATGAGGAATTGTTTTGTTTATCAGATTTTTTATAGCAAATCCATATACTGTTGTGGGAGCTAGTATGGCACCTACTTTTCAAGAAAATGATTTTATTATTGTAGATAAAATTACTCCAAGATTTAATCAACTCAATAGGGGTGATATTATAGTTTTTGTGCCTCCTGGTAAAACTATTCCCTATATCAAAAGAATTGTTGGTCTTCCTGGAGAAACAATCAAGATCAAACATAATGGTGTAGAAGTTTGTACAACAGAAAATACTATAGAACAATGTAATACCCTTGAAGAACCATATTTAGATTCATGAGTAAGAACTGAGTCAAGATGTGGTATTGATGAATTTAAAATTGATGGTTGAGGACTTTTTGTAATGGGAGATAATAGATGATTTTCTACTGATTCTCGTTGTTGTTTTGGATTAGATTGTTATGAAGGATCGACTTATGAAGTACCAGCTGATCATATTATTGGTAAGGTGTATTTGAGATTTTTCCCTCATTTTTCTACCTTCTAAATATTTTTTATAAGATTTTCTGTGGCTTATTTTATCCTTAGTGTGTTCATATGAAAATATTTTCAAACTTCGACACTAAGTTGAGACAAAAAACCTTTGAAGAATATCAAGCAAAATATGGAGTAGAAAATGTTCTTTGTTTTTGAAGAAGTAGGTTATATCAAATATATAAAATTATTCTTCCTTTTTCAGGAGCATTATTGCTTACTATTTTTTGACTTATATTTTTTTATAGACGATTGGGTGGTGATTATTTCAGTTATATTGTTACCGCTGTTCTTATTATAGATACTGTATTCTTCTTTCCGATTATTGGTAAGACTATTGATTATAAAATGGATTTTATTATCGTTATACCGCATGCTATCATGATGTATGATCAATGAGGTCTTTTTAAAAGAAATGTTATAACTATCAGCGTCCAAAGTATCAAAGCTATATCTATAAAAAAAGCATGATTATTCTATAGTATGTTTGATAATGGTGATATTATTATCCTTACGGAAGGTGATTCAGAACATAATGGTGAAATAAAATTTCGTCGAATTCCTAGGCCAGATAAGAGAAGAGATCAGATAGTAAGAGTTATCGGTATGGAAGAGGACCCAGGTTCAATCGTAACTCCAGTTTCAGATCCGACTCCAGATTTAAGTACAACAGTATAATATATTATATTTTACTCTTTAATTTGTTTCCATGAAACAAACACAGGAAACTCCACACATCCCTTATGATATCTATGAATCTCCACAGGAGATTGTAATTTTATTGCCATTGGGATGAGTCAAAAAAGAAACCCTTAAGCTTTCTATAAAAGATTATAGACTTGTGATTTTTGGAGAAAGAATTAAACCAAAAATAAAAGATCATCTGATTCCTCTCAAAGAAGAATGCTACCGATGACCGATAGACCAAATCATTGATCTTCCTCCTCAAGTATATTTTGATAAGATTCACAGTAAATTAACACCCGACAATACCTTACAAGTTATTGTGCCAAAAGCCTTGATACCAGATAAAATTACTCTTGAAGTAGAATACGATAAATAAAACTAATTTGATAAAAACCCGCTTGAGCGGGTGACAAAATATAGACCAAAGGTAGCTGTACATACGGCTACTTTTTGTCGATTGTTTAACTACCTTTAGGCAACCTTTTGTCAATCATTGTAGATAAGTATCCACTAAGTATTCACCATGAAACAAAGAAGAGATAATTGATCATACTATCTTCAAAGACATGGAGAAAAAGTCACATAATAAGTAGGCAAACTCGTCAGATATTTAATCATCTTCGAATAAGATATATTGTTTGATTACTTGTATTTGCGCGAAGCGTTTTGAAACTTGTTTGTATTTTTCTTGCTAGTTGTATAATCTGTAAGATAACTAATGTCCACATAATAAATCCTAAAGTACCGATATCAAGCATAAGCTGGATGTAATAATTTTCTGGTAAGATTGTTCCATTGTGATTTACTGCAGGACCTGATGTTCATAGACCGTAGCCACTTGGTTGATCAATAACATATTTTAAACTTCAAAACTTGGCTTTGAGATGACCCAATGTCGATGCTCATTTAAATATACTCAGTCCTACCAATCCCGTTAAAAATACTATTCATATTCCCAATGAAATCTTTTTGTGTTTTTTAATTCGTTGAATATTCATTATTGCGAGACCAACTATTCAACCAATAAATGCTGTCCTTGAAAGCGTTAGTACTATGGCCAAAATCCATAATACAATTATAGAAGTATTGATAATGGCTGCTTTATTTGTTGTAAATATTTTTTTGATACTTGTAAATTTCTGTTTCAAGAAAAAGAATATCACAGGCAAAAATGCAATCAAAAAATATCCGTAATTGTTTGGTCATGAAAAAATTCCTTGTCGTCTCGGTGTACCTTGATATCAGGTTAGATAATAGATTGGTGGCTTTACTCAAAATTTGAAATCATTTAGTGGTCCATATCCGATATTCAAAAAGAAATCCGGTCGTATAAATTTGAATCCTTGTCGAAGAAATCCTGTGATGAGTGTTGTAATCAGAAAATATTTTAGAAATTTTAAGAAATTATTTGTAGATTTTTCTGTAAATAGTCGTCCGATGAATGTAGAGGAAAGAAAGATAAGTAAGTAGAGGAGCCCATATTTGATTCCTATAAAAATATCGTATGTTCATTTTCCTTTGAGTAGAGATATACCTACGCCGAAGGATATAAGTATGATAAGCGTGATTCGTGGTCGTTTTCGTATTTTTAAATATGATTTGAGTGCTTTAAAATTCGCCATACATATTACTATAAAAAAAAGCAACCAGATAACATCTCTTCCGAGTGCTGGTAGTTGTGGATATGCTCATCCAAGTATTCCATATCATACAATCGTTACGAAGATATGATATATTACTACGAATAATAAAAATGGCTTTATAAAATTTAACATATAAATTTTGAATGTTAAGTGCTAAATGTTAAATGCTAAATAAATATATCTGTTCTTGAAATAAAAACAAGTTGAAAGATAGAAGTCAAAAGTTAAAAGATAGTTATGAAACTTAGCGTCGTCATCCCTACGAGGGGAGATCAGAATATGAAAAACATTATTGCATGTCTGCAAAGTCAGACCTTCAAAGATTTTGAAGTTATTTTTGTTGTAGATAAGAAACTTGACGTATCAAACATGTTGCATGATACATGAAATATTATTTATATAACCAATCTTACTCATACTATGCCGTATAATAACGCGAGTGTTTTGAGAAATCTTGGTATCAGACGAGCAAAGGGAGAATTCATTCAGCTGATGGATGATGACGAACAATTTGACGATGATTATTTGGAGAAATCCTTGGCATTACGAACTACCTATTATAAAAAATTACACAAAGATTTTGTATTGACGCCGACATTGATGTATAGAAAAACGTGAAAAATTCAGAATCAATGATTTGCTTATTTTAATTATCGACTTTCGAGACCTATTCCTCAGGTATTGTGAGATAAAAAACGAGATTATGTTCAGATGTATTCATGAAATTCACTTCTCGCTCCAGCACATATTTTCAAACAAATATTTTTTGATGAAAAATTAGATTTCGTATATGAAGATCTAGATTTTTCTTATAGAATCCATCGTGCATGATATCCAATTATCGTTCTTCGTGATTTGAAAATTTATCATATGGAAAGAGATAAGACTAGACTTGAACATGCACGAGTCGGTAATGAATATACAGCTTATAGAAAAGCTAAACATAGAATGTTATTTGTCAAAAAATATGGAAATATATTTCAGAAAATACAATTTTATTTACTTGGATTTCGAGGACAACCTTTATGGCTTATTTTAAAGGTGTTATTATATGCCAAAAGAAAAGAGAAATATAAACTTATTAAGTCTATCTGTAAATGAACATTCTACTGGATATATACTAAAAAAAGAGACAGGTAAACCTGTCTCTTATCTTTATTTCTAATTTATTAGTTTGTTACTCCTGTTTTTATGTCAATTAAGTTTTGATAGTATCTTCCTTTCTCGTAATCTTCTTTTTTTATTGCTTGTTTTTGTAATACTTCAAGTTCTTGTACTGACATGTCTTCCGGATTTTGTTCCAATTTTAATGTCTCGATTCGATTGTGTATGAAATTTGCCATGGAAACATCTTCGATGTAGTTAAATATTTCACCGTTTTTGCTTTCTTCTTCATTCAATATATCAAAAGAAGTTTCATACTTTTTGAGTTCAGACAACATTAATTCTTTCATTTTTTCTTTGAGTAATCTTCTGATTATTTTCTGATCCTCTAAAGCAATAGTTTCGTTAGGAGTGTCTCTCAATGTCTCTTTAATTGTTAGGAATTCACCAACGAGTTCCAATAAATCCATCCTTGGATATTTCTGTTCACGATAATTCAATGGTTGATCAATTTCTGTCTGTATATCATATGGCCCTATGTAATTAGAGTTTTCTTTGACAGACTTAAAATCTTTTTCACTGAATTGTGTATTATAGAACGTGGTTGTTACTGAGAAGTCTATTTCGTAATCTTCTTTGCCTTCTCCTGTTCTCGTGATTGGTATAAGATATTTCCCATCTCTGATTTCAGAGATATCATATCTTGTAGAAATAAAAATTTTGGTTGTATTGACGATAAGTACTGCTTCTGTAGTCAGATATCCTTTTTGTCCTACTTTCATTTCAGACATTAAAGGCATTACGATAATAATTCCGTTTATTTTCATATATTTTGTTTTAAGTGGTTTATATTTTTGTTTTTTCAATAAAAGTTATAGTTATATAACTATATTTGTCAACTTGTTTTTATTTTAAATTATTTTATTGGTTTTTTTAAATTTCTTATAAAAATAATATGTATATATTATTACTAATAAGATTACGTTGGGTATGAAAATCACCTTGTTGCTTCGTGGTATACCATCAAATCTATAGCTAGATATCGGCCATAAAAATGGTGTAGCAAAAAATGCTAATGAATGTGTCGGTATATCTACCAAAATATGTAATAATCGTGCATAACTTGCTTTGAGAGGTTTTTTATTTATTCGTCGAAGTACTCAAAAAGCTATAACCCAGGTAATAAGACTATGAGTTATCTTATATATTACATGTACATAGCTTGGTTCTGTATGTCCTCATGGTCCACTAAATCATCCATTTCCTCATGAAAGCATTGAAATGATACCTACTGCAAATGGCAATCCAAATGCTAAAAAATCTGGCATTACTCAAAATGCTGCTGAAAGCAAAAATTCTTTCTTATTTTTATTTCCAAAGATTGCTCATCCATATAATCCATGAGAAATGATATCCACTTCAAAATAATTAATAATTAAAAATGAATAATGAATAATGTTGGTATTTTTTTTACTAAAATCTAAGTTCTAAGGTCTAAGTTCTTCAAGCATATTCTGCATTTTTAATATCTTTTTTTGATAGGGATAGACTTTAGTCTCTACTCCTAGAAAACTTGCTATCAGAAATAAATGTAATCTACTACTAATCACCATATGTGCTTGAGCGACTGTTTTTATACATTCATCAAAATCTTTTTCTCGATCCAATATATTAAATCGCTGATCTTTTATGCCCGTCCCTGATTGTATTTTACGAGCGTATTTCATATCATTATAATGATCTTTTTTTCATTTAGCTACTGGAATATATAGTATTTCATATCATTGATTGTATAATTTTTTTACATCTTGAATGATTGCTGGAAGAAATTTTTCTGCATTCTTATTTAAATTGACGAGTATATATTTTTTTTCTGATTCACCATATTTTTTCTTTCGGTTGTAAGCAAAATAAGATGTATCCATAAAAAATTCTACATTATTGAATCCATACTTTTTCAGTTCTTGGACTGTTTCATTGTCTCTTGCAAATATATGTTTTGTTCTTTTTAATATAATATTGAAAAGAATTTTATTGTATCGTTTTTTTGGTATTTGTATTCACCCCATAAGATAACGAGCTTTTTTAAAGCAGGGGAGAAGTGATAGTAATCGATATCGATAGGAATGTTTATTCTCTTCTGTGATTATTTCTCATCATCCAATAATTACAGCATCAGCTTTTTTATAGAGTTTTCGTTCTTTTAGCTTTCCTTGACGAATATATCTTATCCATGAACGAAATCCTTTGGGTATTTCTGTTACAAATGTTATTTTACTTACATCAATAAACTGGCTAAAGAAGTTCTTAAGCCATTCTGGATCGTATGCAGCTATAGTTATTTTTTTACCTTCTGCTAATAATAATTTTACTGTTCATAACAAAATAAGTTCGTCTCCCAAATTTTTATAGGATCGATTTCCGATGATAAGTATATGTTTTTCTGAAATTAATAATTTATTGGTAATTTTCATGTGTATTTATTACATAAAAAAAGGACTACTATGGTATAGCAGTCCCTTAAATTTTTACAAGTGAAATTTATATTACACTGTTGTTTTTGCTTTCCAGAATTTAAGACTATTGAGATAATCACAGTATGCTTGTTTATTTTCTTCAAGTGTTGGAGAAACTTTTTCTAATGCACCTCCCCATCCTGCTGTCATAATCTCAGTATCAAAGTCTGTTGAGAATATATCTGCATTGTCGAAGGTAATATCTTTACCAGCCGAAAGGTAGAATGGTTTGTCTGATACTGCCGTTTTGTCTTTACAAACCTTCTTAATGTAATTAGTAAGACTTGCAGCTTTAAATGTTTCTAGGTAACTACTAAACTCTTGTGTTGCTGTAAGTCATGTAAGTGTTTTGTTTTCGAGATTAATAGTAGATGTTTGATCATATGTCTTGAATGTAATTGTTGGTCGATTTCATGAAATTTCTATATTTTTGTTTGAAGTTGGCCATTTTTCATAAAAACTATTGAGTGCGAGAAGAATTTCTTCTTCTTTTTCCGTATCTCCGTTTGCTAATTCTTTTATTTCAACTGCCAATCCTGTCTTATCTGTAGTGATTGTTTCTTTATAAAATATATCACCTCTTGCGTCAAGAGCTTTTAGATCTTCAATATCTGCATTTTCGTCTGCAATATATTCTTCTATAAAGTGTTCTGTTTCTGTATTTACCTTATTATATCATTTCTGTTCCATATATGTTGATACAGAACCTAGTCTTGCTATAGCTTTACTTGCAGATTCATTAAACTTTTTATCTTTATTACTATTGTCTTGAATAGTTTCTCGAGTGATACCCATTCCTTTGAGTGCGAGATCTATCATATTTTTCTTATCATCTCTTCCTATAGATTCAAGAAACTTAGCACCTGCTGGATTTTTCTTTGATCCATTTTTAAACATATCTACAAGTGAATCATATTTGTCTGGATTGATTTTCATATGGTCACCGTCGCTGTCTTGTACTAAGAGTTCTTTCATTTCTCCATAGTTTAAACCATTGAATACTCCTGTTGCTCCAGGGAATCCTTCTTTATATTTGATATTTGTTTCTTTATCACTTTCTTTTGATCATCCGAATATTCCTCCTATTTTTTCTGTAAGTACTCCTCATTTAAAGAGACTTAATGGTCCTTCACCACTTCGTGCTTGTGATCACATAATAAGTGCTGTAGGTCCAAGTAACCATCATAGATTCGCTGAATCATATATTCCTGTTCCTTTTTCTTTATTACTTTTGAATACTACCTTGAATGCACTAGAAAGCATTTTCCATCCTACAAACGCTAATCCACCAATCATAGCAACGTTTCCTACTCATCACCAAAATTGTTTTTGATGTGGTTTCATATTTGTTTGATCTAATCCATATTTGAGTACCCCTCCTATTCCTCATTTTTTAAATGCTTCACTTGGACTATCGTAGATACTTGTAGCATTTTCTATTCATGTTTCATTTCCATTAGTTGGATTTGTCTCATTTACTGTTTCAGATGTTGCTCCAGCAAGTGTTTCTGTTTTAATTTTTCCATCTGTTGTATTTGTAGCCTTATTATTGAGTTGCATAAATGCTTTTAGTGTCGGATTTAATTTTACTAATTCATAAAATTCTTTTGCATGTGTTGGTACAAATGGATGTTCTGATGGTTTAAATGTATCTGGATTATCTATTACCTTATTGAGGTATGTTTCCAAATCTTGGAGATCTTGGCTGACTTCTTGTCTTTTTGCAGCTGTAAGCTCCAATTTATTTAAAATTATATACTCTTTATTTATTCTGTTGAGTGATTTAATTAGTTTTCTAGCATCATATTTATCATGTACAATAATTTCGTAATTTGGTACGGTATCTCATTGTTCAAGAAGTATATCATTTCTTGTGAGAATAAAATCAGGAACTTCTTTTCCTAGATCTTCTATTCTATCGCTAAATTGTTTAAGTGTAGTTTTCATATCCATACCATTAACATCATCCATTTTTACTTCTTGTATTTCTTTTGTTTCTTTTTTTTGTTTATCTTTATCTTCTTTCTTTTGTTTATCTTCTGTATCTATTTTTCGATTAATTGTGTATTTTTTATTTTTATTATTTGCCATTTGTTCTATTTGCCCTTTGATTTTATTTAATTCTTTGATACGTCTCTTGAGTTCTGTTTTATGAATATTTCGAAGTCCTTTGTCTTTTCTATCATATTTTGTGTTAAAAATCCATCCTGATTTCTCGCTTGTGGAGAGGTCTCTTTCTTGTTCGTAAAAAGCTAATAATCTTTCAACTTTATATTTTACATTTTCTAGATCAGTTGTTTTTTCTGCAAGTGTTTCATTTTTCTTTATTTGTTTTGCTAATTCATCAAGGTCTCTTGTTGTTTCTGTTATAATAATCTCTACTTTAGTCATTTTTTCTAATTCAGAAACTTCGACAACTGCTTTCTTCTCTGCAGATCGACCTTCTGCTTTTGCAAGTTTTTTGTAAAAATCATCAATAAACGTTGTGAGGTCTACTTTGGTATTTACGGCAAAATGATTTACTCCGTCGATAGCAAATATATATTTTTCTTTATCTTGTTTGATTGTTAGTTTTTTATCAAAAAGATCATTTACACCATATTTGTGTAATTGAGCTTCGAAATCTTTGCTGGTAAGGGCTACTTGATCGCCGTATACCTCTCATTCTGTTGCTTGTTGTATAGGGAGTTCTTTAGTAAACATCAGTATGATATAAGTAAAACTTTGTATACTCAAGTATATTCACAAAGAGAGTAAATGCCAAAAAACCTGCTTTAAATAAAAAAATAGGGTTGACAAGTTCCCTAAAAATTTTTTAATCTGTTTAAACTCTGTTATTCGTTTAAAGAAAGCTCATTTTTGATGGTATTTTCAAATTCACCGGCCTTTTCTGAAGAAAGTTTTTCTGTAAGATGATAATATTCTGTAATTAATATAATCAATTTAGTAAAATCCTTCTTATCGATAATGATATTATCGTGATATTTAGGCAATAAATGTTTGATATAATTAATATATTTGGTCAAATCAACGTTTCCATTGAAACTAAAAATATCTTGATAGTGTCATTCTAATCCCAATTCTTTGATTTCATCTTGATAAAAAGGTGTAAACATACCTATAACAACTATAGTATTCATGCTTTTCCTCAAATGTACGAGATCCGTCTTTTCGTGTCTTGTCTTGAAAAAAACCTGATATATTTGTTTTATGAGATGATCATTTTTGATGTCTTTGAGTAAAAATGTAAGAAATTTAGCAAATTTATCGTTAACTGCTTTATCTTTTTTGATATCTTGACCTACTTGTTGTGCTTTTTTTTGATCATCCTGAACTCTTCTCACTGCTTCTTCAGTTACTTTATTTGTATTTTCTCTGATTTCTCATCAGGTATTGATGCTGTCAAATCCTGTCCCTCCTCCTTCATCTGCCATAATTTTCTTCTAATGAGTAAAATAATGCTTATGTATGCAAGGAAATGTATGTTTTTGTTCTTGAAATTCAACTGTAATTATATATACAATCACCACACGATTTTTTTTGTTGTATAAAAAATACTGATGGTGAGGTGGATGAGTGGTCGAAGTCAGCTCACTGCTAACGAGTCAGACGGCAACGTCTCGCGGGTTCGAATCCCGCCCTCACCGAATGTATTGGCTCTGTAGCTCAGCCGGTTAGAGCGTCCCGATCCATCGGGAAGGCCGTGAATTTCAAATATTAACATAATGACTTATATTCTGATATGTATATATTCTTGAAATGAAAAACTGAAAACATTATATCTGAAGTACTAATAATGTAGAAAGAAGATTTAATGAGCATCAGAGATGAAAGGTTGCTTCTACAAAACACAATAGACCATTACAGCTTTTGTTTTATAAAAGATTTATTACAAAAGAAGAAGCACATACAAAAGAATTATGGTTAAAAAAACAAAAAAGTAAAAAAATGATTGAAGATTTTATGGCTCTGTAGCTCAGCCGGTTAGAGCGCGTCTCTCATAAGGACGAGGCCGGGAGTTCGAGTCTCCCTGGAGCCAAATCTAAAATTAATTAACTCAACTGGTTAGAGCGTCCCGATCCATCGGGAAGGCCGGTGAGTCAAATGTCTCCCTGGAGCCAAATCTAGAAATCAGAAACCTATAATTTTAGCCGGTTATAGCGTCCCGATAGATCGGGAAGACCAGTGAATCGAATGTCTCTCTGGAGTCAAATCATCAAACCGTCATTCAAAATATTTTATTTATTATTACCTTAGTCTCATGGCAAAGAAAAAGTGATGAAGAATCGTTGTAGCGATGCAATGTAAAGATTGTGGGAAAACCAATTATCACACGAGTATAAATAAAACAAACATTCAAAAATTGGAATTACCAAAGTACTGTAAACAAGACAAGAAAAAAACAACTCATGTATCGAGAGAAAAATTGAAATAATTTTTTTCATATCGATAAAATTATCTATCCTATCTTTTAATTTTTTTACACATTTAATATGTTGGTTATTAGACTTTCCAGACATGGAAGAAAAAATTTAGCTGTTTATAGAGTTGTTCTTTCTGAACATACTAAACCAGTAAAGGCTTGATACAAAGAAGTATTATGATCATATGATCCTGTAGGACATGCTTTCAAAGCTAATGTGGACGCGATTCTTGAATGGATTTCAAAATGAGCACAACCATCAGAAAGAGTAGCAAAACTTTTGTTTAAAGAGACAAAAAACGAAATTTTCAATAAATTTATTATACATAGAGAAAGAAAATGAACAACTAAAAAGGAAGAAAAGAAATAATCTCATCTTTTAATTTTTTCTGTATAGCATGAATTCTCTTTATGACAATGCTGATTTTCAAAATGTTATCTTAACCGTTTTGGCTTTGGTAGTTATTTTGGTAATCGTTTGATGTATGTATACTTTTATTCGTGCTATTATTCTTTTTGTATTTTCTCATAGTAAAGAAGAAAACAAGAAAAAATGACGAAACAGCATTAGATTTATGATTATCGGTGTTATATTGACTATCGTATTATTATTTTTAGTGCCTGTAGTACTTAGAGTTATGAAGGTTTCAAAATATGAGGTTTATACACCAAGCAATATTTTTAGTAGAGCAGGTGAGCTTGTTAACGGTCTTTTTAATCTTGGTAATGTTATCAAACAAAGCCAGGAAAGTAATCAATATCGTGGTGATCTTTATTATGATACCAATTGATCGACTAATACAACACTTCCTCAACCTATAGCTAATGATCAATATAGTCTATAGAATAAATATATTTGAAAAAGAGTATTAAATCATTACCAATTATATATTCATTCTTTTTAAATTTTTCTGTTTTGAGATGCATAAAAAATTTAATCTCTCTCAAAAAATCACAAAATTTCTTCAAAAATTTTGAAGATTTACAAAACATCAAAAGATTTTTGTTCTTTATCTTTGGGCTCTTGCTTTTTTTCTTGCAATATTACCATTGATTAAAATATCTCCAGTAAATGATATATCACATTCAGTGTGGTTGTTTAATGGACATCTATTTAAAAGTCTATTGATTATATTTGTAAGTATGATTGTTCTTTTGAGTCGAAATATGAGTTTCAAATTTAAAAATTTTGTAATCTGATACTTTGGATTTAAAGAAAATGATTCACTATTCAACTTTGGATTTTTATGGATTATTGCTACAGCTTTTTTGGGAATCGGTGATGCTATTAGTGTTGTAGGAACTAGTACACAGACTATTAAACTTAGTTGATCATATTATTTCATTCAACTTTTCTTACTCTTAGGACTTGTTTTGACTTTAATATCTGTACTTAAGCACGCAAAAGAAAATTCAAATAAAACAAAGATTGTAAATGTAGTTGATGAAGATGCTATGAAAGAAATTCAACATAAAAAATCATTCAAAGGACTCTTTGATGAAGAAGAATGAGAAGAAGAAACTAAAGAACATCATCATATGCATGAACACCATTCAGAATAATTTTATAACTATAATTATCTTATGATAAAAGTAAGTGATACTTGAAGTAATGCTTGTATAGGTTGTGGGGTATGTGGTATGGCTGCTCCAACACTTTTTAAAGTGGAAGGTGTGCCTGCAACGGTTATTAAACAACAACCAGAAACTCCTGAAGAACAAATAGCATACGAACAAGCTGAAGCAAGTTGTCCTGTAGGTGCTATCTCTAATGAGGATGCAATGAAAAAAGCAGCATAATTATATTTTAAGAAAAAAATTATATACCTTTAGAAATCAACAATCCATGGTAGAGATATCTTATATTGGATTGTTTTTTTGTTATCTCGTAAAACTGCTCTTACTTGATCGTTGTTGGTAAGATCATTTGCAAAATCAGAAAATTGGCAAGGACACTGATTACATACTGTTGGTTTTACTATAAGTATATCGTTTGTTGTTCCTGCTATTGGTACTATTTGATTACATCAAAGTTCTTGATTTGCTTCTGGACATCCATCTTCATCGGTTGTTCCATTCCATGTTTCTTGGATGGTAGGACAAAGATCTTGTACATCAGGTATTCCATCACCATCGGTATCTATTTCATTTTCATTGTTGTTATTATCGCCAGTATTTCCTCCTGCTGTATCTTGATTAGAATCACCTATACCATCTTGATTGAGATCGAGTTGATCAGAATTATTTTTGAATGGTGAATTGTCTAAAGAACACATTCCTTGATAATGCTCTCCCAATATTCTTTGATTGAGATTTCCATTTATTGTATCTATATTTCCATTTATTGTATCTATATTTCCATTTGCGGATGTATTTGGACTGTTTCCATTCCCATTACTTACATATGAACAATCCTTGTTTTCAAAATTTATAATTCCAAGGAGATTTTTTATTCAATCGTTATCGATATCAGTATCACAGATGTCGGGTATCTTATCACCATCCAAATCACATTTATATAATGTATTAAGTGTTCAATTTAATTTTGCATCTAAACAATTATCGGTTCCATTGACTGCAATGGTTGCTTGATTGTTTAGATAAGCACATTGATCAATGTGTACGCTATCTTGTGGTGTTAAGGCTCCATTTTTTTGATATGTATGAACAAAAAGACTTGGCATTTTTTCTGTTCATGATTTTTTTTGTGTTATTCCATCGGCAAACTCTATTATTTGTATAAGTGGTGTTTTGAGTAATGTTCCGATAATACGAGTATTGAAATTTATTTTTTCTCCTACATCTGCAATCAATGTAGATGGTACCATAAGTAGTGCATATGATCACAAAAGTGATTTATCTCCAACATTTATAGTAAGCATGTTTGTTAATTTTTTCCCATCAATAGTTGTTATTATTTGTGTTATTATTTTTTTTCCTGATGTTTTGTATATATATTCCAATGTCAGTGTACTATTGCTTTCTTTATTATCGTCTCCAAAATCTCGATCTACACTCACAATATCGGCCTGTGTTATATTATATGTTTTAGTATCAAACAAAACTTTTTCATTTATCTCTGGATTTGCACTATTGCTTTTGAGTATAGCTCATTTTCATTCATCTATTCCTACAGTGAAATAACTAATACCTGCTAATATACCATTGCTATATCCTTTGACCATTACTGGATTTTCTCCTGACTGTGTAAATATTTTTTTAACTGTTTCATTAATAGTTTTTTTAAAGCTACTATTTTCTTTTGGGAAAGATCGTTGAATTTCATCAAATACTCCAAGCAATGATGTTGATAATGTACTTTCTATATTTGCTTCTCATCCGATGAGACTTGCTCTTGTTTGTAATGCTTTATCGTCTCCTATTTTTCCTCCCACAATAACTATAACTTGTGCTTTTGCATCACTAATATCTCCTTTTGCTATTGCTTGTATATTGTACATGCCTGGTTCTAGAAATATATGGGTGATTGGTGTTCATTTACCTTGTGTTCCATCTCCAAAATCTCGTTGTACTTCATTTACTTTTCCTTCACTTACTGCAGTAAATGTTGTAGTTAATGGTGCACTTCCTTCAATTTTATTGATATTAATATAGAGTCATATCTGATTATTTAAATTTTCGCATGCATCTCCTATACCATTATGATCAGCATTTTCCTGGTTGGTATTGACCACAAATAAACAATTATCCATAGATCATTGACCCGTTCCTCCTTGATTAGAAGATCATTCTAATTTTGAAATATCTATTTTTCCTTCTTCGTCAATAATTCCTACTGGATTATTTATTCCATCGTTGTCGATATCATCATCACAAACATCTCCAATCCCATCATGATCAAAATCCTTTTGTGAAGGGCTATAGGTGTTTGCACAACTATCTTTTGCATTATTTATGCCGTCACAATCGTAATCATTATTGAATGCACAATCAATTTTGCTATTGAGCTTAAATAATGTTTCTAAGACTGTTTTTCCATCAATATCTTTTGCTGTGCTTGCTCGTTGACTTTGATTTATATTTATTATACTTTGACTACGAAGTAAATTGAGCTCTGCAACTGGCCAATATCATTGTTTGATTTTACCTACTTCTTGCATTTCACATTTACCCACATTAAACATACAATATTTTAAATATACATTTACTTCATTGTTGTTTTGTAATGCACAAATGTTTTCACAGTTTTTACTTTTTTCTGTAATTATTTTTCTGTCATCACTATTGAAGTTTTTAGCTTCATAACTATCTACTTTGAGTTTACTTACTCGTGTATTTACTTCTTTTCGATTGAGATTAATGTCTTTGTATATATATTTGGCTAAGATATTTATTACTACTTGGATAAATTCTGCTGTTGTTGTATTTTTACTACCACAAAATTGTCCACCACAAACAGGACTTGTTGCTTTAGGATATCATCTCATATATGTGTTATCACCAACATATGCTACACAATAATAATAAGAAAGACTATTATATTTTCCTCATAAAAAACTAATGTCTGCAAAATCTTTTCCTGGCAATACAGTAAATGTAGACCAAAAATTTTGAATATATTTATCAATCATATCTTGTTTAGGAGTTATACAGTCTTTACATTCTACCATATTTAATAATCTTGCAAGATCATAACGTGAGATACTAGATTGAGATTCGATTGCTTGTATATCTAGTCACATAGTTCCGAGTTGACGAGAAAATTCTTCGTAGGTAGCAAATACCGACGTTCAAAGCAGTCAAATCAGTGATAGTAGTAGTCAGAAATATTTCTTCATATTTTGTTTTTATTTAAAAAGATAATTTCTGTATATATAGTATAAGCAAAATCGTTTTTTTTACAAATAAATTAAACGTTCCGCTGGGCTTACTTTTGGCATCGCCCCAAAAGTAAACAAAAACTCTAGCCAGATGCAAATTAAACAACCTGTCGTTTCATTATATAAGACTTATTTATCTCACTTTGTTCGCCCCGTAGTACTACGGGGACTCACTTCAGTTCGATTATATTGATTGTTTCGAATATGGGGAGTATCTGGTCATGCATCTGGCGATTGTGCTATGGTTGTTATTATCTTTTCTTGATAACAATTCCTAAAACAATAGAGTGATACTTGTTTATATTTCTGTATTCAATGTTCGCAAAATACAAAAATCTCAATGATTTTATGCAAGGAAATGATTTTACTGGTACAAAGCCGGCTTTTTTGGAGCATCTGCTAAATAAACTCAATGAACATATCGCTAAAAAAGGAAAAGTCCTTTTGCTTACGTTGACTAAAAAGTCTTCCGAAGAGGTGACGAGTTTTTTGATTTCCAAATGATATAAAGCATTCTATTTACATAGTGAGATTGCGACTATCGATCGTCGAGAAATCATCAAAAAATTAAGAACTGGTGTCATAGATATAATAGTAGGGGTAAATTTATTAAGAGAGGGGATTGATCTTCCTGAAGTTACGTTGTTAGCGATATTAGACGCCGATAAAGAAGGTTTTCTTCGTTCAACAACATCGTTGATTCAGATCATCTGACGTGCTTCAAGAAATCCAAATAGTGAAGTGATTTTGTATTCAGATAATTTTACGGAATCTATGGTAAAGGCTTTACGAGAGACGTATCGTCGTCGTGGTGTCCAAGATAGATACAATAAAAAACACAATATTACTCCAAAAAAAGCTGAATCCAATATTAAATGACTAGATGTTGTAAAGACTGATGAAGTGCTTGCTCAGGGATTTGATAAACTCACGAGAGGGAAAACTAAAAAATTAAAAAGAATGACTAAGGTTGAAAAAGAAATAATTCTTAAAGATTTAAAAAAACAGCTAGACGAGGCCATAACTGCTTGGGAATTTGAAAACGCTGCGGTTATCCGTGATCAGATAAAAGAAATAAGTGGGGAATAATATTTTTATATGCTGTTATCATCATGAAAAAAAGATTCATTCTCTCTATGATAAATATTTTGGTTCTTTGTATTGTGATTTTTGCAGTAAGTATTTTCTTTATTGATGGCTCACGATGGGTATGACTAGTACTTATCGGTCTCTCTTTGCTTTGTATTGTCTCTCTTTTACCTTTTAATATATCGCCAAAATCTATTGAACCAGATATTATGTTTGGTGTTATAGATAATTGAATTCTAGCTATTTTTGCTATTTTTTGAGCTCATTTTGCTGGTGTAACAGGAGCTATTTTGGGTGGTGTTGTCGGTAATGCTATAACCGATGGTATAGCGTGAATTTTTGAATGACATCATGCTGAAAGATTAAGGTTAAAATCAATTCCAGAAGAAAGAACAATGCTCAAATCTGCAGTCGGAAAAATGGCTGGTTGTCTTTTGGGAGCGGGTATCGTCCTGCTTATAGCTAATTTTATAGGATTTTAATTTTTTAAATTCTTATTATATATCCATGTTTAAAAAAACTATGAAAAAGTTATGAACACTGAGTGTATTTGATTGGGTGATTTTCAAACTTTGCCTTTTCGCTTGAGCATTCCTTCTTGCTACGCTTATTCCTGCTTTAGTTACAGTACATTGGTGGATATATTTAATTATTTGGGGTATATTGTATCTCTATGTTTTGTGGAGATTGTTCGTAAAAAAATAGAGAGAATTATATATATGTAAAATAAAAAATCACAATTTTTTGTGATTTTTTTTAAATAAAATATATTTCAAATTATTCTTCTGCAGATAATGTAATATGAGGATACGGAATATTTATTCCGTATTTTTTTAGGTTTGCTGCGATACTTGGTCTTAGATCTCTTGCTATCAAAAATGGCGATTTTGCTTTTGGATTACCGAAAAACACAGATTTTATCTGTAATCATCTTGCATCAAAATTTTCTATCCACACATTGGTATATTCTTTGTATAAAACTTTTTCGTGAGCGTTTATGGTTTCTATCAATATCTGTTTGATTTGAGGGATATGCACATGACGCGGAACCGTGAAAAAAATTTCACCTCTGATGATTGGTTCTATCTTATATGTTTTGATAGGCGATTTTGCTAAAACACTATTTGGTATGATTACTCTTTTCTTCTCATATGTTTTTATCACAGTATATCTTATGTTGATGTCTTCGATTGTTCCCATTACTTTTAAGTTTCAAAGTAGCTGTACATAATCTCCAATTTTAATTTTCTTATTTGTTATAATCATAATGCCTGCAATCATATTTCCTATTGTGGTTTCCATTGCGAATCAAAGACTCAAGGATATTCATCACATGATAATCGCTGTGTCAAATCATATAACTTGAAATGTCGCTAATATCAGAAAAATCATTAGTAAAATAAATACGAATCTTCCTACTAAATTAGCAGTCCTTTTTGAATATATATTTTCTTCTATATTATTTGCTTCTATTCTTGTTCTTATTTTCCCTATTATTATTTGGATGGCCATATATCCTATGATAAATACTCCTATAGCTAAAACTGCCTTGAGTAATAAAGATACTCAATTTTCTTGTATGTATGTTATAATGTTTGCTATAATGTTTTCCTGCATCAAAAAAGAAAGGATAAAAATTTATACCGACAACTTCTTTTCTATAAATGTTTTGTCTTCAGGTGTTTCAAACGTCAATGTCGTTATGTTGTATGGGATATTGATATTGTTCGCTGCAAATACATCATTGATTTTTTCGTAGATATGTCCTTTGACCATCTCTGGCAATAATCAACCATTAGGATCGAAGCTTATAAATGCTTTAAATTCTATACTACTGTCGAGATAATCATTTAAGAATACTTTAGTATTTTCTTTATCTTTAATAAAATCACAACTATTTACTGTGGTTTTGATAAGTTCTAAAACTAAATTAGCATCACTATCGTAATGTGCTCGAAAAGGAATCATCATCTTGATCATAGCCTCTGAACTATATGTTTTGATAGGAACAGAGATGAGTGTAGTGTTTGGTAAAACTACTTGTCTGAGATCGATGGTTCTGATAATTGTATATCTAACTGTAATTTCTTCTATTTTCCCCCAATATACTTGATCAGCTTGTACTTCTATGATATCTCCCAGTTTGAATTCTTTGGTATATAAAATCATAATACCTGCAATCATATTTCCGAGAATTTCTTTGAATGCTAATCATACTCAAAATGAGATACCTCATACGATAAGTCCGACATTGAATCCGACCATTTCAAATCCTATGAAGAAAGAGAATATAACGAGAACATAGAAAGTGATATCGCCCATAAGTTTAGCTATTTTTTCTGCTTGTTTGTTTTTTTCATCAGCGTTTTTTACTATATTTCTTCTGACCATCCCTGCAACAAATTTGGAAATCAGCAAAAGAAGTAGAATAACTGCTATAGCTCCTACTATTTTGAGTCCATATGTTACGATAGCACTATCCAAAAAGTTTTGGAGAGCTGATGGTTCTGGTGTTTGGGTATTCATTCTTACATGTATGAGGGTATAAAACAAAATGTACTTAAAGTATACTCCTGAGTCCTTATTTTTTCAAATCAACAGCCAAAAATCATCCAAAATACTTGCCTAATTGGTCAAAAAATTATGTAATATGGGTTATTTGATTGCAAAGTTCATATGATTGGATATTATTCTTGCTACAGACTATTTTTTAATTTTTATATATTCTAATGAATTTCAAAAAAAATCCTGTTCCTTCTCCCAAAAAACCTTCATTTGCTTGATATGGAGATGATTATATGATGCAGTCACCAAGAAGATCTGTTTCTTTGTTTACCTTATTTGTCGTTATTGTTTGTACATTTGTTTTGGCTTTTATACTTTTCAAAAATTACGATCGTATAAGTAATTTATTTTCTTCTGCTATAGAATCTACAACTGGATTTGAAATCTGACAAACAGTTTCTTTGTCTGGTGTGCTTCAGGCAAATGGTGATTTGATTTCATATACACATACACTAACTCTTTCTGATACAACTGTCGTTGGTCTCAAAAGTAAAACATTAGATTTAAGTGTTTATACTGGTATGATAGATATACAAGGAACAGTAGAAAAAGAATTTAATGCTATGTTTATTGTCGAAGTGAATGCTGTCTCTTGATCATTGGCAAGTACATGAACTACTGGTCAAACCTTGTTGTGATCAGGAAGTGGTATATACATATCTCAAGCAGGTATTTATCTTCCTGCAGAATTTGGGCAAAAATATGCCGTTCTCAATCAATGAGAAAATTGATTTATTAAACTACAAAACCTTGTCACCAATCAAATTATTCTCGTATCATATTTCACATGTAAAAAAACTGATCCAAATAAAAACTGTACACAGCTTCAACAAAATATCTGAAGTTCTGCAGAAAAAACTTTCTCTACATCAAATGGAGATAAATTGTATAAGTTAGAATGAGTAACTTCATGGTTCTTTAGTAATAATGGGTATTATGGGTATTTCATCAATGACGTGCCTGAACAAGAGGTTATAGATGTTACTAATGCATTTATCTTACCCAATGAAAATTACGTACAAAATAATTTATTATCAAAACTTCAAACACTTTGTACTGATGGAACAACCTCACTTATGCAAATAACCACAAGTGCACTTGGTATGGATCTCAATGGTTTAATTATCAATATCCAATGACCTACTGCTGATGGTTCAGCTACGTGTAAACTTTTTATAGATCCATCACAAGCTGCAGGAGGTACAAAACTTAGTTACATCTCCAATACCACTAATCCAGTTCCAGATACTACAACAACTACAACTACTCTAACACCAACTAATCTTGATACTTCCGTAAAACAATTTCCTATCAATCTAGAAAAGGCTATGACATTTACATCAAACAGAGGATTCTCTATTATATTTCCCTCGAGTAATATTGCTTATGAAGCAATCAATGTAGATGATAGTCTTGACCTTCCTGGAGTACGTTGTTCTACACAAATGAACGTTACTAAGTTCTCCGATAAGGCTACGCTTACTGACGATCCAAGAGTGAAAATATTTACTTGTACAATCAAAGGTACATTAAACAATGCGTGAAATAGTATTATTCAAAAAACAGCAATTAATTGAATGCAATTCCTTATTCAGATCATGGATCCAGCTCGATCTGAATTCGCCGCAAATATCCAGATTCAATAAATATTTCTTTATAAAAAAACCCGAGCATTGCTCGGGTTTTTTATTATATAATTAATTATTTTTTTTCTGGTTTTGAATATTCAGCTATTCTTTCTTTATAGACCGTTGGAGGATTTGCTCCAACAATTTTATCTACTACCTTACCATCTTTTACAAAAAATACTACAGGTATAGAAGAGACTTGAAAGGTTGCAGACAACTCTTGATTTTCATCTACATTTACTTTTGCGATGACTACGTCTTTGTGATCTTCTGCTAATTGTTCAATGATTGGTCCAAGCATTCTACATGGTCCACATCGTTCTGCTCGAAAATCTACGACTGCTAATTTTCAGCTTTCTAACACTTCTTTTTTAAATTCTTCAACGTTTTTGATATGAAGTACTGACATGATAAACTAATTAATAATTAAAAATGAATAATGAATAATGTTGGTATTCTTTTTTATAGGCAATTGATAATTGCCCCTACATTTTTTATTTATTTTCTATTTGTGGTGCTAATAATTCTTTTTCTATTTCTTTTGCAAGTTGCTTTAATAATTTTATTTGTTTTTCTGAAAGTTTTGGTTTGATGAATTTATCATATCTTACATCAATTCCTTTTGATAATATCATTGATTCTTTCTCAACATGTAATGTTCCCATATGTATTTTTAAGATATAAATTATTTATTTTCTTGTAGATAATTTTGTGCTTCAAGTGCTGCTGCACAACCACTTCATGCTGACGTTATTGCTTGTCTATATTTTTTGTCTGCTACGTCTCCTGCTGCGAATACTCATGGTACATTAGTTATAGTATTGTTTGCCAATATATATCCGTCGTCGTCAAGTTCGATCTGTCATCAAAGGAATTCCGTATTCGGAGTATGTCCGATCGCATAAAATAATCCAGAACATTCGATTATTTCTTCTTGTTTGGTTTGATTATTCACTACTTTCACTCATGTAAGCATATCGTTTCCTTGCGCTTCACTTGCCTGTGTGAATCGTTTGAATTCTATCTTTTTATTTGCTTTTGCTCTTGCTTGCATCACTTCTGATGCTCTGAGTTTATCTGTTCTTACCAGTACAATTATTTTAGAAGCAAAGTGTGTCATATGTTGTGCTTCTTCCATCGCTACATCACCTCATCCGATGACTACAACGACTTTATTTCTAAATATCGGTAGTCCGCCATCACATACTGCGCAGGCAGAGATTCATTTTTGTCGATATTCTTTTTCTCCTGGTATACCGAGACGTTTTGCTGTTGCTCCGGTCGCTATGATGATTGATTTTGCTTCGATTATTTCGTTTCCACTAAATAATTTGATTGCTTGTCCACTGAAATCTACTTTATCTATAGTTTTGGTTTCTATTCTTGTTCAAGAATTTATTGATTGTTGTCTCATATTCATCATAAGTTCTAGGCCATCAATTCCTTCTGGAAAACCGGGAAAATTTTCTACCTTACTTGTCGTGGTGAGTTGTCCACCCGCTGCTATACCTCCTGCCATAAATCCTTCATACATAATTGGATTCAGATTGGCTCTTGCTGCGTAAATTGCTGCTGTATGTCCTGCGGGACCTGATCATATAATTACTAGATTTTCCATTTTTTATTCTCTATGAAAATTAAAGGTGACTTGTGTGTAAGTATTTTGTCTTTTTTTTCAACTAGATACAGTAAAATTTACTACCTATATTCTAAAATTATCGCATAATCAATATTATATCATATAATTTTCTCTTGTAAATGATATAGATTTCCTTATACATATGCCGTTAAAACAAAATATAAACAAATAACTAAAAAATTAATGCTTATGATTAAAACACATGAAATCTTGATTGTAGATGATTCTTCAGACGACCAACAAGTAATCGTTACATTATTGAAACGAAGCTTTAGCTGTATAATTCATACAGTTAGTACATTACCTGAAGCAAAAGAAAAAATTTTGAACAATAATTTTAGTATTATCGTTTTAGATGGTATGCTTCCTTGCATAACTACTGGTGGAAAAGGAGAAAGTCTTATTCCATTTATCAAACAACATCAAAAAAATAATCCTGTGATTATAATGGTGTCTGGTGAAAAACGTTATATTGATTCAGGATTAGAAAAAGGTGCCCATTTTGGTTTTAAAAAAGACGAAATCAAAAAATTAGTAAAACTTACAGGAACATTTAATCTTATTCCTATAAGATCAAAAATTATTGCATAATATATTATTGTGTTTTATAAAAATCTGCGTTTTTAACGCAGATTTTTTTTTGACAATCAAAAGTATTTTCGTATACTAAGATTAACTTTATTTCTATGTAAGAATCAATGAAAGTTGTCTATCCAAAAAATATCAAAAGAGGATTGCTTGCTGGTATGACATTTAGTATTGGACCATTGAGTGTTTCTATTGTTCAATTGTTTATCCTTGCTCTCGGAGTTGCTTTTGCATTAGCAGCTTTCAATGGATTATGAAAATCATGATCTAAAGTACTTGGAATATTTGTCGCAATCATAATTATAATTATTACTATCGTAATAGCGTTTTTTAGTGTCTCAGAATTGTGACTTATCGCATATGTTTCTAAACTTGTTAGAAATAATTTTTTTGATGCAAAGAAAAAATTTCAAGTGAATTATGAGAAAAAAAACCCTCTTGATATCATGATTGAGGAGGCTAAAACTAAGGAAGAAAAGCAAATTATCGAATACAAAGAGAAAAAATTTGATAAAAGTCATCTTACAGATATAGAAAAAAAATGATTAATTTAACCACATAATAATTCTATGTTATTTTCTCCCAACGGAATACGAATAAGTTTGCTATTGATTGCACTCTCTGGAGTACTTTTCTTTTTTAATAAAAAGCCAAATTTTATCGTACCATTAAAACATATAAAACAGAGGAGTTGGTTTATATATAATATTTTATTGTGATTATTGATTTTTTCTGTTGTACTTCTTCCTTTACAAGTCTCTATTATAACTGATAAACAGGTGATTGTAGAAAAAAATCTTCCTATACAAATTATTCTCGATGTATCTTTATCAATGTCTGCAAATGATTTGCAACCAAGTAGATTTGTCGCTGCAAAACAATCTTTGATTTCACTTATTAAACAGCTCGACTGATATTATATTTCATTAATTACTTTTTCGTGAAAACCGTTTATTTATATCCCATTTTCTTCTTCCTCATCAGCGATTATTTCTAAATTAGATGTAATGAATCTTGGAGATTTTCCTCCTGTAAAAGATTTTTTATGAACAGCTATCGGTGATGCACTTCTTCTTGGTACTTATAATCTTCAACAGTTTTCTCATCAAGAAATATATAAGCCATGAATTGTAGTTTTGATTACCGATGGTGATTCAAATATAGGTTTTGATCCGATACAAATTATGTCATATTATCAAAAAACCGGAGTCCCTCTCTTTGTTCTTGGTGTGGGTCAAGAAAATTATCTTATCGGTCGCGATAGTTGGAATGAAAGCATTACTACGAGTATTAATCTTCCTTTGCTTCAACAACTTGCCAATAAAACATCGGGAAAATTCTATAGAATTTTAGATGACAAATCTTTTGATCAATTTTTCAAAGAACTTTCTCAAAATATCATCACTCAACAACAAAAAAATATTAAAAATATATTCTGGGAGCTTAATGATTATCTGATGTATCTCCTCATTCTTTCTCTTTTTTGACTGTTTATCTTTAGACTTTATATTTTTCTTTTAAAGAAAAATTCTTAATTGTATAAGAATATTTTAAATTTGAAAAAAATATATATTTATATATACTCGTGCCATATTTATTTCTTTGTTCATTATATGAAAAAATTTATAATAACTATTTTGGCTCTTTGTTATGTTCTTCCTCTTTTGAGTTTCGCACAAACCGATACTCGATGACAGTATGGAAATGATCCTATTAGTATTTTGGATAATGTAGTCAGAGATGCTAATGAAGATGTTAGAGTTCAGCAAACATCACTAGATAATGCTACAGATAAAGAGTGAGCATATGCTAGTCAATATAAGATAACAAATACTCTAGATTGGCTTAGAAATAACATTAATCCATATCTTCAGTGGGCTGTATATATTTGACTTTCTATAGCAGTCATCTTATTGATTTATAATGGATTTCTTATGGTTACCAATGCTGTTCATAAAGAAGGTGAAACAGCAAAAATCAAAAAAAATATTATCAATATCGTTATAGGAGTTATTATTTTGACAGGATTCTATTTTATTATCAAATTGGCTACCTCAATTATTAATTCAATTTTTTGATGATATGGATGAGATACTTGATTTTAACTAACAACTAACAGTGAATAACTAACAATATAAAAAATTTAGAATTTAAAATTTAGAAAACATGAGTACTATAAAAAAGGCATTATTAGTTTTTACATTGTTGATAATAGGTGGCGGATTTAGTTATGCCGCTGCACCATCATTCAATGATAATTTTGCTAATTATCTCACTGATGCTACTCCTGATAAATATGGAAGAGTGGAGACAGTATTTAATCTTGGTATTGATAGAAATCTTACGTTAATGGATAACGTAAAAAGATTATTTTATCCAAGTGGAGCTGCTATTACTGATGCGAATTGAAATCTTATACCTACTTGAGGTAATCTGTGGGTGCTTATTAGAGCTTTATGATTTATCGTACTTTTTATATTTTTGGTAATCACTTGAGTTAATTTTATTATGCATGCCAAAGAACCTGATGGACCAAAAAAAGCTTTTTCAAGTCTTATCTATATTCTTTATGGTGCATTTTTGGTATTTTGAGTGACGTGGATATTGGGAACAGTCATAAATATAGGCGATCTTCAGTGAAGCGGACAACTCGTAGATAGGGTTCAGAATTGATTATTTCTTCAAATATTATCGTTCTTTAAGGTATTAGCATTCTTTGCTGCGATTATTATGTTGGTAGTTGCTGGCTTTAGAATGATGGCTGCAATGGACAAATCAGACAAAGTTAAAATAGCACAAAAATGAGCCATCAATGTAGTTATATCTTTGGTATTTATTAAAGTGATCGATTATATCTTCTATATCGCTCAAACTCCAGCGTTTGGAGCTAAAGCGTCTGACATGATTGTCAATGTAGCTATTACACTTGGATGGGTACTTGGATCACTCTTTGTATTGGCATTGTTTTATGCAGGATATCTTCTGATTGCTTCTTCAGGTAAAGAGGAAGCTATGAAAAAAGCTAAATGAATCATCGTAAATATTTTCATTATTGCATTGGTTATTTTCTTATTCTTATTGATCGTATACCAAGTATTTAACGAGTTTGGATAGAATTTATATTTCTTTTATAAAAAGAAGGACTAATCGTCTATTTTTCCTTGATTTCTTTGTCTATAATACTATAAAATACTACAAGCCCGATTACGGACTATTTTTTCTTGCCTGTTTAATTATGGCTAGATTTGTTTGCTCTCGTAGTTCAGTTGGATAGAACAACTCTCTCCTAAGGAGTAAACACAGGTTCGACTCCTGTCGGGGGTAATATCACAAGGCATTGCTAAATACGGTTGTATTACTGTTAGTTTTGTTTTGTATCACATCTTTTATTTTTTAATAACCCCTTTCAATTATGGTAAAGAAAACAACAAAAGCTAAAGAAACAACACCAGAATCGTTCAAACTTCATGACACTGATACTGGATCTGTAGAAGTTCAAATCTGACTTTTAACAGAAGAAATTACAGAATTACAATGACATCTTGCTATGCACAAAAAAGACTTTGACGCTAAAAGATCATTGCTTAAAAAAGTTGCTAGAAGAAGATCATTTCTTAAGTATCTTAAATCTAAAAAGTTGTCTACGTACAACGCTATATCAAAATCAGTAAGTATAAAAGTATAGTTATTTATTTTATCCAGCATAGCTGGATAAAAACGATGGGTAAATCTACTTTGTAAATACTTGTCGATTTCCCTCATCTTATTTTTTATTTTTTTAACGTTTTATATTATAATGAATAATACAAGCCTAATAGAGCAATTACGCTCTGGTACAATAGTTATGCCTATTATTAAAGAATGACAAAAAGTAAAAGGAATCGTTCTCAAAGCAATCGAAAATGGAATTTTAGTAAATTGTGATAACGATGTTTTTACTTGAGTTATCCTTTCAAAAGAAGTTAAAGAACTTGAAAGATCTGGATATGAATTAGATCCAGGAAGAGAAATTGAACTTGAAATCGTAAATACTGCTATCAGACATGAAGATGGTCACTATATCGTATCTATTACTAAGTTACTTCAATACGATATTTGGAAATCTATTATGAAGAAATTTGAAGCTGATGATGTGATTACTGTTGTTCCTACCGAAGCAAATCTTGGAGGTTTACTCGTAGATATGCATGGTATTAAAGGATTCGTTCCATTATCTCAATTAGCTCCTATTCACTACCCAAGAGTAGAGGATGGTGATCAAGAAATAATCTTCGAAAAATTATTAGATCTTATCGGAAAAGAACTCAAAGTAAGAATCATAAATATCGATGAAGATGAAAAGAGAATCGTATTATCAGAAAGAGAAGCACTCAAAGAAGAAAGAGAAAATATTCTCAAGGATCTTGAAGTTGGAAAGATATACGATGGAGTTGTGAGTGGACTTTCTTCATATGGATTATTCGTAACTATCGGATGAACAGTTGAAGGATTAGTACATATCTCAGAAATTACTTATGGACACGTTAATAATATCGAAAAACTTGGAGCTATCGGAGATAAAATTAGTGTAAAAGTTATTTGATTAGAAAATGGAAAGATATCACTTTCTAGTAAGAAATTAAAGGATGATCCATGGACAGCATTACCAAAACAATACAAAGTTGGTGATATTCTCGAAGGAGAAGTTGTTAGATTCGTTCCTTATGGAGTGTTTGTTAATGTATTCCAAGATATTAATGGATTAGTACATTTGAGTGAACTTTCTCAAAAATCTATCCAAAATCCAAATGAAGTCGTAAAACTTGGACAAATTGTTAAAACGAAACTTATCTTACTTGATCCAAAAAATAGAAAGATTTGATTGAGTATGAAATGATTAAATGAAAATGAGGATGCAGATACTACTAAACCAGCTAAAGCTGAAAAATCAACATCTACTTCAAAAGCTACAAAAGAAACAGTTGCTACACCAGCCAAAGATGAAAAGAAATTTGACGGTAAGGGATTAGCTGGAGTTGTTAAGAAGCTTTCTGAAGAAAAACTCGAAGATAAAGCAAAAAGAATAACAGATAAGCTTGATAAAAATCCTGAAAAAAAAGATAAAGCTTTAGAAAAAGAAAAGAAAGTAGCTACACCAAAAGCAGCTAAAGAAAATAAACCTTCTAAAGAGGACAAGCCAGCTACTAAAAAAACTACCAAGAAATAATATATAATTTCTGATTAAGAATACCGTATGTCTTTTCCCCGCCATGGCGGGCAAGTATGACTGCGGTATTTTTCATATTGAAATTTCATATCATATTCTTAATATGTCAATTAAACAAAATAAAAAAAATATATATGGAAAAACAAATTATTCCTCCTGTGGGAGTAGACTTGCTTCTCAAGGAGCTAACAAAAAACAATTTTTTGCGCTCTACAAATAGAGGCAATAATGAATTGTATTGCATTCAAAAAGAAACTTCTCCAAATCTTATGCGAGAAATTGGACGTTTGCGTGAAATCACCTTTCGTAAGGCTGGTGGTGGAACAGGAGAGTCGCTTGATATTGATCAATATGATGATGTTTTTGGTCAACTTATTGCTTGGCATCCTGAGAATAAAGAAATTATTGGTGGGTATAGATTTGCTTGTATGTCTGATTTAATGGACGACAAGAAAAAAATCAATAGCCCTACTGGTGAAATCTTTCAGCTCTCGGACAAATTTATTGACGAGTACCTTCCTTACACTATTGAGCTTGGCCGTTCTTTTGTACAACCAAAATATCAGCCAGCACAAAATCCTCGTTCAGGACTATTCTCACTTGATAATCTATGGGATGGTCTTGGTACTTTGATAGTTGATTATCCCAAAATCAAACACTTCTTTGGTAAAGTTACAATGTATCCTAGTTTTAATCCTCAGGCCCGTAATTTTATTTTGTTCTTTTTGAGAAAATACTTTCCTGATCCTGAGAATTTGATGCATCCTATCTTTCCTATACCTGGATTGGAAGATGAAATCAATAAATTAGAAAAAGAAATTGATCTTCTCTCAACATTTTTAGGTTATGGTACCTATGAGGAAGATTTTAGAAACCTTATGAATGCAGTTGCTGCTGCTGGTGGTGAAACTATTCCACCTTTAGTTAAACAGTATATGGATCTATCATCATCGATGAAATCTTTTAAAACATCCATTAGTCCACACTTTGGAGATGTTGAAGAAACCGGTCTTTTGGTTACTATCGCTGAAATTCATGCGAGAAAAAAAGATCGTCACGTTCACACTTACAAAGGAAAAGGAAATAAATAATTTATATTTTCTTTACACAATTAAAAAATCCTCCGCTTTTTTCGGAGGATTTTATTTGATTATATTTTTTACTATAACTCAACAGTAATAATTTCATCATTTGGATCTCTAAATATCAGTTTGTATGCCGTTAATTGCATCGGCTCTGTTTCTTTTGGATCACCATATAAATAATCTCAAATGATAGGTAAACCATGATGTGATAAATGGTATCTTATTTGATGTGTTCTTCATGTTAAAATTTCTAATTCCAAGTTACAAGTTTCAGGTTTCAAGTTTCAAGTTACCTGCTCCTTGTTACCTGCTCCTTTTTGTATTTTAATTATTTTAGTAATTCATATTTTATTTATTGTATGTGGTAATTTCGCGATGACGGGTTCTTGAATGGTAAATGGGAACTCAGAAATTCATTCTATGAATTTTTTTCCTTCATCGGTGAGATATGAAGTTGCTCTATAAAATTTTTTTAACTGTGTATTTTCTTTGTCTTCTATATTTTTACTTTCTGATTTTGATTGAAAAAGTTTTTTGAAATGTTCTAGTCCTTTCTCTGTCTTCGCGATAATCATCAGTCCATCAGTATTCTTATCTAATCTATGAATAACTCCTGCTCTGATAAAATTTCAGATAGTTGGTAAATTTTTATAGGTATGATATAAAAATCAAACTACTGACGGTTCATGAATTTCTCGAACAGTTTTTGGATGAGAGAGTACTCATTTTGGTTTATTTATAATAAGATAATCTTCTTTTTCTATTATAACAGGAATCTTGATATTCGGCGCTTCATCTAATATAACAGGGGAGAGATATCTTTTTACATCATCAATTTCTACGTCATCATTATTTTTTAATTGATAAGATTTTTTTACTACTTTACCATTTACTTTAATTCCTCATCTGGAAATAATATGATGAAAAAAGCTTCTGGAATAGGAAAATTGCTTACTTAATCGAATATCGATTCTTTCTGTCTTGATATTAGATAAATCTCCTGATCATTCGTAAATTGTCATTTATGTGCTTATTCTTAGCTAAATAACACTTATTGTATAATTTTTTTCTAAAAAAACAAGCGTATTCCCTCTTTTGGTCATAAAAACAGGGTTTAAAATTTGCAAAAATACAAAAAAAGGATACAATTAATGTATGGTTTTATATTGTAATCTTTTTAGATGGAACCGAATCAAGTTAATCCATCCACAGAAAACGCATGAATTCCTCAAGGTATTCCTACAGGAGTTTTTGTTTCGAATAATCAAACTCCTACTACGGCAAATGAATCCGTACAAAATACAGCTCCTACTGAATCAAAAATAGAGGCACCAGTAGTTTCTCCTGTAGTTGAGTCTACACCAGCAGCAACTGTAGCACCACAAGCTACACCAGCTCCTGCTACACTAGCAACAGAAGGTCCTTTGGATAGGGTTTTTAAATGACTTGCAAGATTTTTTGCTAAAGTTATGGGACAACCTGATCCTGTTACTGGGGTTTTAAACGCTAATTCAGCAACTGCAAAAAAAGCAGAAAATATTATTGGAAAAATGCGAGGCGCAGCAAATCAAGCAGTAGCAAAAGCTACTGATGTTGCCAATAAAGCAGTTACTACTGCTACCAATGTTACAAACCAAGCCGTAAATACAGCAAGCAATGCTGCAAATCAAGCAGTAAATACTGTAAGTCAAACTGCTCAACAAGTTGCACCAACTCCTGCTGCTCCAGTAGCACCTACAACACCTGTTCAACCAGCTGAAACAACTCCACCAACAGTATAAAAATATTTTCAATACTAAAAAAAATGTTTGCCTAGGCAAACATTTTTTTAAATTATTATTAGTCTTTTTCTTCTAGTAATGCTCACATTAATTGGTCAATCTCTTCTATAAAATCCTTGTCTTTATCTAATCCATTTTCTTTGATTACTTCCATTACTCGTTGTATTTTTTCTTTTCTTTTTTTAAGTTTCTCTAGGTCTTTACTATCTATTATAGATAAGTCTATTGGTTCTGCTTGAGTCATTAGTTTTGTATAATTATTTAAAATTTACTTATTCGTCATACTATCATCCAGCTTAAGAGCTATATCAATTTGCTGGGTCTTTTTCATCACATTCATTACAAGTAAATATTTTATGAATACTTTTTATTGTTGTTTCACATCCAGTTTTTGTATCATTTTTTGTGATTTTTATATGTGAATATTTTTGTTCATTAATTACATTCTCTTCTATTTATTTCTCCATATGTTCTTTTATAAAACTATAAAGTGAATCATATTTTTTTATATACTTCTTCAATTTTTTTCTGTGCTAATTCGTTTACTTTTTTAGCATTCTTTTTGAGAAGATCTATTATTTCTTGATCAGGTATTTCTGCATACTTTTTTTGGATAGGTTGTACAAATGCAATTATTTTTTCATATAAATATTCCTTAGCGTCTTTATAACTTAGTCCTCATGCCTGATATCTTTTTCTTAAAACTTCATCTTCTTCTGGTGTCAAAAATAATTTACAGATTTTATATACATTACATTCATCAGGATTTTTTGGTTCCTCGATAGTCTGAGTACTTGTCGGGATCTGTTTAACTCTTTTGAGAATAGTCTTTTCGTCGTCGAGAAGTCAAATATAATTATTATATGATTTACTCATTTTTCTTCCATCAACTCACATAATTAATCCAACATCTGATTTGATATGTGGTTCTGGGATTTTAAATGTTTCACCAAATGCATTATTAAATTTCATAGCTATATCTCTCGCATATTCTACATGTTGCTTTTGATCTCTACCTACAGGCACAATATCTGTATCGTAGAGGAGTATGTCAGCAGCCATTAATATAGGATAACAAAATACTCCAACATTAATTTCTTTTGCTTTTCATTTATCCAATGCTTCTTTATAAGAATGCATTCTTTCCATAAATCACATATTTGTTATACAGGTAAGCACCCAATTGAGTTGTGCATGTCATGGAACATCCGCAGGATTGAAAATCATAAATCTTGAAAGATCTGCTCCACATGCTGCATATAATTTTATAATATTGATTGCATTGGTTCTTAGTATTGTAGGATCTTGAATACTATTAAATGAATGCATAATTGCCAAGAATAAAAAAATCTCTGCATCTTTAAATTCATTTGCAAGTTCTATCATAGGTTTGACTGCTCAGAAATAATTTCCTATATGAAGTTGGCTATCGGTTGCTTGAAGTCAGGTTAAAATCCTCATTTTTTATTAATATACAAGTAAAATTAGGTTATTTTTGAATGTACCGTTTTCGTGAGCTAATTCAATGCATAATTGTAAATTTTCGCTTGAAATGTGTTGGTAAATGTGTATATACATCACATGCCTGTGAAAGCAGGATATTTTGTCTTTATATTTACAAAAATATTGGGGAATCGTCTAACGGTAGGACAGCGGACTTTGACTCCGTCAGTCTAGGTTCGAATCCTAGTTCCCCAAAATGAATACTTTGGACAAAGTTAAAACTGATATATACACAGACATTGCGGGATAGAGAAACGGTATCTCGTTGGGCTCATAACCCGAAGACAGGTGGTTCGACTCCATCTCCCGCAACCAAAAAAAATTTAGATTCGACAGAATAGTACCGATCGGGAGTAGCTTAGTTGGTAGAGCGTCTGACTCTGAATCAGGAGGTCCTAGGTTCGAATCCTAGCTCCCGAGAATACACTCTTGCCGGGGTGATGGAATGGTAGACATGCTTGGCTTAGAACCAAGTGCCGTGAGGTGTGCAGGTTCGATCCCTGTCCCCGGTAAATAACAAAAAGACACTGCCGTGAAGTGTGTCCCGTAGGACTACGGGATCCCCGGTAAATATAATTCTCATTTTATGTTGAAAACACTATCTGAATTCTTATAGCTTAGTTCATTGAAAAAACAGACATTCCGAGGTAGCTCAGTTGGTAGAGCAAGTGACTGTTAATCACTGGGTCGTGGGTTCGAGTCCCCCCCTCGGAGAATTATATATTATATTATGCTTTATACCCTTATACACAAATTAGGATGCCAATTACGAAATCAGCAAAAAAAGCAGCAAAAAGATCTCTTGTATTCCAGAAAAGGAATAATGAATTTAAACTTAGAATGAAAATGGCTATCAAAAAGTTTTTGAAAAGCGTCACTAAGACTGAAAAGGTTTCACAAGAAGACCTTAGTATAGTATATAAATATATTGATAAATGTACAAAAGTAGGCATTATTAAAAAAAATACTGCATCTAGAAAAAAATCTAGAGTTGCAAAAGCTTTTGCTAAACAAGCTGCTTAACAAACAGCTTTATTTGCCGACTTAGCTCATTCGGTAGAGCAACCGCCTTGTAAGCGGTAGGTGATCGGTTCGAATCCGATAGTCGGCTCCATTAAATTAAATATATCATGTGGAGTGGTAGTTCAGCTGGTTAGAACGCCTGCCTGTCACGCAGGAGGTCGAGGGTTCGAGTCCCTTCCATTCCGCCATTAATAAAAACTTTATACAATCCATTGGGAAATCTCTATCTGGTCTCATCGTCTAACGGTTAGGACAGGGGACTTTCAATCCTCCAATCGGGGTTCGATTCCCCGTGGGACCGATTAAAACAAACAAGCCAAAAATGTAATGGGTGATTAGCTCAGTTGGCTAGAGCATCTGCCTTACAAGCAGGGGGTCATAGGTTCGAGTCCTATATCACCCACCATTAATTAATCTTTTCCAGCTTAATGGGTCTATAACTCAGCTGGTTAGAGTAGTCGGCTCATAACCGATTTGTCGCTGGTTCGAGTCCAGCTAGGCCCACCAAAAAAACTTGATTTTTATTGTTAAATTCTTAGAATTTGACTGTTGATATTAGCCTTGCGGGTGTAACTCAATTGGCTAGAGTGCCTGCCTTCCAAGCAGACTGTTGCGAGTTCGAGTCTCGTCACCCGCTCCATTTAAGGAGTAAAAAACATTACATAGAAAAAAGAGCTTCGGCTCTTTTTTGTTTTAGAATAAAATGTATCCCTTGATTTGTCTTACTTATTTCGTTAAAATTATTTTTTTTATATTATTAATATAAAATATTATGGAAGTAATGAAAACAGTAGATAGTAATGGAAATGAATTATTAACAGGAGATTCAATTACAGTTACACAAAATCTAAAACCAAAATGATCTAAAGATATTAAAAAGGGTACAGCCGTAAAAAATATTCGTCTTGTAGATGGTGATCCTGAACTCATAGAATGACGTGTAGATGGTGTAATTATGTATCTTAAAACGTGTTTTGTAAAAAAAAGAAATTAATGTAAAATAAAATATTTATTTAAAAAAAATTGTTCGTCTAGACGAACAATTTTTTTATTCTTATTTACTTAGTGTTTCTCCGAATGTTATTGTTTCTGGATTAGGATTATCGATGTTTGGATTTGGTCATGTTCTGAATGGAAAATCTTCTGGGATATAATAGCCTTTTATCTGACTCAAACATTTCAATACATTTGTTTGTCGATTGATAGGACTTGATGCATAAATCTTTCCATCTTTATTTCCATATCTAGAAAGTTGATTAATAGTATGATAATTTCATAAGTAGAAGTTATTTAGTGTCACAGGAATGGCTCTTGCTCATCCATATGCAGATGTAAATGGAACTCTATCTCATCTATCGTTGTTTCCTACATTACCTATATTTGCATTCGTGCTAAGATATCTACCAAGGGTACTCTCTGCAAATGCAATACAGATCACCATATCTTTATCGATATTAGTATCTTTGACTACATCTTCTCGGAATGCTGTTTGTTTATATATACCTACACCATATTTTATCAGGAATTGACTTTCTCTCTTTGCTAACGTTTCTCCTGTCATAAGTTGAAGATCTGTAATATCAATAGGTCTTGCATATTTATCTCTGAGATATTTTATTTGATATCCTTCTGGTAAAACATCTTTATCTTTAACAATACTTGCATCCAATATATCAAATGGATCCATAGCTATACCATCTTTGAAAATTTCGAATGTAAGATTTGCTCATTTTGAAATAAATCATGCACCTCTTGTTCCAGGTTCTCATCAACTATATCCTATGAGTTGACCTCTTCTTACAACATCACCTGGCTTGATGACTGTTGTATTAAGATATTGATATATTGTTACATATCCATCTGTGTGAACTATCATTGCTCGATTGATTCCTATTTCATCATTGTCTGCTACAAAATATACAATACCGTTACGGGCTGCATATACTGGTGTTTTTTGTGTTGCCTTTATTTGTATTCCTATATGTGGAACTCCATATTCTTTTTGAAAGCTCACATCACCGAAATACGTCTGAATTTGTTCGATAGGGTAGAGTGGCCATGCTAATGGATATGCTTGGTTATCGTCTTCTATTTCGTTGAGTAATGGTAGTTTCTTTTCCATATCGAAATCTACTTTATATACTCATTTTTTTATATCTTTTACCAATTCTATTGTTTTCTCGTAGACCCCTTTTGTACTTTCAAAAAAGTTGTTGATACTCAATTGTCTTTGTGTTGTATCATCTTGATAGAGTTTCATAAATTGAAGAAGATAATTTTTTTTCTGTTGTAATTTTTCTATTTCAATTTGATATTCTTCTATACTTGCTTTTGCTTTTGTTTTTAGATCATTAAGTTTTTTGATTGTTTCTAGTTGTGTTTTTTCATTTTCTTGAAAATTACTCATTAAATCATTGAGTTGAATCATCATTGATTGTACCATATTGTCATTGGCAAGTGTTACGGGAATATTATCAGAATTTACAAATAATTTGATTTCATCAATAACATTAGTTTCTTCATTATAGAGTTTATTGTCTAACTTATAAATGAAATTAGAGAAGTCTTCTATGTATTGTTTAGTATCTACCATACCTGATCTTGATGACTGAATATCCTTATATGTAAGGAGCATAAGTCTTTTGTATGTAGTGATTTTCTCTAATTGTTCACTAATAATATCTGTTGTTTGATTAATTGTTTGGATTACATTAACAATTTCTTTTCTTGTTGCTCTATATTTATCAGAGATAGCATTATCTGTTCCTCTTTCTTTTTCATCCAAAGAATAGAGTTGTTTTACAACATCATCAAGATTTCTTTTGAGACTTTGCATATTGTCTGTAGCACTTTGTACATCAAAATCAGTCACTTCGACAGTGCTAATATTTAATCATTGTGCTGTACATAAACTTACTCCTAATATAGCAACAGCAAGTAATGTAAGTCAAAGTTTGTTTCTCATTGGTAATATATGAATGATATAAATCATATATAGTATATCCTGAAATGCTATAATAACCAAAAAAACACGCCTAATACGTGTTATTATACTTGACAAATTTACTGAAATATATGCTTTATTAACCGTTTTTCTTCTTTTTATTATTTTGGGATATTAGGAGCATCAAATTTTCTGATAAAAAATGGCATTAATAGTAGAATTATTCCAAAGAAAAAGAAACTTATTTTCATACCTATAACCTTATTGAGATAGTCTGATGCAATCATAATTATAAATATTATAATACTTGTCATGATTCCATATGCTACTGATCCATATTCTTTTCTATGATCATCACCGATATGGAAAAAATATCTTCCTTCTAATAAATTTACTGCGATTCCAAAAAATACTCCAATAAAAAATCCAGAAATTTTTAAAGTAATATAATATTCATATTTATTTATAATATGTGGAAAATAAATAGTAGCGAGTCAAAAGATGATAGTAAATATCATGGCTACATTTTTTTTATTTCTTAATATGTATACTGATATAATGTGTCCCAAAATTGCACCTAAAAATGATATAATTATGATTATAATTCAGCTTTTTGGTGTTCTTTGAAAGAGATCGATTCCTATTTCCAACATTTTTTGTCCTATTGCCGTAGATATTGCTCGTAAAGCACCTATAGGTAATAATAATCGAACATATTTTTTTATTATTCCTCATATATTTGGAAGCGAATGTTTTAATATTTGTAAAAATGATTTTTTCTTAAAATGTTTATCATAATCCATCATCGTAGTCAGTAGTATTGATGTTACTAAAAATCATACAATAATCTGAAATCAACTAACTCATCGTTTTGCAAAAATAGAAAATCATAAATAACTTCATAAGAGTACTCCTGTCAATATTGCTACATTAATCATTCCATTTATTCTTCATTCTCCTTGTTTTGATTTTTGAATTTCTGTACTTAAAAGGATAGATTTTACAATTAATCGTAGACCATATGCAAATCCTATACTACTTATCAATACAGCAAACACTCGAAAAGGATAATATCCAAATATATTTCCTATAATCAATCATCCTATCGCTATAAGTCATGCAGCAATTGTGATATTTTTTCTATGAAAAGCATATGCTAATGCTGATCATATAAGATAAGCAATCATTCATCATAAACTTATATATCCTGTTATTCCT
The DNA here is from genome assembly GCA_041675025.1 of Candidatus Absconditabacterales bacterium. GTDB lineage: Bacteria > Patescibacteriota > Gracilibacteria > Absconditabacterales > Absconditicoccaceae > CAJBLF01. The sequence continues at coordinate 126,594 of JBAYUS010000001.1, forward strand.
TCTAATGATATGTTCATATCTTTGAGATACAATCGGAGAAAGAATTTAAGCATAGAAATAAATACGCTTCGAAGAAAGGTTATCGCTATCAAAAGAATCAGATTCTTATGTTTCATATTGAATATATTTTATAAAAAAGTCTTTTTGTATGTCTGCGTCATTTTTGCATATTCTTTATCTTCTGTCCATTGACGATTGTTTGCTTCTTTATTGCTTTGAACGTGAACTCATATGTTTGGCAAAAGATGAAAGTGAAGATGATTAATGGATTTATTGATTGATCGATCTTTTACTAGTCCATCTCTTAGTAATAGACTTACGTCTTTATATTTTGTATGAAGTTTTTTTGCTCGTATATCTACTAGTTTATTCATTTCTAGTATTTCTGCATGAGAAAGTGTTGCCAAAAGATTTACATGTCTTTTTGGGATGACCAATATATGATGTTTTGTATATGGTGCACGAGCAGGAATTACAAAAAAATACTTTCCTTCTTGTAACATATTTTCTGGTTTTTCATGACAAAAAGGACAGGTATGTATTTTTTCTAGTTTTTTAACGACTGTTATATATTTCATATTTTTATAGAGTATAAAAATGGATTGGATGAACTTATAGAAAACAATCTTCTAACTGCAAATATAGATATATTTCTATTTTATTCTATTTCTATTGTTTGATCCCAAATATCCATTTGTTGAATTTGTTGACTATGGGTGATAGTATAGAATTTTATCTCTCTTTGTTTAACAAAATCTTCTAACATATTAGCTACTTTTCCTACGGTATCGGCGTCTAGATTGTTGATGGTTTCATCTAAGAAAAGAATAGGAGAGTTTATATATGATGAGATAGCTAACATTCGTACTAGCTTCAAAATAATTCTTTGTCCTCCACTCAAACTCTTTGTATCTCTTTCTCATTTTTTGTCGATTATTTTAGCTTCAAGCTCTACTTTGTCTGATTCGTTTCTTAATTGTAGACTGATTTGATAGTCTACTATCTGTGAAAGATAACTATTTACTATATCATTCAAAACTGGTAAATGATCCTGAAGAACTAACAATAAAAGCTCTTTAGAAAATATAGTATATAAATTCCCCAAAATAGTTTCCTGTTCTTCTAGTTTTTTTCTTTCTAATTGATGATCTTTAAATTCATTTACGAGTACATCAATATCATGATAGTATTGTTTCATAGCGAGATGGTTTTTTTCTAGATGTATTGTTGTATTACTATCCATTTTTTCTTTTTCTTGTTCTAATTTTTTTCGTTCTTGTTCTTTTTCTGCTATTATATTTACAAAATCACTTCATTGTTTTTCTATGATTTCTTTTTGAGAAATCGCTTTTTGTACCTGTGTTTTCCATTCTTCTATTTGTTTAACTTCTTGTTCTAATTTGCTGATTTTTTTGTCTAATTCCTTTATCTGTTTGTCTTGGTTTGTATACTCTATATAATTTTTTTCAATCGTCTTGTAATTGATATCATTTAAAAATAATTTTATTGTTTCGATATTTTTTTCTATTTCTTTTTGTTGTTTTTCTAATTCTTCAATTTTTTTATCATCTTTTTTTACTTCTGATTTATTTAATGATTTGATTTCTGTTTGTATTTTTTTTATTGTTGCTTCAATTTGTATTTGCTGATCAATAAATCATTTTTTTTGTTGGTCTAATTGGTCGAAAGTTTTTTTGTTGATGACTTTAATAAATGGGCATGGTAACTCTATTTTCTCACAAGCAAAAGTCGCTTGCGTATCGATATTTTGTTCTAACTCTTTCAATGTTTTCAAAATATTTTTTAACTGATTTTCTTGGTCATGTATTTTTTCTTCGAGATGTTGTTTTTGGGTTTCATTTTTTTCTGCTTCGTTTTTTGTCACTAATTGTTCGTTTTGTATCTGTAATTGAATATTTTTTATCTCTTCACTTCATTTTTTACCATCATTGATAATATTTTGTATCAAGAAATAACTATTTAGAACTGTTATATCTCATTCTTTTTGAATATCTGTTTCACTTCATTGTTTTTGGATAAAATTCCAGATATTTTTTTTTGGAATTTGATTTTCATTGTCATTTTGATGAGTAATTATCTCTCTTTTTTCTTTTTTTAAAATTTCTATCTTCTTTTCGTCGATATTTTCTATTTTTTTCTGTAGCTCTGAAATGCTTGTAGAAAGCTCCTTTTCTATTGTCTGTTGGTCTTTAAATTTCTTCTGTTCTTGAGTTATATCTTTTTGAATAGTCTCGAGTTGATGTATTAATTTATGTTCTTGTGATTTTTTATTTTTAATGTAGTTTTGAAGATTTTTTTCTCGATCAGTAGGAAAATCTTTGAGTGAAAAATCAGTTATCTGTATTTTTTCTTCTATCATTTTTCGTTCGTCAAAAAATTGCTGATATACTTCTGTATCGATAGCATTTCCTAATAATTCTTTTGTAGTAGTAAACGTAGAAAGGTAGTTCTGAATATTGTTTTTGAGTTTTTCATCATATTTGGAAATATCTGTTGTTGCTTTGATTTTGTATCGGATTTCTCTTTTTTTGTCTGCTAAAACCTCTTTGGCTTCATCAATCCCCATGAGATTAAATACGTTTTTCAATATCGTCAGTCTATCAAGTGGTGTCAGTTCAAAAATATTGTCAGAATCTTGCATCAAAAAGATGGTATTCATAATAACTTCTCTCGGTGGTAGAAATGTTTGAAGATTTTGTTGGAGATCGGTCTCGTTTTTAAATGTAATCTCGTCTCGTTTGAGACCAGGCTGTTTTCTCAGTAATTCTTCTATATCAACATTGTTTTCTAACGGTTTATGTTCATTGAAATCCGGTAAATTTCACTCCAAAGTATAAAGTTTAGATTCACATGAGTCTTTAGATTTACCTTTCTTGATATTTCTTGTGATAAGGTAGATTGTGTCGTTTACCTCACATATAACTTTGATGAATCCATCCTTAGATTTAGTATTTAGAATATTTCTTGTACTGTATTTGTAGAGTCAGTAAATAGGTCCATCAAAAAATAGGAAACTTTTCCCTGATCCGATAGGCGCTTTGATAAGCATTTTTCCGGTATTAAAAAAAACGCTCAAAAGTTTATCCTGAAATGGTCCGATGTTTTTGTAAGAAATGGCTATTAAGTTGAGCACTTTCGTTTATTTTATATGTAAATGTGTATGTAAGCATATAGGAATAATAATTCTTTTCAAGATTAAACGCTCCGCTTGGGTCACTTTTTGGCATCGCCCCAAAAACTGACGAAAAAACTCTAGCCAGATGCAAACTCAACGACCCGTTGTTTCATTATGATATACTTATTTATCTCACTTTGTTCGCACACATTCGTGTGACTCACTACAGTTCGATTATATGTATTGTTTCAAATTTGGGGAGCGTCTGGTCATGCATCTTGCTTTTATAATATAGTATTCAATATATTTTATTTTATCTGTCAAGTGGTATGGGTCTGATATTTCTGGAATTTTTGGCTTTTCGTTCAATATCGAGTATAATAATGATATAGTTCAGAAATTAATATTTATTATTGTTTGTTAGTTATGTACTGAATACACGAACATTACATCGCTCAACCACAAAAACGCTGATTCTTCCGTGAGATGAGAACTTTCGGTATTTTTTTCGGTGCTGTTTTTGTAATTATCTTGGTATTCACTAACTTAGAGCTTTTTGCATATAGTTTCCGTTCATTATTTGAACAAGAGATTCATCCTTCAGCACCTATTAGTACATCAATCGTCTCAGAAAATAATAATATTTCTTCTATTGTAGATATTGCACAAAAAAACGACATAGAAATCCAGTGATTACTCAAAAATTATCAACAGACTACCGATGTAAATACATTGGCTCCATCTACGGAAGAAATTCTTCAATCTCATTTGATGGACTATAATTTTTCATTCAATACTGTTCCACCCGTAGATAGAATTATTATTCCATCATTAGGACTTGATGTGCCTATTGTCACCAATGAAAATATGGCACCTACTGATTTTGCAAAAGCAGATTTTGATAAGGAACTTGAAGAATGAATTGTAAAATATCCAACAACTCCAGCTCCTGGAGAAGAAGGGAATACGTTATTATTTGGTCATACAAGTTATGTAGTATGGAAAGATAATCCGTATGGAACAATTTTCAAAGATCTTCCAAAACTTAAAGATAATACATTAATTCAAGTATTACGACAAGGAAAATTATATGAATATAAAGTAATGGATTTATTTATTGTAAATCCAAAACAAGTAAATGCTCAATACATGACTTATCAAAATGCTGGTGGTAGTTACATCACATTAATGTGATGTTATCCACTTGGTACAGACAATAAAAGAATTATGGTAGTAGCTAAGCTTATTACTGACTAAAAGCATTGCTATTTCATAGGAAAACTGTATATAAAGACTAATCGAGATATGCTTTTCTAAAGACTTTCTTCGAGGGTCTTTTTTGTTTTACGCCTTAATACATACCAATGAAAATCAGAAATATCGCCATCATCGCCCATGTAGATCATGGAAAGACATCACTAGTCGATCAATTGTTGACACAGTCTGGTACGATGAAATTGGCAGAAGATCAAAATCTTATCATGGACAGCAATGACCAAGAAAGAGAAAGAGGAATTACGATCTATTCCAAAAATACTTCCGTAAATTACAAAGGAGATGTCATCAATATCATTGATACTCCAGGACATGCTGACTTTGGAAGTGAAGTAGAGAGAGTTTTAAAAATGGTTGATAGTGTATTACTTCTTGTGGATGCATACGAATGACCTATGCCACAAACTAAATTCGTACTCAAAAAATCTTTGGAACTTGGACTCAATCCTATCGTTGTAATCAACAAAATCGATAAAGAAACTGCTAGACCAGTCTGGGTAATCAATCAATTATTTGATTTATTTTTCGCATTGTGAGCTACTGATGTGCAAGCAGATTTTCCTATTATTTACTGTAGTGCAAAGGGTGGATACGCGTTTGACGATATGAAAGATTTCGCTGAAGCTAAAGAACATGGAGATATTTTTCCTATATTTGATTTGATAGAAAAAGCCGTACAACCTGCACCAGATTATTCTGACAAACCATTTCGTATGCAAGTTGCTAACTTAGGATATGATGATTTTATCGGAAGACTTGGTATCGGAAGAGTATATGAATGAACAGTTAATCAAGGACAAGAAGTTGTTATTTTTGATAATGATGGAATCAAAAGAAAAGGAAAAATAACTAAAATATTTACAACACTTTGAATTTCTAAAGTAGAAACAAAAACCGCACTTTGTGGTGATATCGTTACTATTGCAGGTATTCCTAATATTTATGTGGGAGAAACAATTTGAATAGAATGATGTGAACCATTTTCGCCAATCAAGGTAGATGCACCGACATTGACTATGGATTTTCTTGTTAATGATTCTCCATTTGCTGGTAAAGAATGAAAATTGGTTACGTCAAAAAATATTCAAGAAAGACTTGCTAAAGAGTTACAAACTAATGTATGATTGGAAATAGATTTTGATAAGGGAGGTAATAGATTTGCAGTTTCTGGTAGAGGAGAACTTCACTTATCCGTACTTATTGAATCTATGAGAAGAGAAGGATTTGAGCTTCAAGTATCTGCACCACAAGTAATTTTCAAACAAGAAAATGGTAAAAAAATGGAACCAATAGAACACGTAGTTGTTAATGTAGATGAAAAAATATCTGGAACTATCATAGATATGCTTGCTAAAAAGAAATGACAAATGATAAATATGTTTACGGTAAACGGAATAGCTACATTGGAATTTGAAGTACCGACAAGAGGATTACTTTGATTTAGATCTGCATTCGTATTGGTGACTAGAGGAGAGTGAATTATGTATAGTTCATATTCTCATTATGGAGAATATAAAGGAGAAATTCCAAAAAGAACTACAGGATCTATGATCAGTCAAGAAAACGGTAAATGTATGAAATACAGTATCTGGAAGTTACAAGAAAGAGGAAAGATATTTATCTTACCTCAAGCTGCTATTTATGAAGGTATGATTGTAGGTGAAAGTGCTAAGCCTTGAGATATGACTGTTAACCTTACAAAGAATAAACAACAGACAAATGTAAGAGAAAGTTGAAATGATGAATCAATGAGACTAGAACCTATCATTCCTTTGACCTTAGAAGATTCATTGGCATATATCAGTACTGATGAATATGTAGAAATTACGCCAAAAAATATTAGATTAAGAAAGGTGTTTCTTACTGATTCAGACAGAAAAAAGAATGGGGTAAAAAAATAAGATTATTAAATATTTTGAAAAAGCCCGTGAGGGCTTTTTTATATTAGTTGTAATATTACTTCAATTATAAAAAAAGCTTTGGTTAAATATAACCAAAGCTGTATAGTTTTGTGAAATTATTATATAGATTCCTTCATAAATTCCAGCACAAGTCCTACCAAAAGCCCTGCAATAATTCCTATGATAAATCCCACAATAAGTCCCCAAATAATTCCTGCAATACTTCCCACGATAAATCCTAGAATAAGTCCCATGATAAGTCCTCCCAAAATTCCTCCGAGAATTCCGACCAAAAATCCTAGGATAAGTCCATTTTCTTTGTATGATTTTAGTTTTTTAAAAACATTTACAATCATACACACTGATACTCCAATTATTAGATAACTACTTATTGGTGCCCATATCAAATAAATATCAGAAGTCTGAGTATCTTTAGGGATTAGGTTTCTGATTATTTCAAAGTCATGGATAATATATCCTATGACTAAATCAATACATCTCATAATTGCGAGAGTAATAATAACCGAAATTATTGATCTAACTGGAATGTCTAATATCTTCATTTTTTTTGGTTTTGGTTAATATTTTGTTTTTACAAAAAATAATATATATATTTCCTATCAAAAGTCAAATTATATGATATTTGGTAGTTATATGTTGTTGTTATTTAATAACTCTTTGCAAATAAGACTCTTCTTATGCTTGGTTTACCACTAAATATACATACACCTGCTTCCTCAACTGCATCGAATGGAATACATCTTACGGTTGCAGAAGTTTCTGTTTTGATTTTGTCTGCAGTTTCTGTAGTACCATCTCGATGTGCCATAACAAATCCTTGTTCTATCTTTTCTTTGAATTCATCATATGTACTTACGGTAAATGTATGAGTTTCTCTAAACTCTTTATTTTTTTTTAATAAATTATTTTGTGCTTTATAGATATATTGATCGATATGAAGATCTACGTCTTCTATTTTTACTGATGATTTTTCTCCGAGCTCTCTCTTAAATATTTCTACCATACCACTAGCAATATCTCTTGCTCCTACAGTGATTCTAATAGGTACTCCTTTGAGTTCATATTCATTAAACTTTCGTCCCGGAGATTTGTTGGTATCTGCATCGATTTTCCATCTCAATGGTATAGTATCGTGAAAATATTTGGATTTGAAATCGAGTCTAGTAGTCTCAAATCTGTCGATAAGTGGTTGTATGTAGTTTTGAATCAGTTTATATTCTTCTGGAGTTTTGAAAATAGGTACGATAACAACATGAATTGGTGCTAATGCTGGTGGTACAATAAGTCCTTGATCGTCAGAATGTGCCATAATAAGTCATCAAATCAATCTCGTAGATACTCCTCGAGATGTCGCATATACAAATTCTAATTCATTTTTTGTATTAGTAAATTTTACATCAAATGCTTTGGCAAAATTTTGCCCTAAGTAATGACTCGTTCCTGCTTGTAGTGCTTTACCGTCTTGCATGATAGGCTCAAAGGTATATGTTTCTACAGCTCCAGCAAATTTTTCATGTTCTGGTTTAACTCCCAATACTGGATCTATAGCCATAAAATGGGTTGCGAAATCATTGTAGACATCAAGCATTTTTTTTGCTTCCGCATCTGCTTCTTCTGCACTTGCATGAGCGGTATGTCATTCTTGTCGAAGGAATTCTGATGTTCTAAGAAACATTCTTGTTCTCATTTCCCATCTCATAACATTTGCTCGTTGGTTGATAAGAAGTGGTAAATCACGATATGAATGAATCCAATTTTTATAACTATTCCAAATGATGGTTTCAGAAGTAGGTCTAATAATAAGTTCTTCTTCAAGTTTAGCTTCAGGATCTACGATGACTCCTTTTCCGTTAGGATCATTCTTGAGTCTATAATGTGTTACAATAGCACATTCCTTAGCAAATCATTCTACATGAGCAGCTTCTTTACTAAAAAAAGATTTTGGAATAAGTATTGGGAAATATGCATTTACATGTCCTGTATTTTTAAACATCTTATCTAAGATATCTTTAATATTTTCTCGAATAGCAAATCCATATGGTTTGATAACCATACATCATCTTACTACAGAGCTTTCTGCTAATCATGCTTCTTGAACAATCTCATTATACCATTGACTATAATCTGTTGCTCTTGTTGTTAGTTTTGCCATTATTCTTTTTAATATGATAAATATCATATATTTTTTTATTGAAAAGTAATATGTTATCAAGGCGATTGGTCTTGATTTTTTTCTATCGCCTCGCCGGCTGGGCCTTACTTTTTTCCTACCAGGTGTCCTCCGACTACGCGGAGGACAAGCAAAAAGTAAGCAAAAAACCCCTCGTCGATTGTCCCTTCATCTTTATTATATTTCGATACTCATTGTGTTGTTTATTTCATTCAGCGATATTACAATCGACCCTTAAAAAATAAAAAAAACTCTACATTTCTGTAGAGTTTTATAGTCATAATTTTTTAAATTATTTTCTTCTCTTAAGAAAGAATCCTGTAACAAAAAGAATACCAAGTACGATCAAAATCATTCCACCTAAAAATTGTCTCATGTAATAGATTCCGAAAATCAAAAGAAGAATACCAATGATAGTAAACATTTTTTCTTCTGTAGTAGATACTTCTCGTCGAACTGAGATTTTACTTCCGATTTCTTTACCTTCTTCACTAAATCTTGTTTTTGCTTCATGTTCAACATTTCTTGCAAATGATTTTACTTTCTTTTCTACCGAACTAACTGTTTTTCTAACTACTTTTCTTTTGATAGGTTTTTTTACTGGCATTATTTTTTGTGTAAAAAAATAAAGTGATTGAATTGAATATACGAATATATTATACAGTGTCAATGTTATTTTATTTGTCTAATAAAGTTTTTATTTCTCAATAGTGAAAGAAAAAATAGTTCATGAAGGAATATTGTTTTTATATGATATTCATCCTTTTATAATATCGAACAAAATCCTTGATTGAGTTAATCCTATAATGTTTATATATGATAAATATACTCTTAAGTATATGCCAAAATATCATAATTACAAATTTCTGAAAGGAAATTTATAATTCTCTCATCCAAAACTCTTTACATAATTTTGGTGTTCGAAATACAAATCTTCTGAAAGGAAATTTATAATTTAATTTGCATTTTTGCCAATGGTTGTTTGACTGCCATTTTGTTTTTTGATCTGATGAAAAGACCAAGTGAAATAATTCTTCTTACTACCTCTATCTCTTCAAGTAATTGTTTATCGATATATTTTTCTGAGTAGAGTGGAAAGTGTTTAAGATGGATAGAATCTCCTTCAACTTTTCATTTGGTAGTAAATTTTTGCAATTCAAGATAGATATGTTCACTTACAAAAGGAGCAAATGATGCACATATTTTCATATAACTTTGTAATACTTCAAATAATGTATTAAATGCTGAATGTTTATCTTTTCACATTCCTGATGCTCGAAATCTTCTTCTTGATCTTCTTATAAACCAGTTATTTAATTTTTCTATAAATCCTAAAACTAACTTCGCACTTGTATCAAGGAAATATTTATTCATTTCTTGTTCTACTTGGATACCTAAGTTATGAAGTTCTGCAAGTATTCGTTTATCTAATTCGTTATCGATACTGTACGTAGGAAGCTTAATTGCTTCGAGTTTACTGAGCGATGCTTTTGTGTTGTAAATGGTTGGTCGTAGTTCATTGAAATTTACGTCGTGGGAAATAACCAGAATATTTTGTCCTTTTCATTTCTTGATTAATTTTTTATATATATCTACTGTATCCATATTTTCTCATGACCATAATTTTTCATCTGTTTTGATTTTTACTTTTTTACCTCTATATTCTTTCATAATATGTACTACTGCTTCAGCTGTCTGAATTGTTCTCACTGATGGGCTTGTATAGATGATATCTGGATTGATCCTCAATACTTGTTCAATGAATTTTGGATCTTTCATTGCTTGGATTCCCTCTTCAGTAACTTGGCTTTCTTTTTCAAGTCCTGTAGCTTTTGCGTGTCTCATGAAGTAGAGTGCTGTGTTATCGGTTGTCCATTTATCTACGTTTGCATATGTTTCGAAAAATTTATATCCGTTCATAATGGAGGCCGTGAAATCTTTGTAGACTTGTTCTACTCATTTTTCTGAAAATCTTACCGCTTCAGCTCTTACACCTGGCGATGCAAGAAGATATAGTCTATAAGCATCTGTTCCATATTTTCCAAATAATTTTTCTGGATCTGGATAATTATTTAATTTCTTTGACATTTTTTTTCCATCTTCGGCAAGTATGAGACCATTGATGATAACATTGTTAAATGAATTTTTTTTCATAACAGCATTACCTACTACATGCATTCCCCTAAACCAACCCCTGGTTTGATCCAATCCTTCGATGATAAAGTCAGCAGGGTAGACGAGTGGTTTTGTGCTATGATCAGCAGTATATCCCGCTTGACCAAATGGCATTGATCCTGATTCGAACCAACAATCCATAACTTCTGGAATTCTACGATATTCTTTATTTCATTTTTTAAATCGATAACTATCTACATATGGTTTATGAAGATCCATTTCCATATTTCTATTATTGTCTCGGTAACGGATACTTACCTTTCCGTTTTCTGGTATATTATCTTGTTTTTTTGTTAGATAATCAAACTCTTTAAATGCTTTTGATATTGAAATAAATGAATCTTCATGAGTTATAGTGATGATTGTTTTTGTTTGAAATTGTGTATTAATATCTTTGATATATTCTGTATTTCTTGCAAATACATCATCCATAGATTCTCATTTTGAGGTTAATAATTCGTTTGTTGGTTTGCTTGTTGATAGGTGTGCTGGTCGTTCTTTGTCTTGAAATTCTGGTATAATTACATCTGTAATTCTAAAGTCCATATATATGTTTTCATAAAGTTGGAATAATTTTTGTGTATCAGATTTTTTTATATATGTATGTATTTCTTCTTTTTCTCGTAATGCTTGATATATTTTTTGCATAGCAATATATTTATCTGTCACTGCAGATAATTGTCCTTCATCTAATATCTTTTCAAGATATGGAGTAATCGTTTGTAAGGTTCTTTGTAGGGGTGATACCACTATGATCGCATCTTTTATTTTTTCTTTTTTTAATATTTTTGTGATATTTTTTGCTTGCTTAATTCATTCTTTATTTAAGACTGCTTTACTATAGCTGTCAGCAATATGGGTTTCATTATAATCAGTTTTTCCATGTCTGATTACTATATTTTTAGTAATATTTTGTGATCATGTTTTTGTTCATTGATAGATTTCTTCCAATGTTCCTGCTACGATAATATCTTCTGGTTTTTTAGTATTTTCCCAGATAGGTAGTGGTGCTCATCGATATCTATTTCTTGCAAGATTTCGATCTGGAGCTGTTTTGATGACATCAATAAATCTTTTTTTAACGGTCTCAGGTACAAAAGATATTTCTTCTGCATGAGGAACTGTTATCGGTGTAAGTGATGGTTCTTTGATAAACCAGCTTGTTAATGCTTTAGAAATCAAGGCCGTATCACATCTTCGACAATGTGGATATGAGTGTTCATATGATCTTTGTCCAATAAGCTTTCCTTCTTCTTTAAGTCTTTGGATAATGTCTTTGTTTGTATCATACACTCTAGTTCCTTTTCGTTCAGGAACTTCTTCCGTAAATTCACCGTATTCATTTACTGGTAAAAATAACCATTTTTTAGAATCTTCTCTTGGTAAAAATTGTGCAACAGCATTAAAATCCTCCATACCGAACGCTGGTGCAATATGTACGATACCTGTTCCGTCTTCTGTACTTACAAATTCTCCTGGTATGATTTTGAAAAATTGTTCTTTATATGAATTGGCTATTTTACTCTTGTTGATATGTTGAAATAATGGTTCATATTTTAATCCTACCATACCTTCTCATTGAATAGTTTTTATGAGAATATATTCTTTTGGATCTCTATAATATTGTTTCAATAAATTTTCCGCTATGACAAAATATTCTTTTACAGAGATGTCGTATATCGTTGAATAACGAATATGATTTCCTACTGCTAAAAACATATTACTCGGTAAGGTCCATGGTGTTGTTGTCCATGCTAATACACTTACTTTTGCATCAGGAGCCGTGTGTTCAAAAATTCTTTTTTGATAGAGATAGAGATCATAAAATTGACTCATGATTTCCATATCATCATCCACGATTGTATTTTCTATTTTTACTGCAAAACCTAATGAATTATCGGATTCAACAATTTCTGCTCGAACCATTTGTGGTAATTTTTCTGGTTCCATAAGTTTTGGTTCTCCTTCGATCTCTATCTCAAACATATTGAGATTAAATAATCATCCACGTAAGATTTGTTTAATATTTCCCAATGATTTTATCGTCTTTACTGCTACTCATAGTTCTTCTGAAATTTCTTTCTTTACTGTTCATTCAAGCGTATCTCATTTTTCTACTTTACCTCCTGGACAGAGATATTTTTGTGCTTTTACACTATAGTTCATGAAAATTTTCCCATCACGTTTGATAATACAATCTACGATTTGTACAAATCCATCCGAAGTCATTTCATATTGATCGAAATTGAAGTTCCATTGATTGTTTACCTTGTCTCGAAGAAGTGGAAACTTAATCGTGATAGCTGGATCTTGTCTATCTTTATATCCTTCATTTACTTCTGAATTAGAAAGTGTTGTCGCACAACTTGGACACATCCATTGGACGTTAAATCCTTTGTATACAAGATTTTGATTATACATATTTTGAATTACTCGGATTACTGATTCCATATAATCCAGATTCATAGTGTAATATGCATGATCCATATCTGCTCGTCTTCCGATAAGATCACCAAAAGTCCTTCGTTCATCGCTCGTATTACTTACTGATTTTCTACATTCTTCTACAAACTTTTCTACACCTATTTTTTCTTCGATATCTCTCTTTCCATCGATGCCAAGTAATTTTTCTACAAATTTTTCAACTGGCAAACCATGACAATCTCGTCATCGTTCTCTGTTTACTTTATATCCTTTCATTGTTTTATATCTGAGAATAGTGTCTTTCATAGATCCTACTAATCCATGTCCAAAATGCGGTGTCCCTGATGCAAATGGAGGACCGTCATAGGTGATAGATTGAAATTTTTCTGATCTCTGATCGAGTGATTTCTGAAAAATTTTATGTTGTTTCCAATACGCGTTAAGACTTTGATTCAATTCTTTCTGATTCATATATATACCAAAAAACGTAAAAAACATTTGCTGGTACTATATATACAAAATCTACCTATGCTTTCAAGTCAAAGGAAACGGTTTTTCTCTATTTTTTGAAATCCTGTTGTTTTTATAAATTATTTCCTTAATTAGTTGACAGTAACAAAAATATAGGAATAAAAATAAAATGTATTAATCTTTATAAAAAAACCAATCGTATGAAAAAAAATGATCACATTGATTCGCAGTATGGAGATCTTGTAAAAGAAATTCTTGATGCTCCAAAAAAAGAAAACAGGACAGGCGTTCCTACCTACGCTATTGCATGTTGGGATATTAGACATGATATGGCTGACGGTTTCCCATTATTGACTACCAAAAAAATGGGAATGAAGAATATTGCTGCTGAACTTGAATGTTTTATCAAAGGATTTTCTTCAAAAAAAGAATTTCATGATAGAAAATGTTTTATCTGGGATGAATGGTGTAATCCACAAAAAGTCCCTTATGGTAATGATGAGGCAAGTAAGGCTAAGATGCTGGCTGAAGATGATCTCGGACGTATCTATGGAGTACAATGGAGAGATTGGCATAAGTATGTGAAAGATGAAGCAACGGGTTTATATAAGCAAGAATCGATAGATCAATTAAAAAAGGCTATTGATATCTTGAAAAATGATCCTTTTGGTTCTCCAGGTAGAAGAAACATTGTAAGTGCTTGGAATCCTGCTGAACTTGATCAAATGGCTTTGCCACCTTGTCATTTCGGTTTTCAATTGATTGTAACTTTGAGCCACCAGGGTGAAAAAGTTCTTAATCTGAAATGGGATCAAAGATCAGTTGATACCATGCTCGGTTTACCGTATAATATTGCAAGTTATGCATTATTACTTCTCCTTCTTGCAAAAGAAGTTAATATGGTTCCTGGTATCCTTATGGGTACTCTCGGTGATGTTCATGTGTATGAAAATCATATCACAAATGCGAAAGATCAAATCTCTCGTGAACCCTACAAACTTCCTACGCTTGAAATCACTAATTTCACTTCAATCTGGGATTGGAAATATACTGATTTTGAATTGGTCGGATATAAATCACATCCAAAGGTTGATTATGTAATTGCTGTGTAAATTTTTTGCTAAAACCCTCTCCGTTTTTTTCGGGGAGGTTTTTTTAATTGCATTTTTTCGCTAAACCGCTATATCTACTATACTATTTACTTCTTTTTTATACGTATGAAAATTTTAGTCATCAATTCGTGAAGTTCGTCATTGAAATATCAATTGTTGGATATGCCGCAAAATAGTGTCGTAGCAAAATGAATCGTGGAAAAGGTCTGAGTGAAAAATTCTTCTGTAAAAAATCATCATGATGCATTAGTTTCGGTATTAGCTGACTTATCTACTCATTGATCTATCGATGCAGTTGGACATAGAGTTGTGCATGGAGGAGAATATTTTCAACAACCCGTAATCATAACTCCTGATGTTATCGCGAAAATAGAGGAGTGTACTATTCTAGCACCATTACATAATCCTGCAAATATAGAATGAATCCGTGCATGTATCTTATTACTTCCAAATATTTCTCAGGTCGCTGTCTTTGATACCTCTTATTATCAAGGTATGGAACCTGCACATTATCTTTATCCGATACCATATAAATATTACGCAACTTATAGAATCAGAAGATATGGATTTCATGGAACGTCTCATCAATACGTATATGAAAAATTAATGCAGAATTCAGAATTCAAAATGCAGAAAAATAAAGTGATTACGTGTCATGTTGGTAATTGAGTTAGTTTGACTGCTATCAAAGATGGAAAAGTAATTGAGACATCTATGGGAATGACACCGTTGGAATGATTGATGATGTGAACGAGATCAGGAAATATTGATCCTGCGATTGTGACACATTTAGTTTCTCATGATGGATTGACCGTTAATCAAGTAGAGGATATGTTGGATAAAGAAAGCGGTTTGCTTGGTATTTCATGAGTGTCTAGTGACATGAGAGATATTCTTGCTGGTATAGAGCAATGAAATAAAAAATGTTCTCTTGCTCTTGATATGTATATCAACTCACTCGTAAAATATATCTGAGCATATACGAGTCTCTTGTGAGGAGTTGATGTTATTGTTTTGACGGCTGGTATCATGGAGCATAGAGCGATTATTAGAACTATCTTACTTGAAAAATTATCATGGATGGGAATAGTCTTCGATAAGACAATTGTTCAAGATGATATTACTTCAGATACTATTCTTTCTACTCCGGATTCCAAAGTTGCTATTATTGTTATCCCAACGAATGAAGAATATATGATAGCGAAAGAAACTCAAAAACTAATTAATAATGAATAATGAAAAATGAAAAATATCGGAATTGTCTTGTTATGAGCTATAGTTATATATTGAAATTGAGTATAGATTTCGTATAAGCTTCTTAATTTACTATGCTTCTTTTAAATTTTTACTATAATATTACCTATGGAACACACTCATCAAGAACATCAAAAAAAACATTTTAGCGAAGAAGCTGCTTTGGATAAAATGGAAAAAAAGATTGATCATAATATGGAAAAAATCATGAATAAAGGAATTTTTCATAAATTTCTTAATCATAAAATTATGAAAAATATTCTTGATGCTCATTTTGTAAATGACATTAATCATAAGGTACATCCATATCTTAAGACTATTTTTACTATTGTATGACGAATTTCTCTTATTACTGGAGTAATCGGAATATTTTCTTTTTTGGTTTCTTTGAGTGGACTTGGATTTATGTTTAGTCTATGAGTTGGTATAGGAATACGTGTATTAATTGCTGTATTATTGGCAATTATGTTTTCATTACTTTCTCTTTTGATGTGAATTGGTATGATTAGATTTAAAAAACGAACAATATCATTGGCTATTTTATGATTTACTATTTCTGCCGTTTCATTTATTATTAGTTTAATTCCTGTAGGAATGTATTCATATAAATCATACGGAAGTTTTTGAAGTAGCTTCTTCAATATTTTGATAACTTTTGTCTTGTTAATATTGATTATCAAAAACGAAAATATGTTTAAAAACTAAAATACACTAATCTGCTTTGGAAATAATAAATTATTTCATTTCGTTTATACTTTATTTTTCCGCAGCCGATTAGCATAACTCTCTCATTCAAAAGAATTTCGTTTTACTGATTCTTTTGGTGGTCGAGTGAAATTTACTTTATTATTTTCTCACATGAAAAAATATTTACTTGTAGTTATTGTTTTTTCTCTTGTTTTTTTGTGATGTAAAAGAAACGATATCACCCAATTAGATATCAATACAATTGTTGATATACCTACATTACAAATCACTATTACTCAGGTTTCTGAAGAGATGAATGAATGAAAAATAACACTTGAACAAGCTCAGTTACTTGTAGAACAACTTCAACAAAAATATATTGATTTGACTGATAAAGACATAAATATTGAAACTACATTTGATAACATACAAAAATCATTTGATGAAAAATTATTTGTAATGTATAAATTACCATTTTGGGCTAAAAAACTTTGAATGATTGAACCTCAAGGTATGGAACTCAATAAAACATTGTCTACTTATGTAGCCATGAATGATAGTTGATATTTTTCTGTTGTTCTTGTGTATACATGAGACTATACTATTGCTCTACAACAAGCTAAACTTATAGCAGAAAAGGCGCAATTACATGTAAGTAAAGATTTTGCAAAAGCACAATTGCTCGCAAATGTTGGCAATACTAATTATATTTCTTGATTGGATATCGCTGGATTAAGTAAATGAATTATTTATTTGAATCATGAATTACTTGAAACCAATATTGATAATCTCTTATTGGTAAGTGTTGATTCAAATGGTGTCTTGACTCTTGAAACAACCAAATATAGAAACTAATTTATTTTTATAATTATTTATAGCAATGAAATACGTGATAGGAATAATTGTTGCATTTATCGCTATGATAAGTGTCAGTAGTGCTCAGGAATATATATTTTTCTATGGGAATGGATGTCCTCATTGTGCTAATGTAGAAGCATATATCAAAGATAATGAAATTGGAAAACAATTTGATTTAGTAAAGAAAGAAGTTTTTTTCAATAAAAAAAATCTGAATGAATTCAACGAATATCTCGAAAAACACGCGTTGACGTATGACGAGATTGGTGTTCCTTTCTTGATTATCAATAGCTGAACTGATTGTAATTATATTAATGGCGATACAAATATTATAGAATACTTTTCTGGAAAATTAGCTCAAATTAATGCAGCTGTATGTGAAGATACAGCTTTGAGCGGGACAGTACAACCTGTAGAACAAAGCCTTAAAAAAAGATTATCATTCTTTTTAATTATGCTTCCTGCCGCTATTTCTGATAGTATAAATCCATGTGCATTTGCTGTGATGTTATTATTACTTTCAACAATACTTACGAGACATAAGAGTAGAAGAAAAACTTTTTATGCATGATTAATGTTTTGTTTAGCAATATTTATTACGTATCTTGGTATGGGTGTTTGATTATTTTCAGCCCTTGCAACTGCCAATAATACACTTGTTCTTAAGCTGATCGTATGAATATTATGACTCTTGGTTTGACTCGCAAATCTTAAAGATTACTTCCGATATGGAAAATGGTTTGTGATGGAAGTTCCATTTAGTCGAAGACCGAAGATGCAAGATTTAATTCATAAAGTATCTTCTCCTATATGAGCGTTTTTTGTTGGAGTTATAGTGAGTTTATTCCTTCTTCCGTGTTCATCTGGTCCATATTTCACTATCTTATGATTTATGAGTTCTCAAAGCAAAAATCTAAATCTTCGATGATATATATATCTTATAGTGTATAATCTAATCTTTATATTGCCTATGTTGGCAATTGCAATCATGGTAAGTCTCTGATATGCAAATGTAGATAAGATTGCTAAGATTAAACATGAAAAGACTAAACTTATTCATCTTATCGTATGAATACTTATGCTTGGACTTTGAATCTATGTATTAACAACCATATAAAATCAATAATAATATAAAAAACTCAGTAGATATATACTGAGTTTTTTGATTGACTTTTACATATAAATATGTATTCTATTTGTATAAATAAAAATTAAAATTTTAATGTATGGCTAAAGATAAAAATCGGACTGGAAAACCCGAAAGAAAAAATTTCCATCAACGTAATATACCCGCTGAAATTAATACTACTGCTACACTCAGCAAAAATTCCAAAACATGTCCTGGTAAAAAGAGAGGATGTAATTATTTGGGAAGAAAGGACACTTGTTCGATTCTTGGTGCTAAGTGTAATGTATAAACATTATTTGTAACTAACTAGAACTGGATTTTTTATTAGGCTTTCCTAATATGTGATCCGGTTCACTAACCTCAGTAGTAATCCTACTGAGTTTTTTTAAATAAAAAAAACTCCGCAATTGCGGAGTAATTATATACATATTTTATCCTAATAGTTTTTCAAAAATTTCTTGAGCAATTTTTGGACTGGTCTTACCTCATGTTTTCTTCATTAATTGTCCGATGAAGAATCCTATGGTTGTTGTTTTTCCTCCTTTATATTGTTCTACTATTGCTGCGTTTCATGCCAAAACTTCTTTAGCGAGAAGTTCTATTTCGTTATTATCCATTGCTGGTGCATCGAATCATTTTTCTTTGATTATTTCTTCTAGATTTTTTCATGTAGACAACATCTCATCCATAATTATTTTCAACTGATTTTCCATGAGAGATCCTGCTTGTGCTTTGGACAAAAATTCATTAAATTGTCATGGTGTAAACGTAAGCTTATCAATGGTAACAAAATTATCTTTCATTCGTGCAGCAATTGGTCATGCTATTCGTTTTGCTACTATTTTAGCAAAATTATCTATATCCTTCGACTTCGCTCAGGATGACACAATTGAATTAAAATAATCAAGTACTTCTTTGTCACTGATTAATGCGTTGATATATTCTTTATTAAATCCATATTCTTTAAATTGTTTGATTATGTTGTGCGGGGTAGTTATCACTTGTTCGTTCAATCGTTTTTTTCTTGTTTCGTCTATTTTTAATGGTGGTAAATCAGGTTCTGGGAAATATCTATAATCTAATGCATCTTCTTTTGATCTCATAAGATAAGACTCACCTTTAGTATCATCTCGTCCTCTTGTTTGTTGACTAAACGATTTTCCTGCTTCATATATTTTCTCTTGTCTTGCTTGCTCGTGTTCTATAGCTCTTTTGATCATACCAAATGAATTGATATTTTTTATCTCTGCTCTGGTACCGTAAGAATCTTTTTCTGATTTTCTCACAGAAATATTTACATCTACTCTCATTTGTCCTTTCTCTAAATCAGCATCAGCTATATCATTAAATCTCACTAGTCTTTGAAGCTCTTTCAAAAATTCTATAACTTCTTCTGATGTAGTAAAATCAGGATTGGTTACTATTTCTACAAGTGGTGTCCCTGCACGATTGAAATCAAGCAATGCTTGTCCTTGGGTATGAACCATTTTTCCAGTATCGCTTTCCATATGTGCGTCCTGAATATGAATAGTTTTTTCTGTCGTATAATTATCTAGAAAAAAAGAAACACTACCTTCAGTGTTTGTAGGATGATAGAGTTGAGTAATCTGATATCCACTTGGTTGATCAGGATAAAAATATGATTTCCTATCAAATGTTGATATTTCATTAATTTTACAGTTCAATGCTTTACCAAGTAATAATGCTTTTTCAAAAACTTCTTCACTTAACGTAGGAAGCGCTCCTGGCTGTGCTGTACAGACGGGACAAATATTAGTATTTGGAATAAGATTTTCAAAATTCTGTTCGTTTTTACACTGACAAAACATTTTATTCACTGATTTTAATTTTATGTGGATTTCCAAACCTATGGTTAATAACATTATCGACGATTAGTTGATTAAAACATTAAATAAATATGTAATATAGTATATAACTATCTACAAAAAACAATATTTTTCTTTAATCTATTTAAATCCGTAAATATTTTCTATCGCCTCGCCGGCTGGGCCTTACTTTTTTCTTTCCAGGTGAAAAAAGTAAGCAAAAAACCCCTCGTCGATAGCCCCCTTCATCTTTATTTAAAATCGATATTCCTTGATTAGTTACCTATTAAGCGATATTGCTATCGACTTTAAAAAACTATGTGATATTCTTTTTATTTTCACTAATAGAACTTCGGAGTGCTAGTCATATGAATATCGCTCATAAGATTCCTGTGAGCGTTTCTGAGATATGAAATAATGTCCCCAAAAACATGATTGCTGCTAGAGCAAAAATAGCCCAGAAAGCTCCATGTTCAAGATACTTGTATTTTGCTAAGGTTCATTGTTTTACGAGCATTATCGTTAGACTTCTTACAAACATTGCTCCTATTCCAAGTCCTAATGCTATAATGAAAATGTTTTTGCTTAATGCAAATGCTCAGATTACTCCATCGAATGAAAAACTTGCATCCAATACTTCGAGGTATAAAAACAGTGATAATCAAATTTTATGGATGTTAGTGATTCCTCATTTTGATGTTTGTAATAAAGTGGTTATTCATTCCATTAATACAAAGACAATGATTCATCGCATACTTGCAATCAGAAATGAAAGGTGTTCTGCTGTTGGAAGAAAACTTCCTATAATATAAACAATTATCATAGTCAGTATAATCTCCATAGACTTAAGTGCTCAAACTTTTTGTAAATATTTTTCTATATATCATAATCGATGAGTTTCCTTTTCTGCATCTAAGAAAAAATTTAATGCGACTAGTAGTAAAAATGTTCATCCAAATCCGGCTATTGTGATGTGCGATCCTGTGAGTATCGCTGCATATTGATCTGGGTTAAATATCGCTAGATTAAATGCTGCTAATGGATTAATTCCTCATACTATGGCTACAATAATCAACGGAAAAATAATTCTCATACCGAAAACTGCAATAGCCATTCATCGTGTCAGGAATCTATGTTGCCATTTTGCATCCATTTTTTTGAGTACGGTCGCATTCACTACAGCGTTATCAAACGATAATGAGACTTCTAATACTCATAAGATGAGAACTATGAAAACTGTTTGTAACCCAGCTGGTATATTAAGTGCTTTCCCTGCTCATAGAAAAAATGCTATAGCGATAGCTACAATAGTAAAAATTATTGAACCCTTAAAATGCTTCATTAACTAAATAACTAAATTAAATAATTACAAATATCATCCTGAGTAAAACGAAGCCTGCCTGCGGTAGGCAGGGATATTGTTATTACTAGATTCTTCGACTTCGCTCAGAATGACAGTTTTTTTTGTTTTTATGGGTTTAAGAGTTTTTGAAGTAGAGGATTGATAGTTTCTCTTGTAGTTGGTCCAAGATATCAAGCTCATGTATCATTTTTGTCAGCTACAATAGTATTGGTCAATTGGAACTGAAAGAGTGCATCAAGCGTTGCTTGTGTGTTTGTTCCATTGATTGATCCTGTATAAATTTTTTTTGCTTTCAAAAAGTATTGAAGGTATTTTACTCCAGCATTTGTTTGTCCTGCTGTATATCCTTCTGTAAATTGATAATTTTTGTTGATATTTTTTATGAAATCTAATTCTGTTGCTGTAAATTGTGAGACTGGTGCTACACTAGTATTTGGAACAAATATTTTTGTTCATCGTAATGATGTAAAATTTAAGTATATACTCTTACTAAGTTTTTGATCTGCTCTCATCATCATCAACATAACATATCATCTCAATTCTCGGTTGTTTGGTTTATCTGTTTGTGTCATGATGGCATTTGTTTTGAGTGCTTGAAGATGTTTTTCATATCGATTTTTTCCTCCGTTATTTGCTTCTCACCACAATGCTCTTGAAAGCGTTGTTCCAAAAATAGCTCTATTTACTTGTCCACCTGGAGCAAATGTAGTTGCTGGAGTACCGTCAGTTTTGAGTCCCATAAGTCCAAGCTGACATGCCATAATAGCATATTTTTTAAACTCTTCCGTTTGATTTCCCATATCAGTAAATATACATTTTCTCGTTGTATCTGGCGTTTTTCCTAATACTTTAATAGCATATTCTGACATCATTTTTGATAGATGAGATCTAATAAGTGCTCCTGTCATATTTGCTCGTTTAATGTCTGCTACGGTAGTTGCTTTTATATGATATGCATAGAAATATGCATCTGTAAGTTCTTTATTGAATGGCGATAAAAATGGAACAAATGTCCCTGTGCTTGTTGTTCCTGTAGTTGCTTCCACTTTAGTAGGATCTTTACAAAGTCCATCGTTAGGATTTCCTGAATAATCTCCATCTACACAGTTATCTAAACTACAAGCATTCCCAAGATTTCATGCGATACAACTTACACCATCTTTTTTAACATATACACCGTTAGAACATACTAAATTTGCTGTAGTACATACTGCTACTCAACCTCCTCAACCACCTCCTCAACCTCATCATGATGGAGCAGTGTAATTTATTGTGAATGTTGGAAGTGTTAATCGTAATGATGTATTACCCGCACTATCAGTGACATTTAACTGACATCATGAATATGTATTATTTGCTAAGGTAAATGTTGTTGTATTACTTCCTGAGATGCTACTTGTCAATGATCCTGTTCAACATGCTCATGAATATAACACATTTCATGCTTCATCACCTGTAAAGATAAATGTAGCAGTAGTATTTGATACACTTACGGTTGTTCCTGTAAGTATAGGCGCAATAGTATGTCGAGTGAAATTAATTGTTCATGTAGTAAGATTATTCGCATTATCTTTTACTACTACTTGGAGTACAAATGGTCAATCAGTATTTGCACTGACTACAGGATCTTGTGTTGTTGCTGTAGTAAATGTTACTGTTCAAGTTCCAGATAATTTCGTTCGTGTATATCATGAGATTCCTGCAACATCTCCATTTACAGTAATATTTATTGTTGTTCCTGTGTTTGTTATTATATCTGCTGGCATGGTGAGTAGAGGAGCTGTTTTATCTATCTTATATGTTTGCGCTCCTGTTTTTACATTACCTGCTTTGTCGAGAACACATGCATATACATATCATGTTCCATCGACACTTAATACAGGAACCGTTGTCGATCATCCGTTACAGTATTGATCAAATTGTGCATCTGTTCTATATACTATTCCTGTTGTTCGTAAGCCTGCTAATGCATCACTAGCTGTAGCTGTTCATGTAGCATTTGTATTTCTTCGATTACTATTTGTATCAGTAAATGTGAGTGTTGGTTTAGTAGAATCTATATAAAATGCTGATGTTTGTCCTGCTTTATTAAGTCATCATTGATCAGTAACTGTTATTCTTAATCTTACTCAACTACTATTTATACTTGGTGCGGTCCAGAGATATGAAAAGCTGTTCATGGTATCTGTCAAAATTGTTGTTCATGGGAATGTACCATTAGTAGAATACTCTACAATCTTATTTAACAAGAAACTATCTGTCCCTCATGACCACGTTATTAAATATCATGATCATCCTTTGAAATATTCTCCTCATGATGGAAATGTTATTGCAACATCGGTAGGGAATGTACTATCCATAACAAATTGATTTCCCGTAAATGTTGCTGTATTACCTGCTAGGTCAGTAGCAATAATTTTTACAGTTGCAAGCGTACTATCAACTACTGGGAATGTCCAATCAAACGATCAATCATTATTCGTTCATGTACTGATAGTTGAATGTAAGGTAACCCGTCCGTCATTTGAATATTGTAAAACAAGAGATGTTGATCAGAAATTTATTTCACTTCATGTATTCCATGTGATAGTTTTTAATGTTCCTCATTGGAAATAACTTGTATTTGTTGGATTAGTAATCGCTATTCCCGCTGGGTTTGTTCTATCAAAAATAATTGTACTGCTTGCAAATATCGTTCCTGTATTTCCTACGAGATCTGTCATAAAAATATTGAACCCAATTGTTCCTTGTACGTCGGTAATTTTCATAACGAAGGTTCCAGAATAATTATTTCATCAAATATTTGTTACGGTTCCTGTGGTTAAACTTCATCATGAAATCGTCATTGTCGGTGTCCCTGTCAATGCTTCATGTGATTGGAAAATTACGGTGATAGTATCGCCTACTTTTGCGTATCAAGTGTTCGTTGAATTATTTGAACTGAATATTGTTGTCCCTGTCAGAATTGGAGTTTCTTTGTCGATATGTATTTGTACGGATGTATTAGTTGTTTCAATATTATTTAACTTGTCTATAGAAAAGTATCTTACATATTTATGAGTAATCACTCCTACAGCACCTGTTACTGATACTGATGTTCATAATGTGTTTGGTGTACATATTCCTCAAGTATCTATACAATATAGTGTACCTGATATGCCTACTCAAATATCTATTGGTGAGAGTATTACGGTTACATCAATTCTTCCTGTTGTAGAGTTTGCATTATCTGTAGTAGTTGGTGGTGTGATGTCATAAATATACGTTTTTATTCCTCATGTATTTATGTTTCCTGCTATATCTTGTACTCTAAATCTTACATTGATATTTGCTGCTGGAGCAAGTCAACTGATTGAACAATATCATCCTCATCCTGTATAGGTAGCTGTTGCTCGTGAAGAACCTGTACTATATTCACATGTCGCACCACTGATATTTGTATCTGACATTGTTGCTTTGATAGTTATGGTTCCATTATAATATCATGTCGTTCCATTGACTCCTGTATTTCCAGCTGAAATTATTCCCGTTCAAACTGTTGGTAATGTCTTATCAAGCAGAAATGTAGCTCATGTAGAATTACCTGCACGATCGGTTGCAATGAATATATATGTGTTGTCTATTGTGATAGCTGTACCGCTTGTGTACGCTATACCATTCAATGTTGCTCATGAAAGATTTATATCATCGAAAGTAATAGCTTGATTAGTGTTATAAAATAATCACGAAATTACTCATGCAAATGTTGGCTCAGTTGTATCTATAGTAAATGTAGCTCATGTAGAATTATCCGCTAAATCACTTACAATAAATATATAAATTCATTCAGCAGAAATAACATCACCACTATTATAGGCAGCACCATTTAATGTTGCTCATGAAAGATTTATATCATCGAAAGTGATAGATTGATTTCCACTATAATATGATCATGAAATTATTCATACAAATGTTGGTATTGTTTTATCAATTCATGTTACGGTAGCAGTTTCCAATCATGTATTTCCATATGCGTCTGTGAACGTGAAATCATACGTTCAATTTCATGTAAATGTATATCAGGTAACACCAATTACTCATGTTTTGTTGAATGTAATAGTAGCTACAACATCAGTATTAGTAAATCATGTAATATCATAAGTAATAGTTCATGATACTGGTAATTTATCAATCCAAGTTACGGTAGCAGTTTCCAATCATGTATTTCCATATGCGTCTGTGAACGTGAAATCATACGTTCAATTTCCTGTAAATGTATATCAGGTAACCCCAATGACTCATGTCTTATTGAATGTAATAGAAGCAATAACATCAGTGTTAGTAAGTCATGTGATATCGTAAACGATTGTTCCTGTCACTGGAGATTTATCTATTCGTGAAACTGTAGCTATGTCTTCTCATGTGTTACCATAACTATCAATATAGGTGAATGTATATATTCCATTACCTGTAAATGTGTATGTTCATGAGCTTGTAATCGTAACTCCTGTTTTATTAAATCATGTAATTTCTGCTATAACATCAGTATTTGTAGCTCCTGTGATATCGTAAACGATTGTTCCTGTCACTGGAGATTTATCTATTCGATCAACGGTAGCAGTATAACTTCCTGTATTTCCAGCTAAATCGCTAAATGTAAAATCAAATGTTCAATTACCGGTGAAAGTATAATTTAAAGCATTTATTCATGTAATGATTTCAATCCATCATGTTAATGTTACGAGTACATCTTGATTTGTTAATCCTGTAATTGAATAGTTTCACGTCGCTGTTGGTGGAGTGGTATCAATAATGAATGTAGCTCATGTAGAATTGTCAGCAAGATCAGTAACAACAAGAATATAACTTCATTCAGCAGAAATAACATCACCACTAGTAATTCATGAACCGTTAAGTGTAGCTGTATCTGTGAATGTAAGTGTTACGCTTCCTGAATAATATGTTCATGAAGCCACTCATCAGAATGTTGGCTGGGTTGTATCTATCGTGAATGTTACTCACGTAGAATTACCTGCTAGATCTATTATTATAAGTTCGTATGTTCATTCACTAGAAATAATTGTTCAGCTTGTGTAATCCGCGCCATTGAGCGTAGCTCCAGAATAATTTATTTCTGTGATAGTCGGTGTTACATTACCGCTAAAATATTGTCCACTAGTTATATTGGTAATTGTTGGATTAATTATATCGATAATAACTTGTCAGCTACTTGAAGTGACTGTGTCACCTGTATTTCCAAACATATCTTCATAATTTATACTTATAGCTGTTATTCAATTAGTCTCTCATCCTACTAATGTATATGTTCCGCTTCGATCTGTTCATGAACCGGAAACACTGATACTACTTCACGCTATATCCATTGATACTCATGTAAGATCTTCACTTCCCGTGAATGATAGGGTAATGGTATCTCCTATTTTTGCATATCCTGTATTACTATTTGAGGAGGTGATGTTTACAAATAGTAATGTTGGTTTAGTTCCAAAAGACGTGAAGTGTAATGTATCAAAACTACATTCTTGCGCGATACCCGTCAATGCACTTCCTGTACATGAGAAATTACTGATAAGTCATGAACTTGCGAGAGGAGTACCATCTGTATCTCTTACTATGATACCATTTATATTATTTATTCCGTTTATATATTGCGCTGTGCTTAAATACATAGTCAATCTAGCTGGAAGATTTTTGAATGCACTTCCTGAATCCGTTGAACTATTGTAAAGTACAAAATTTATGAATCCATTTTGCATGATCAGATATTGTCCAAGATTTTGCAAAAAGTTTTGTGTTCCTGTATCTGTCAGATCAAGTCCTGTCTGGAATTGTATTGTTCAAAGACTATTGAGTGTGAAGTATAATCCGCTGAAATTATTTACATTGCTATTGTTTACTTGATTGAAATTGTTTGTAATCCCTGATGTAGTAAGATTACTGCCTATATTACTATATACCTCGCTTCGATCTAGAAGTGTTTGAAATGTTCCTGTGATATATGTCGTATTTCCTACGTTATCAGTAATAGTAATGATATAGAAATACGTAGCGTTATTATTGAGTCCTCCAATGTCTCCTGTCAGATTTAATAAGTTTCAAGTTGTAAGTTGCAAGTTTCAGGTTATGAAAGAATTTACTATTCATGAGTATTCTAGCAGAGCAGTTGCTACTCATGCGCCAGTTTCTATAACTGATATATTATTATTAATTGTTGTTGTCCCTGTGGTAGTTACTATTGTTCATGTTACTGTTATAACTGGTACAATAATATCTATTCGATCTACGGTAGCTGTTGCTTCGCCAGTATTTCCTGCTAAATCTTGGAACGTAAAAAGGAATGATCCGTTATCTGTAAATATGTTTCCTGTTGAATTTTCTCCGGTAAGTGTTTCAGATCAACTTAGTATAGCTACAACATTTCCGCTTGTTCGATTTCATGAAGCTGGAGTGTATTCAATTGTGGCGATTGGTGAAATTGTATCTACAACATTTACTGTCCTTGTTACTTCTACTCCTGTGTTTCCATTTGCGTCTGTGATATTATATGTGACTATATATGTTCATGCTATGAATGTGTTGACGGGATTTACTGTTATGATACCTGTGGTTATATTGCCATCATAATTGTCTGATGCTGTTGCTCACGAATCTATATAAGCCATTCATCTTTCAGTAGTTACTGGATCAGATCATACTAAACTAATTACTGGTGAAGTAGTATCTACTACATTTACTGTCCTTGTTACTTGTATTGCTGGATTTCCTGCTGTGTCGCTGACATTATATGTTACGATATATGGGGCAACTATTCCTGTGTTGACGGGATTTACTGTTATGATACCTGTTGTAATGTCACCATCTACATTGTCTAATGCACTCGCTCAGCTATCAATATACACTGAAAAAACTTCAATAGTTATTGGACTAGAACCCAATAATGTTATAACTGGTAGTGTATAATCTATATCAATTGTGAAGCTAGCTCACGTGCTATTACCTGCTATATCTGTCACTATAAAATTATATATTCCATTTCCTGTAATCAATGTTCAACTCGTATATACATTGCCACTGAGTGTCGCTGTTACTCATGTGTTGTTATCAAAAAATTCTATAATTACTCCTGTCGTATAAATGAATCAACTGATTATACCAGTAAAGGTCGGTATTGTCTTATCGATAGTAAAACCTAGTGCAGTACTATTTCCTGTAAGATCATAGGCAGTGATAAAATAATATCATTCGCCTGTGAGAGTAAATCCTGTGGTATTATATACGGTATCTACTCAACTAAATGTAACGACCGTTCATGAATAATTTATCTCTATAATGTCTGGAATTACATCACCACTGAAATATTGTCCGCTTATTATATTCGTGATTGATGGTGGCGTTGTATCTGTTATTTCTTCTGGAATCGTAAATGAAGCTCATGTAGAATTGCCAGCGAGATCACTTACAACAAATGTATGTGCTCCTGTAAGAATATAGAGATCTCCGCTTGTATATGCTGATCAATCTATTGTTGCTCATGAAAGATTTAAATCATCAAATGTGATAGTAACTCCTCATGTGTAGACTCATCATTCTATCACTCCTGAAAATATCGGGAATATTGTATCAACAGTAAATGTAGTTCCTGTTAATGTTGTTCATGAAATAGTGAGAGTACATGTATAGGTTCCATCAGTTAGTGGATCAAAGATAGTCGCTCCTGTTCATATATCATTAAGGACACTCAGATTTCCTGTACATCCTCAACCATAGGTGATGGTTCCGGTTTCTGCATCAGAATTAAAATTATATGTTGGCGTTGCTGTAGAAACGTAAGTTGGTATTATTGGTGCTATTTCTGTTAGATTTGCATACGTTAGAAATTGCATCTGACTTATTAGTATCAAGAAAATCATTAGTAGATTGAATGATTTTTTTATTCGTTTTTTCTTTTGAAAATTCATCGATTTATATTTCATGATAAAATATTATTTAGATATATTTTATATAAAATTATTTATGTAATATACAGGATACTTAAATGACTTCTGAAAACAATTTTTCTTTTGGTTTGAACCCCCTAAAAACTGTTCCTATTTCTTCATTTTATAATAAATTATATTGATTCTTTCTCACTTTTCCTTATACATATAAAACAAATAAATAAAAAACATATGGAAAATAAAATCAAAGAAAAATCGGAATTATTCCGCGATCGTATATTTCAAAAATTTTCTGAAATTTTTAAGTATAGGATAACTAGTATATTATTACTTAGTTTGGAATATGCCACAATTTCAATTCTTATTATTAGTTTGGTTGATGATCAAAAAGACTCCTTTCCTTTGTACGGATATTTTTTTATTGTGCTTTCTGGTTTTTATTATGGACAGATGTATCAATCTTGTAAATCATATATAAAAAGCGGTGGTGAATATAAGTATCGTAAACGGGCAACTAGAAGTTTTTTAATAGGAATTATTTCTTTTCTTATCTCAGTATTTTATTTGTTATTAATGTATTTATTAGACAAATAAAAAAGCTCTGTATTTCTACAGAGCTTTTTTTAATTATTTTCTATTCTTATTCTTTTGCATTTACACACAATGATTTATACATCTCATTTTCTATACTATTACATATTTTTTTATCTTTCATTTCTGTTGATAATCACATATAACATGTATCTCTCATAATTGTTTCGCTTATTTTTGCACAGTATTCTGGTTTTTTTGCTTGTATTGTTTTGTCTTGGATACAAATATCTTTTGTAATTAAACTTCCATTTTTTTCATCGATAGTATCGCAATCAGCGATATTATCAGATTCTAATTTTTTACTCGTTTCACATAAGATATAACAATCTTCTTTTTTGATAGTTGCGTTGGTAAGTATATCGCAACTCTTTTTACACTCATTGAATGTAGTTGTTTCGGCTTTTGTTGTTGTGTCATTGTTTGTTATATCACTTGTTTTGTTGCCACATCCTGTAAATATTACAAGTGTTGCTAAGATAGTAAATATTCCAAGATACTTTCTCATGATAGATTTTTTAAAAGATAAATTTGTTGTGTATAGGATATATATTTGCCTCTTATATACCATATTTTTTTACTATTTTGTGAATTTCTTTGAATGATACAAACTTATGGCCTCTTTTTGTATTTTCTTTACTGATACTATATGCGATTTTTCGATGATTGATTAATGTTTTATAAGCATTTCGTATGTTATGTTTCGGATCATAGATATGTATAGGTAATGAACCCATTCCATTGAGTTCTATAATTTTAAATTTTCCTTCATAAAGATCTTCTTTATTGTTTGTTTTGATATCATAACGACCAAAATAAAATCAATCTACTTTTTTACTAATATCATCGATTATTTTTTCCAATTGTGATGTAATAAGATTTGAAACATCATAGAATGTAGATCCTCTGACGTGGTTTCCTATATAATTCAATTGAAATTTTTCTCAATCAGCCAGTATATCTCATCGTTTCTCTTTATAATCATTTTTTAACTGATGATAATAATATTTTGCTCTTGGATGACGATAGACTAATTGTTCAAATGTATTTTTTCCATCTCAATGAAGAAACATAAATTTTTTTTCTACAATACCTGTGATATGTCCGTTTTCTTCGCTTGGCATACGATAATAAAAGATTCCAAATTCCAATGGTTCAGTGAGAAATTCTTGAATGAGTATATCTTCGTGAATATGTTTCAGATATTTTTTTAATTGTTTAGTATTATGTATTTTTTTCACATCTCTTCCTGTTCTTCCTAATGTAGGTTTCATTATACAGGGATAAGCTATGTTGTTTTTTTTCATTTCTTGTTCACAATATTGGCTATCATGTCACGAAGTGATCAAAATAGTTGTAGGTAATAATTTTGCATCGAATTTATCGATATCATTGTATTTACTATATCCTGCAAAACCGCTTAGTATCATGCCTGGATTGATATTAGAAAAGAAACCTATATGTCTCGCTTTGATGATTAAATATATACCGTATATATATACAGGAATATCAAAAATATATCCTGGCAGGAATTCTCGTCTTCTATATTTTTGTAGCCATAGGCGTATGATTTTTATCATAGTTCTAGCTTCAGAATATGTTTAAAATTCGTTTCGCTCACCATATTACAGGAAGATATACTGTACATTTTCCGATAATCACTGCGAGAATAAATAGAGGAAACGGTAATTTTTTACGAACGATACCGATAGCTATAATATCAGGAATAGCTGAATCTATAGCCACGATGGTAAGTAAAAATAATATTCGTTTGCTATTTTTCGTCTCCAAATAATTAGTTATTTTGTTATTTAGTTTGCTCAGTCTTTTTCTATTTCCGATATATATAGCAAATTTGTGTTCTAAACGAGATATCCAATCTTTATTATCTCTTTTTTCTTTGAATGCCAGTATTCGTCTGTTCATATATCCGTATAATAATCGTATAAGTATACTACTTGCTGCTGCTGGTACTACGGTAGCAAAAGACATTGCTATAGGTCCTGCTCCTTGGAGTAAACGAATTCCTATAAGTGTATATGTTATAGGTATAATTACTGGAGGGAATATCGGCGAAATAATTACAAGACACGATATGATGATATGCTTAAGTAACATCTGAATAGTATAAATAAAAAACTATATTTTTACGTTTTTGACGTGTTTGAAAAAGTTTTCAATATCTTTTTTGGTCATATCGGCATTGACTGTTATAAGTCTAATAAATTCTTTTCATTTTCGTTTTCCATATCCTACTTTAATTAATCCTTGTTTATCTAATGCTTCACAAAGCTTACTTGCTGACTTTCCTTTTACTTGAAAACATACATTAATACATTCCGGTTCTAAAACAAGAGTAAAATCTTTGTCTTTTTTGATTATTGATGTTGCATATTTTGCATTGGTAAATTCATTGTTTATTCTTTTTTCATATCCATCTTCTCAAAGATATTTGAGTGCTGTCCATACTTTGAAAGCATCATTTCTTCTTCCACATTGGATAGATTTATTTCCAGGATTGAGATTTTTATCATCCATTTGAAAAAGATAATCTGCGTTTTCATTAAAATTTTTATATAATATATCTGGATTTTTTGTGAGGAGTACGGCTGCCAACAATGGAACATTCATCATCTTATGTAAACTCCATGAAACTGAATCACTTTGTTCTATTCATTTCAGTAATGATTTATGTTTTTTACTGAGTAAAGCTCATCATCCCAATGCTGCGTCTGTATGTAATCGTAGTTTATATTTTTTTGCTATCTTGCTGATTTTTTCTATAGGATCAAAGGCTCCGAGTACGGTCGTTCATGCGGTGGCATTTATATAGAATGGAATATATCCTTGTTTAATATCAGATATAATTGTTTCTTCAAGTTGTTTTATGTCCATTTTTCATTTATCATCTGTAGGGATTTCTCTGATTGCTTGTTTTCCTAGTCATGTAACACTGATAAATTTTTCTGTAGAGTAGTGTGCTTGATCTGACGTATATCAGACTAGTTTTTTGTTACCTATTCCTGATTTTTTTATAGATGAATATTTTTTATTTCTTGCAATAATAAGTGCTATCATATTTGTTAATGATCATCCAGGTCAAAACATTCCATCGCCTTTTTTGTAACCAACTTTTTTGAGTAAAAACTTTATAACTTCCTGTTCAATCAAAATATGTATACCTGCTGATTTATAGGTATGCATAGTATTATTCAATACTGCTGTAAGCATTTCTGCCATGACTGCTGGTAATATTTCTCCTCCAACTAATAAATTGAAAAATCATTTACTATTTGTTTTGGGACTGTTGAGGGCGATTTTTTCTATTTCACTAAAAAGTGAATTAATTGACATTCACTTCTTTGCTATATCTAGTTTGATTTCTTTTTTGAGTGTTGCTGGTGATTTATATTTGAGGACAGGTTTTTTTTCTGAATGATCATAATATTTATTGATAATCTTTATTGTTTTGTTCAATATTTTTTTATTATTTTTCATAATCGTATGTATTAATAAATATGACAAAAATTTATATGTATATATGTATATATATCAAGTAAATTATTTTCTACTTTACTCCTATGCCTAGGAGCTGTATAAGTGTTTTTCCTAAAAAAATAAATGGAATATGTGATGTACTTTTACCTATAATAACTGCTATTATTAGATAAGGTAATTTTATTTTTTTGTATAAAATTCTTGTTCCTATAATGTCTGGTATTACAGGAATATAACAAAATATAGCAAATATAAATGTTGTTATTCTTCCTGTTCTGCGTTCTATATATTGTTCCCATTTTAATGATATTCTTGCTAATCTTTCTTGCTTTTTAAAATAACTATTCATTATATTTATTATACGGACGAAAATATTATTTCCTTTGATTTTTTCTTGTATAGTAAGTTTCATAATGATATGATGTTGTAGTTTTCGGATAATTATTACTCATAAGGTGGAAGCTCCCACACTAACTATTGATATTATTCGTGGATTTATTTGTTGTGCTAATAAAATTCCTGTATATGAATAACTTAGAGGAACCAATATGGGTGGTACAAGTGGTGATATGACTATTAAAATTCATAAAATAATTAATTGTAATATCATTTTTTATTTTAAATAAAAAACCCATTGTATGGTCTCTAAAATATATCCAAAAAATGAGTTAAATCAATAATAGATCATATCTATTGCTTTATAAGCAATCCTTGACATTGATTGACAAAGCAATATCATCACATCTCAAAATATTATTTATTTTACCTATAAAATTATTACATGTTATTTAGTGAATTTTGATTAAAAGCTTGATTATTAAAATCTTTGGACGCTGTAGGGTATAAAGAGGTTACACCTATTCAAGCACAAGTTATGAAGATAGCTTTAAGTGGAAAAAATATTGTTTGACAATCTCAAACATGAACTGGAAAAACTGCCGCATTTCTCCTTCCTGTACTCAATAAAATTGATACAAATAAAAAAACTTTGCAAGCACTTATTCTCGCTCCTACGAGAGAACTTGTTGTACAAATAGGAGAAGAAATTAGAAATCTTACAAAATTTTATGGAGTAAGTTTTGCTTGTCTCTATGGATGAGCAAGTCCACTTATTCAAAAAAATATTCTCAAAAAAAATCCTGCAATTGTTATCGCTACTCCAGGTAGATTGATGGATTTTATGAATCAAAAGGTAATCAACATCAATGTTGCTGAATATTTTATCTTAGATGAAGTAGATAGAATGTTGGATATGTGATTTGTTCGTGATATTAAAAAAATACGAGCTCATCTCAAAAATGTAAAACAAACGTTTACATTTTCTGCGACTATGAATAATGAGATGAAAGCTATTATTAAAGATCATGTTTCGACTTATGAATTTATCAAAATAGGTGAATGAGTGACTGTAGATAAAATTAATCATACGTTTCTTGCTATAGAACATGAACAAAAATTATTTAATACCGTAAAACTTATCAAAGCACACGCAAAAGATAAAGTACTTATTTTTACACATACTAAAAGAAATACCAAAACTATTCATAATATTTTAATCTGAGATTGATTCAAAGCTGGACTTTTAAATTGAGATATGGCTCAAGGAAAAAGACAGTCTACTCTCAATGCATTTAAAGCTTGAGAAACTCAAGTACTTGTAACTACAGATGTGGCTGCGAGAGGACTCAATATGGAAAATGTTTGACTAGTTATTAATTTTGATGTGCCTGCTGATCCAAAAAGTTATATTCATAGAATTTGAAGAACGGGAAGAGCTTGAGCAAGCGGAAAGGCTATTATGTTGGTTTCGCCATTAGAGTATTCATTACTCAAAGAAATAGAAAAAATACATAGAATCAGAATTCAACCATCAGAATATCTTGTTGAACAAGACAAAATGTGATCATATGGAAACCTTCGTTTAAATAGATCTACTGATAAAAAATGATGATGAAAAAGACCACAGGTACCAAAACGCCAAAGCTTTACAAAGACATATAGTAAAATATATCCATCTGATGAACAAAAATCTCTTAAGAGCGAAAATAACTATCGTAGTAATCCTAATCATAAACACCATGAACGTAGACCATCAAGACCTTGAGCTCCATTGTTGGCAGGGGATCGTAAACCTTCTTCAAAGGGTAGATCAGACAGTAGACCGTCAACTGGTGGATATAAATGAAAAAAGCCTGATAGTAGATGACAGAAAGATGGCAGAAGTTCAGCAAAACCCTCAAGTTCACAATGATATTTTAGAGGTATGGGTAAACCAAAACATAGATAATTAATGTATATAAAAAAAACTCTGTAAGACATTACAGTAGTAGGGGCGAATAACATTCGCCTTTTTTTATAAATTCATTTTTTATCGCCTCGCCGGCTGGGCCTTACTTTTTGCCATTGCTGCAAAAAGTAAGCAAAAAAATCTAGGAAAAATGATCCGCCATTTCATTTTTCCCTACTAGACAATCAGAGCAGATTTTCCAGCAGGAAAATTCTTTACGAATATTTTGCTATCAGTCTGTTTATTTCAATAATTTACCTAAATCGATTATGTGAAGATTTTCTAGTTGATCAGTAAATCATTTGTCATGACTCACCATAATCATAGCTCATTCATATTTATTGAGTGATTGGGCAATAACAGGAAGATGACGGAAATTTATATGATTTGTTGGTTCGTCGAGAATAAGGAGATGTGGTTTTTGTAATACAAATCTTGCATAACAGAGGAGTCATTTTTGTCATTCAGAAAGTGATCAAACAGAATTTTTAAATAAATCCTTTGTGATAAGAAATTGTGCTGCTACACGATAAATATCTTGATCGCTTACTCCTTCAGCTACTTCTTCTAATGTATCTCGTACATTTTTATTCATATCTAATGCATCAAAATCCTGACTATAATATCCTACCTTTACTTTATTGTGAATCATTGCTATTTCTTCTTCTGGATGTGTAGTGTCTGGCTCTTTAATAATAATATCTTTTGTTTTATCTTCTATTATTGCTTTATATTCTTTCATAATTCCCGCTTTATGTTCATGAATCATCATAAGTCTTTTGAGTAATGTAGATTTACCGATTCCATTTGGACCTACAAACATATATCTATCGTGTTTTTTTATTACAAGTGGTAATTTGTGATTTACTACTTCATGTA
Source organism: Candidatus Absconditabacterales bacterium (assembly GCA_041675025.1). Classification (GTDB taxonomy): domain Bacteria; phylum Patescibacteriota; class Gracilibacteria; order Absconditabacterales; family Absconditicoccaceae; genus CAJBLF01. The sequence continues at coordinate 163,588 of JBAYUS010000001.1, forward strand.
CCGCATTCATTAATCATACTTTATTTATAGTTACTATAGGTCATACATAGTTCTCAAATGGGATAGAAAATCCAGTAATAGTTTTATCATCCTTTCTTACTTCTACTTTATTTTCTTCAGCTTCTTCAACTTCGTCTCTCATCTTGCTTGCAAGTTTACGCATTTTTCATCATTTATTTGAGAAGAAATTTATTTTTTCTTTCGCATCTACGATTTTTTTCTCAGCTCTTGCATTTTGCATTTGATCTTTTTCTATTTGTGCAGCGATTTGTTCTACTACATCGTAGTAATCTCACCAATATTGTTCAACCTTATTTGTTCATCTATTTAAATATAATACACCATCAGTAAAGAGATTCAAAAAATCTGCATCATGACTAATAACTACGACTGTCTTATCATAAGACAATAAAAATGTAATAAGATCTCAGATTCCAGTTCCATCAAGATTATTTGTTGGTTCGTCAAGAAGGAGAATATCGGGATGTTGAATCAATGCATAGGCCAACAAGAGTCTTGCCTGTTGTCATCCAGAAAATTCTTTTATAGGTTTATTCATAGGTGCATTAAAATTAACTACATTAAGTACTTCAGTTATTTTTCTATCTATTTGATAATCTTTTTCTTTAAATGCTGTTTCAAAAAATTCTTTGATAGATAATCCTAATTGGTCTCTAGGAATAACTTGTCTTGAGATGGCAATTGTTTTTCCTTGTATAATATTAATTTTTCCTTTTTGTGGAGTAAGTTCTCCGGTAATCATTTTGAATATTGTTGTTTTTCCAGCTCCATTTTGTCCCATGATGGTAATTTTGGTATTTTCACGAATAGAAAAATCACTATCTATGAGAATAGGGTGTCTCCCATCGTTATATGCGAAAGATACATCATCGAAACGAAGTATTACTGAATTTTGATTTCAAGCCATTGTAGTGAAACAAAGAATTATAAAATATAGATAGTGAACTATAAGAAAGTCTTATTGTTATTCAAGAAAAATTAGAAAAACATATTTTTTGCTTCGCTAGACTATTTTTTTCTATCGCCTTGCCGGCTAGGCCTTACTTTTTGCCATTGCCGCAAAAAGTAAGCAAAAAACGCTAGCCAGATGTAAATCCGACAAACTGTCGTTTCAAAACGGACAGATTACATCTCACCTCCATCCCACAGCGAAATACTGTGGGACCCCATTTCGGTTCGTTCGAATAAATTGCTTCGAATATAGAGAGCGTCTAGTCGTACATCTGGCGTATGTGATTTAGTAAATTATTAAATTTTTTTATAAATTGTATTTTGTCTGTTTTTTCGCAGACGTTTCTATACTATATATTCACTTTATTATTTCTTGGTTTTCTATGCTTATTCGTACGGCTACTTTCATAAAAAGCGCATCAAAACTTAGTGAATGTCCTGAGACGGGTTTTCCTGAATTTGCGATGATTGGAAGATCAAATGTCGGGAAATCATCACTTATAAATATGCTCGCTAACCATAGTAAACTTTCTAAGGTATCGGTTACTCCAGGAAAGACAAAATTGATTGGATATTTTTTAATGAATGATAATCGATATCTTGTCGACTTACCTTGATATGGGTATGCACAGACGGGAAAGAAAAATAGAGAACATTGGATAAAAATTACTCATGATTATTTTCTTGGAAGAGAGTCTTTGAATAGAGTCTTCGTCCTCATTGATGGAAATATTCCTCCACAAAATATTGATCTCGATTTTATCTATAGTTTGGATCAGAAAAATATTCCTTTTGATATTGTAATGACCAAAATAGATAAGGCTACACAAAAATCTTTTAGTCTTCATTCTCGTTTGTTGAAAGAAAAACTTACTAGTGTTGTAACTCATATGCCTAAAATATTTTCTATTTCCAATGTAACGAAAAGATGAAAAGATCAGTTGCTGGGCTATATTGAAGAATTGATTACTGAAACTATTTAACTTATCGTTTATATAATGCTTTATCTCAAGGCTACCGATCTTACCAAATCATATACATCAAAAATCCTTGTCGATCATGTAGATTTTACTATTTCTAGATGACAAAAAATCGCTTTGGTTGCCAAAAATGGAGCTGGTAAGTCTACCTTACTTAAGGTGCTTATGAAACAAATAGATTTGAGTGATGGTGCGATTGAACGAAGAGAATGAGTTCGCATTTGATATCTTTCTCAAGATACTAAATTAAATGATACACAGACTGTACGTGAACTCTTATTTGATTTTGACACTATGCAACATCGAGAACAAGAAGTCGAATTGAATATTGCTATTAATAAGTTGCGTATAAAACCATATCTTGATCAGACTATTTGATCTTTGTCGTGATGAGAAAAAAAACGTGTTGCTTTGACAAAGACGTTGATGGGGAATCCAGAAATGCTTATTCTTGATGAACCTACCAATCATCTGGACTTGGATATGATAGAATGGCTTGAACGATATCTTAAAAATCAACGTATAACTTTGCTTATGGTGACTCATGATAGATATTTTCTAGAGAGGGTGTGTACTCATATATTTGAACTTACCAGAGGAAAGATAATTGTATTTCCTGGAAATTATTCGTATTATCTCGAACAAAAAGCAATCCGTGAGGAAAATGAAAGGATAGAAGTACATAAACTTAAACAGCTTTATAGAAAAGAATTGAGTCGAATTAAAAAATCACCAAGTGGAAGACAAACAAAATCTAATTCTAGATCAACGAGATTTGATGTAATCAATGATCGTTATGATACTTTGAAAGATCTTGTTTTCGACGAACAAGCAAAACTTACTTTGTCTGTCCAGGCAAGACATTTGTGAGGAAAGATTCTTAAACTTAAACATATTAATAAAACTTTTGGAGACAAAAAGATTTTGTCTGATTTTTCTCATGAATTTAGACATAACGAACGTATCGGTATCATAGGAAAAAATGGGGTAGGAAAGTCTACATTTGTCCGTATGCTTATAGATGAAGAGTCTATAGATTCATGAACGATACAATCAGGGGAGACAGTTGTATTCTGACATTATCAACAAAAAGAAGTACATTTTTCTGAAGATAAAAGAGTATCTGATATTGTCCATGATCGTAAATTACTTGAACAATTTCTTTTCCCGCCAAATCAACAACATATTTTTGCAGAAAATTTGAGTGGTGGAGAAAAAAGAAGATTACATCTTTTGAGCATTTTACAAACACGTCCAAATTTTCTTATTCTTGACGAACCAACCAATGATTTAGACTTAATCACTGTGGGTGTTCTCGAAGACTTTTTAATGACATATAAAGGCTGTTTGATTATAATATCTCATGATAGGTTTTTTATGGATAAAATTACTGATCATCTATTTATCTTTGAATGAGACGGTGTAGTAAGAGATTTTTGGGGGACATATTCGGAATATAAAGAACAAGGAACAAGGAACAGGGAACAAGGAACGGGGAACAAGGAACAGATGAGTTGAAAACCTGTAACTTGAAACTTACAACCTGAAACCAAAAATAAACTTTCATATAGTGAGAAGCGTGAATTAGACCAACTTACCAAGGAAATTCATATATTGGAAAAAGAGAGAGATGAAATTAATCGTATATTTGAGCAAAAAGATGTTGCTTATGATGATATTAAGGACTTGTCTGATGCACTATGAATTATTCTTCGTCAGCTTGATCAGAAGGAATATAGATGGTTTGAATTAAGTTCAAAAGAGATATAATTATTTTTTCATAAAAATTTATATTTATTTATTTTTTAAACGCTTCGCTGGACTTCCTTTTTGACATTGCCTCAAAAAGGAAGCAAAAAACTCTAGACAGATGCAAAACTCAGAATATATATTTTAAATATACATGACCTACCAACTCGACTCCGTCCCACCTGTGGCGGGTCCCACTTCGTCTCGTTCTATTTTACTTCTTTATCTACGAATCGATTACTATCTCGTGGCGTGCATCTGACGTATGTGATAAAATTATTTGATTTTCTTTCTATTTTAGCTACATAAGCTATTTAATTAGTTCTGAAAAATAGTAACTTTAAAAATAATAAAAAAATCTCAGCATAGGCTGAGATTTTTGTGTAATTCGTGTTCAATCGTGAAATGTATATGTAATTAGACTGCTGCGTCTATTTTTTCTACATTTATTGCGTTGATTCCTTTTTGTCCTTCTTCAGTTTCAAAAGAAACTGTGTCATTTTCTTCAATAGTAGTTCCTTCAGTTAATCCAGAAATGTGTACGAAAACATCTTTACTTCCGTCTTCAGGAGTAATGAAACCGAAACCTTTAGTTGTGTTGAAAAATTTTACTGTACCTGTAGCCATTGTAATTTGAAAAAAAATAATAAAATTTGAGTACTTAACTCAATGAGAGTTATATATAAAATCAATAAATAATCAAGGGAATCTTTTATAAAAGATTTATGGTGTTTTTTAATAAAAATTATGTCTCTCTATTGATTTATTCTATCGTATTATTTATACCCATAGTCACTATTTATTTATTCTTACATTATATGCCCAAGAAACAAAAATGAATCTCTCTGATTTTTATTGATACAGAGACTACATGACTTTCTTCTACGGATCAGATTCTTCAATTTGCCGCTATATATGGGATATTTGATGGAAAAAAATTTCATGAAGAGAAAAGAATCAATCAATACATGAATATCACTACCAAAATAAATTTCTTTGCACAAAACGTCCATGGAATCAGTAAATCTATGGTAGCTAAATATTGATATATCGACAGCTATATCGATGATTTTCTCCAATATATAGATAAATCTGATCATATTATTGGACATAATATTTCATTTGATATTAGAATGTTACAACAAGACTGCGAAAGAATAGATAGACAATATGATTGGGATAGAATTAAAACTTTTTGTACTATGAAAGACATAAATCATATTTCAGATTTGCCAAAAAAAAGACCAAGACTGGGATTGTTATATACTCACCTTTTTGATAAAGAATTTTCCAATGCTCATGATGCAATGGCTGATATAGAAGCAACTAAAGATTGTTTTCTTGAATTAACTAAAAGGGGAGATATCTGTTTGGAATAATTTTTTAAATATATATTACAAAATGCGATTTGTTTATATGGTAAGATGCAGTGATGATACTCTATATACTGGTATAACCAATGATTTAGATAAAAGAATTTATGATCATAATTTTTCAAAAATTTGAGCGAAATATACCAAATATAGACGTCCGGTTACACTTGTCTGGTATAAAAGAACTGTAAATAAAAAAACTGCATCTAAGCTAGAATTTAAAATAAAAAAAGTATCAAAACCACAAAAAGAAGCACTTATAAAGAAATAATTTTTTTTCGCTTGTATTTATTATCTGAAAATCTATCCTGATGGAGGTTTTCCAAAAGTCCCCCCATTTTTATAACTTAATTATAAAAGCATGGGGTATGTAGCAACACAAGATTTTCATAATTCGATCTCGTTATTGAGATCTTTTTTTTTATCAAAATGATATTTGGAAGTTCATACGCAGGATAGACTGAGTATCCTTGCAGCATGTGAAGATCCTGATACTATTGCAACTTTCGACTATCAATGAGAAAAATGGCCTTTACCACAGACAGGACAGATGCGATTGGAATATGAATTACTGACACATCCAGAATTTGTTTGAGTATTTTGTGTCAGCACAAGTTATAGACAAGAGCCTAATCCTATTCCTGGAAGACACGAAACTATTTTTCCTATGTTTGAATTTGAAGCAAAAGGAGATATGAATGATTTGATTCAATTAGAACAAGAATTACTGGTTTATCTTGGCTTTTGAACTATTGAACAATTTAGTATGGCAACATATTGAGAAACGGCAGAATTATTTATTACAAAAGAATTGAATACAACTCATGAAATGTCTTTACGAAAAAACCATAACAAACCAGTACATTTCATTAGCTATTTTCCTGAATATACTCATCCATTCCGAAATATGAAAAGATCGGGAGATTTAGCAAATAAAGTAGATATAATTCTTTGCTGAATGGAAACTATTGGTTCAGCACAAAGAGAAGTGGATCCTATTATTATGAGAGAAAGGTTTTATACTATATCCAATGGTGGGTACGCTCAAAAACTTTTTGACCACTTTGGCAAGGAGCGTGTTGAAAAAGAATTAGAAGAATTTCTTGCTCATGATTTTTTTCCAAGATATGGTGGAGGAATAGGTATGACTAGATTAATAAGAGCATTAAAAAATGTTTTGATAAAATAACTTTTATGCGTATATATAGTGTGTTATTTTTATCAGTTAAAATATTATTATGGCTGACTCATCAAAACCAGAAAAAAAAACACCCTTAACTCCATCACCAGAAAAGAAACCTTTTGTCCCACCAAAGCCTTTTGTAAATACTAACCCATCATTTAATAAAACTTGATTTGGATGAAAATGATGAGGACATAAACCAGCTATTTTAAAACATTCTCGTTCTAGATAATTATTATATAGATAATCAAAATCTCCCTTGTGGAGATTTTTTTTGTATAATTTAATATTATTGACATGTTATTATAACAGAAGAAGAGAGTCAAACTTATATATATATTATAGGTTGGCTTTCTTATGGAAATATATTATACTTGTTGTTGATATGTAAATTGTATGATGAATCTTTATTGTTTTGCTGATAAATTATGTTGTATATAAAACATCCTAATAGAATAATTATCTTGATTTTTATGCCAATACTTTGGACATTGATTATCCCACTTGCTGTGTCGGATCTTTGGATAGAGATTTATCATCGTATTTTTTTCCCACTATATAAAATACCCTATGTAAAACGTGGAGATTATATTCAGATAATGGATAGAGCTAAACTACCATACCTCAATATTATTCAGAAAATATATTGTATGTACTGTGGATATGCAAATGGTTTGGTTCGTTATTGGGTACAGATTGCGTGAGAAACTGAACATTATCGATGTGGCATACAACATCAAAAAAGAAAAGATTTCATTTCTGAAGAGCATCAAAAAGATTTTTCAAAATATGGAGATAAAAATGATTTTCTAAAAAAATATTGTAGTAAAGGAAGTATAAAATAATTTTCATTTTATTCACCTAACAACAGATATCTATTCAAATTTTTTATTTGCTGTTTACTATAAAATGATGAAAAAAACACCTAAAAAGACAATATCTGGAATGACCAGAGCAGAATATATTGAAGTAGAACCCAATGTACGTCTACATATAACTGATGTAGGTGAAGGTAGACCTATTGTGTTGCTCCCAGGTTGGCCTTTAAGCGATGAAATGTATGAATATCAATATAATGATCTGATAAAAAATCATTTTCGCGTAATCGGTATTACCTTGAGGGGGTTTGGTAAATCTGATAAACCTTATTCAGCGTATAATTACGATGTACACGCATTGGATATAAAAAAGGTTCTGGATACACTGAAGATAAAAGATGCGGTTTTGGGCGGTTTTTCTATGGGAGGATCTATTGCGATTCGTTATGTCGCAGAAGTAGATCATGGAGCTCATATTTCTCAATTAGCTTTATTTGGAGCAGCTGCTCCGATTTGGACACAACGCAAAGATTTCCCTTACAATCTTCCTCAGAGTGCTGTTGATGATTTAATTACCTTGAATAATCAAGATAGACCAAAGCTTTTATCTAATTTTGCAAATATATTTTCTGCTACGGAAACATGATTGAGTAAGGGGATCCGCGATTGGTTGTACGGGATTAATTTAAGCGCATCTTCGTATGCAATGGCTCAATGTTTAATTGCTTTGCGTGATACAGACCTGAGAAATGATTTAGCTAAAATAAAAATTCCGACTGTGATCATGCATGGTAAAAAAGATAAAATATGTTCTTTCGATCTAGCAAAACAAATGAAGGTCTGAATATCAGATTCATATATTGTTGCTTTTGAGAAGAGTGGGCATAGTTTATTTCTAGAGGAAACTTATAAATTTAATGCGGAGCTGATTAAATTTGCAAAAACAAGAAGTACTCTTTCAACTCATTAATATATTAGAAAATTTTATTTTTTACAATAGATATCTATGACAACTAATTCATCAACTATAAAAAATAGCTCCGTAGTACCTATGAGCTATCATACCAACATTATTAAAGACACACAAGAAAATGGAAATTTTCGTCGTGTTTTGTTTACTGGTCCAGGAAGTCAACTCGTAATAATGAGTATTCCACCTGGTGGTGACGTCGGAGAAGAGACGCATCCATATGTCGAACAGACACTTTTCTTCCTTTCAGGAACTGCTGAAGCGATACTTAATGACAAGAAGTTTTCTATTGTACCTGGTGATGTTGTTGTAGTGCCCGCTGGTACTAAGCATAATTTTATAAATACTGGGACAGGAGATCTCAAAATTTATACTGTGTATGCGCCACCCAATCATATTGATGGACGCGTCCATCCTACCAAGACTGATGCTGATGCTGATATGGCAGATGAGGCAATAGGTAATATTAAACCAGTCTGTACGAGATAAATTTTTGAACAATTCTTCTGATTGTAAAGATTTTAATTGTACTGCTTTAGAAATTATATAAACAAAAAATCACGACTTTTGCCGCGATTTTCTATGTTCGAAATAATATCCATTTGGTGGGGGTGAATTTTATTATTCTTTATATAGACTTTTCCATATCAGTTAATCTATTCAATAGCTCAGATCGTTTAATAACGGCATCTTGAGGAGACATAAATCTTTTAGAGTTGGAAACTTCTATTACGTCAAATGATTTACTTGATTCTCATCATTTACCTCTAATTTCACAACCATATTCTTTTGCTATTTTTTTGAGTTCTTCTAATGGATATTGTTGTTGTATTTTTGGAAAACTTATTCTAAGTCATGATTTAAACATATGTCCTATATTTGATGGACAAGAACCTAAGTTTCCATATTTTTTATGTTTTGCAAATTCTAGTTCTTCATCAAGCTTATTATAAATATTCGCTACATTATTATATATTTTTTGCATATCTCTGCCAAATCATGTAAATCTGATATGATCTTCTTCGTTGATGATTATAATTGTGGATGGATTTTCAGGATTGTCCATCCATATTCCAGATCATTCTGGTCGAAAATCAGTAATAACTCCAGCATCTTTTAGATAAGCATCTTCTAATGGAAATCCTCGTCCCTTTTCTCCTCGTTCTTTCCATTTTTCTGGGGCAGTTTCTTTTGCAGAAAAATATTTTCACCCAAAATTATTTTCTAATATCTGGGAAACTTCTTTCTCAATATTCTTTCTGTCCTCTAGAGTTTGTGTTGAGGGGAATCTTCATTTTAAATTCGCTCACATTCTCATCCTCATATCTATATATGACTTTGGATCTATTCTAAGGTTTAATGTTATTGGTTCAAGTTTTCAATCGTATATAGTGTCTGTATCTACTCAATGAAAGTCTTCTATAATTGGGGTGAATATCTTTTGAAAAGTATTATAGCTTTCTGCATCTCACGCATAGATTCCTACCTTTGAATTTGGATGTTTTATACAACTTTTGATAATATCAAATAATGTAGTTCATAATTGTGTTTTTTTGTCTTTATATTCTTCGAATATTTCTTGAGTTAAATATTTGGAGAGAAGAGAGTTTCATATCGACAATGTTTTTTTAATTTCTTCATAATTTAATTCTTCCATTTTTTTATTTATGTTGCTAATTAAAACTTCATTATTTTGACCGTTACTGGCTTCTAAAATCTGCTCGTTTTTTCCAATTGAATCCATTTGATTATTTAAGGCTAAAAAATAAAAAATCGTTTGAGAAATATTTCGTGAATCGTGTATTTTAAATCAATTGTTGTGTACATATATATAAATGTAAATATAATGCAATATAAAATATAATAATGGTAATGTGGATGAAAAAAGAATGTTTTATCAATTGATATTCAGAAACAATTTACAGGTAAACAAAAAATCGGAGAGTTTCTGAACCCTACCGATTTCCCCTTTGTTCCTATTGAATCAAGAGATTTTGAAGTCTAATTTCCTATCATTTGGAAAGCCTCGGGAGGCTTTTGAACACATACGTGTAAACCTTCTAGGTAATGCTAGGATACAATTTATCCAAGAAATGATGCGTTTCTATATGGAACAGAAAGGCAAGGATTTTGATGTAATCTCAAAGTTAACACCAAAACAGAAAATACTGTATGGACTTGATGATTTTAAGTCAGATTTATAGATCTCTTATTTCTAAGATTATAATAAGATGACAGTATATGAACATGTAAGAAGAGTTTCTAGGAAAAAATGTTAGATAAATAGGGTAGGTTTAAAAGAATAATAGGAGGCATTAACAAGTTACTTTGTATTTTGTGATAGGGGATAGAGGCAATTAACTATACAAAATTCCGTGTTTTATACAAATTATCTCGGTTATTTTATTTTATTACCAATGTATCATGAAAGAAAAGACTATTGGGGTTAGAAGGAAAGTGGATGATTACAAACAGCTTAGGATCCAAGAATTGAAACATTTGGGCTATTTAAAAGAAGGGAATCACTTTAAGAAAATTCTTTATCGGTCTTGTGACGAGGAAAGTGCAGGTACTGTGGAGATCGAATTGGATTTGAGAGCCAAACATAACTACATTAGGGTCTACTTCACACTAGATGATGATAATCCACAAAAATCAGTCAATTGTGACTATAAAATCCAAATAGAGAAAACTCCATGTAGATATGGCGGGTACAGGTATCGATTTCTCTGTCCCTGTAGCGGTAAAAGGAGCTCTACACTTTATTTACAGGATAATTGATGGTTTGCTTGCAGGAAAGAGCTTAATTTGTGCTATAAAGAACAAAATGAGTCTAAAAAATGGAGATCGCTTGCACAATGATTAAGGAGATTAAGAAAAGCGGAATTCTTATTTGATGCAATCAGGCGTACCCATAAGAATAAACACTATACAAGAAAATATAGACAATATCTTTCCTTGATTAAGGACAACAATGCAGATAAAGATATGGAGGATCTGATGTATAACGGATTTGTAAGAAAGCCAACACAACTTGATGTTCAGACTATGTCAGACTTGGATTATCAGGAACGAATGGAGTCTAATCTAATTATGTAAAAGGATTTTTAATATATGAGCGTTTATGTAGGTGTAATGCTTAAAACTTTTGTATATTTATAGTTGAATTGTGGTGGAAATACTCTAATATGTTCACCATACACCCAGTAGGTAATTGTTTTTTTAGTATTTGAAACCACTATTTAATGGCATCATCAAGTGTAATAACTAATCAGGAACAGTTTTTGGATGAAGTAATCAATAAAATCCTTCCATCTACAGATAAAGCGTCATTTTTAGTCTGATTTTTCTATTTTTCTTGATTTCAACAGATCTATAAAAATCTGATTGATAAAAAAGTAAGAATTCTGATCGGAATGGATGTTGAGCAGACTATTAGAGATCTTAAATTTAAGTTTACTTCTCCTTCATGAATATCCATCAAGGATACTCTAAGAAATTTCAAAGAACTTGTAAATAGAACCGATATATTTGAAGATAGTGAGGCACTTGAAGCAATGGAAATATTTATCAAAAAGATTCAGGAATGATCCTTAGAGATCAAACAGACACTTAATCCAAACCATGCAAAAATTTATCTTTTCCAGCATACAGAACTTTATAGTCAGGGATGAACCTTCCCTGGAACAATGATTACCTGATCAGGGAATTTAACTTTCTGATGAATGCATGGACAAGGAGAATTCAATATGGTCGTTAGAGAACCTGAAGGGTTCAATTCTACATTGGAATATTTTAATAACATATGGGATAATGAGTCTGTCCCTTTGACTACTGGATGAGAACAGGATGAAGTAGTAAAAATGCTTAAAAACGAAACATGGCTTAAATTATCAAAACCATATTACTGCTACATGAGACTTTTGAGTGAGTATTTTAAGGAAAATCAGGATGTCTTGTTTCCTTCAGATATTACTGAGGGACACTTTCAAGATTTGGAATATCAAACAGATGCCATCAAAAAGGCTCTCCATATTATTGAAGAACATAGTGGAGTGATTATAGCCGACGTAGTAGGTCTTGGAAAGAGTATAATATGATCGACAATATTGCACAATATTTGAGAAAGAACAATAATTATAGCTCCACCACATCTAGTGGATCAACGGAATGATTATAAGAATTCTTTTGACTTTGATGCGGAAATCTTCTCTTCATGAAGTATTCAAAAAGCATTTGAGAGAGATAGTACGAATATCCATAAAGCAGAGGTTGTCTTGATAGATGAAGCTCATAAGTACAGAAATTCCGATACAAGTGACTATTGATACCTTCACCAACTTTGTCAGGGAAAAAAAGTGGTATTGTTAACAGCAACGCCATTCAATAATCAGCCTAACGATATCTTTAATCTGATTAAATTATTCCAAATACCAAATAAACCAACGATCCATACTAAAAAGTGATTGCTAGCAGATTTTACGGAACTTCAAAAGAAATATGAGGAGCTTAGAAAAAATCAAAGGGACATGGAGACAGATAATACAGAGATGATGGAAAGTATTAAAGAAATCGCTTATGAAATAAGACAACTTATCTGACCTGTGGTTGTAAGAAGATCAAGAGTCGATCTTGAAAAGATTATTGCCTACAAAAAAGATCTTACAAAACAATGATATGAATTTTCAAAGGTTGATGATCCAAAAGAACTTGAATTCGATCTATGAGAATTAACTGACTTGTACGTGAGTACTCTAGAAAGATTAACAGAGGTTGATAATAACTGAAAGCCTGTTAATTTTAGATGAGCAAGGTATAATGCTTTGTGATATCTAAAGAAGGAAAGTCTCGATAAATATGCAGAACAAATAGAAAATACTTTGTGATATAATTATATGCTTTTGGAAGGAAGACAAAGGAACATGCCGTTCTTTATGAGAAGATTGCTTGTTTCTAGGTTTGAAAGTTCTATTCAGGCATTTAGAGAAACTCTTAAATCACTCATTTCATCCATTAATCAGATGCAGTGATACATCAAGGCTCTTTCATGAGCTCCTGTGATCAAAAAATGAGGACTTCCTACTATTGAGGATTTGACCGATGAATTAGATGATTTTGTATTTGATGAAATAGAAAAACAAGAGATTAAAGAATTACTGGAAAAGAAGGAAGGTATATTGATTGATATGAAAGACATTAATGGCGATTTTGTAGAAGATATGAATGCAGACAAAGAATTTTTGGAGGCATTGCTTTACGAATGGGAGCAGGTAGATTACGATCCAAAACTTGATGTCTTTGTCGAAAAATTAGCTAAACTTCAACAAGAACAAAAAGAGAGGAAGATAGTGGTATTTTCCCAGTACGCTTCAACCATTGATTATCTAGAAAAGAAATTAAAAGGGACTTTTCGCACACTCAAGGTGACTTGAGCAAGTAAAACAGATGAACTTAAGAAAAGCATAAAATACAATTTCGATGCAGGAATAAAATTATCAGAATGGAAGGATGATTACGATGTTCTATTGGGTACTGATGCAATATCAGAGGGATATAATCTTCATAGAGCAGGAATTATAGTTAACTATGATATTCCATATAATCCTACAAGAGTGATCCAAAGAATAGGGCGTATCAATCGTATCAATAAGAAAGTCTATGATACACTACATATCTATAATTATTTTCCATCTCTTGTATGAGAGAAACATACTAATACTAAAAAAATATCGACACTGAAGATAAAAATGATAGCAACAATTCTTGGTATCGATGTTAAGACTCTTACTGATGATGAGGAAGTAAGCTCATTCTACAAAAGAGAAATAATGAAAAATGTAAAAGATGACTGAGAATCTCGAGATACAAGTTATCTAAATGATTTTAAAAATGCCAAAATCGAAGATCCAAAACTTTTGGAAAAATTAGAAGTTATCCCCGAAAGGACAAAACTTCAAAGACAAGAAAAGAAAGATAAACTATGAGTTATACTTTTTGCAAAGAAAGGGAATAACCTTATTTTTCAATTCTATGATCAGAAATTACAACAAACGGTGCCTATTACCATAGAGGATGCTTTTGATCTCTTTAAAGCAGAGTTAAGTGAAGAACCAAAAGATGTTTCGAAAGATTTCTATATGGCATATAATACTCTTAAGGAGGATATAAAACAATGAGCTAAGATTCAAGAATTGAATTCACAGGAGAAAAAAGCCTTAGATAACGTTAAAAAGATATTTGAAATAACAAAGAATCCATATTTCAAGAAACTTCAGCAAGTTATTGAATATAGAGCCTTACCATTATATTACATGAAGACCATAAGAAAGATAACTCCTAATAACTTTGAAGATGAAGTTAAAAAGCTTATTAAAGAAATATCTGAAAAGTATCTCCAATGAATTATTGATGCGATAAATAATTACGATGAGGAAAGTCAGGATTTAATAATATCTCAAGAATTCATAAAATAAAAAAAAGACCACTCTGGTGCGGTCTTGCGATCCCGTGAGTGGTGCTGTCACGTACTATAATACTGATTTTTATCCAAAATACAAATCTAAATGGCAACAAAGTTTACTTTCCCGATATTGACGGCAGAACAACAGTATGATAACCTGCTTTCTAAATGACTAACTATGGATCAGGAAAAAGAGAAAATTATAACATTTCTTACCCATCATTCCTATTTTAAAATAATGTTATATTTCCGTCCATATCGAAATGCGGATGCTGAAGGAAACAGAAAATTCAATGAATGAACAAATCGATCTCGTATTATACAAGACTTTGATTTTGATCATAATTTAAGAGTTCTTTTGTTTTCATATACTATTTACATAGAAAATTCATTTAAAAATATATTCTGTCAACATACATGTCAAAAGTTATGAAACACACGATGGGAAGACAAAAATAATTTCAATGATCCTGAAGCATTAGCAGAAGGTAATGCACCAAAAGTATTTATAGAAAGTATATTGCCTATATTGACTGGGATATTGTCTGGATTTAGTAAGTATGAGCATGTACAAAAATATATTGATAAACATCAGGATCCTAAAAATCCACCATTTTGGAATATGATTGAAGTCTTCACCTTTGGACAAGTTGTGAAGATGTATAGATATTTGGCAGATATTCAAATTCAGAAGGATGTAGCAAAACAATATAACTTAGATGAGAGGAAAATGTGGAGCTGGATGAAAACATTAGTAGATGTAAGAAATATTTGTTGTCATCATAATAAACTTTTTGATAAAAGAAATTGGAAAATAGCAAGAGTAAGGGAAATAGAACCAATATTAGATCAAAAATACGATACACTCTACCATGTCTGTTGTATAATGCATAACTTACTATGAAAAATTAAGGCAGAAAATTGATTTATTAATGATATCGAAAGTTTATTAGAAAGATATCCTAATGTTGACACTACTTTCCCTAACAATCGAAAAAGTTTATGGAAATAATTTATCATATTACAAAATAATCTATGTTTTTTAATGCAAGCTATGATAGATCTGATTTTTTAAGAATTTTACAGACAAAAATATGTCCTAATTTTGTCCAAGAAATCAAACCTATGCAGTTTGAGAGACAGACTAAATATTTTGTCAAAGATAGTATGTACCAATTGGGAAAGATTAAATTTGCAGATGATACAGAAGTCATAGTGATGGAAATACAGCAGACATCTATCAGTGATCCTAGAATTACTCTAACCAAAGACGCTTTCAAGATACTTCATGACCATCAAAAAGACAATGCTTTGATAGTCTTTTACAGTGCTGATACTGACTCATGGAGATTATCATTACTGACTTCAAAATATGAGGGACGAGATAAAATAAATTCAAATGCCAAAAGATATTCATTTCTTCTATGATCACACGAAAAGGTAAAGACTCCTAATGATTATCTAATAAAAAATCCAAAATGAATTGTAAAAGACTTGAACGACCTGATTTCAAGGTTTGATGTAGAGGTAGTCAGAAAGGAATTTTTCAAACAATACTTGAATTTATTCTTGGAACTATACAAAGAGCTTAAACCATATGAAATTATGCTCTGAAAAGATAATGATCTAGTTACTTTCACCAAAACATTAATGTGAAAAATTATTTTTTTGTATTTTATTCAAAAGAAAGGACGACTTGGTGTCCATATAGAAAAAGAGTGGTGAGAATGAAGAAAAGATTTTATGAAATTTCTACTTGATGACTATAAATGACCAAGAGATTTACATAAATGAGAACATAAATCTAGCTTTTACAATGATTATCTAGAACCGTTGTTCTATGAAGCATTGAGTAATGAAAGGAATACTGATGTTTACGAAAGGTTTGATTTGAAAATACCATATCTCAACTGATGACTTTTTGAACAAGAATATGACCGAAAAAACACTTTCATTAATCCAAAAGATGAAATATTTGAAAAGATTATAGATACATTTGATAGATATAATTTCACCATCCACGAAGATGATCCATACGATAGAGAAATAGCTGTAGATCCTGAAATGCTGGGTAAAATATTTGAAACGATGATATCCGTATCCAAAGATAATATTGAGGAGATTTGTGATATATATGAAAAGGCGAAAGCTAAATCCAAAGATCCCGATAAGATAATCAGTGTAGATGTTGGCAAGGAACTGAATAAAAAATTTGGTGCCTTTTATACTCCAAGAGAGATAGTTCATTATATGACCAAAGAAAGTCTGACTTACTATCTGATCAATGGGATTAAAGAAGCAAGACCCAATGAAAGTGATGAACAGATTGAAAAGATAATCAGAGAATTGTTTAGGTTGAAAGATGATCATTTATTAAAAGAGGAAACCAAATTATCACAAGAAGAATTTCAGCTATTCGAGCAATATATCATACTAACCAATGATTTATTGAAAAAGATAAAAGTGCTAGATCCTGCTGTGGGATCATGAGCATTCCCTATGGGGATATTACATGAAATTTTCTGATTGAGAAGGTATCTCATAGATGCTTTTGAGTTGAAATTTGAAAGTGATTATGAAATCAAAAAGTCCATTATCCAAAACAACATTTATGGCGTAGATATAGAACAATGAGCGATTGATATTGCTAGATTGAGATTCTGGCTATCTTTGGTAGTAGATGCTGATAAGCCTGAACCATTGCCAAATTTGGACTTTAAGTTCGTATGTGCTAACACTTTGATACCATTGGAATGATGAAGTCTATTTACTAAACAAGATTTGATTGACGAACTAAATAATTTAAGAAAAAAATATTTTGGTACTCAAAAGAAATCAGAAAAAGAATTATTGAAAAAGGAATTTTATAAGGCTCAACAAGAGCTTTGTGGATTTACTGTCAAACAGCATTTTAACAACAGAAAAGAACAGAAGGAATATATAGAGGTTTTGGTTAAGCAGAATACTGACCCTAGAAATAGACAGATCATGCAGTGGGATCCATTTGATACAAAAGAAAGTAGTGAATTCTTTGATAGTGAGCTGATGTTTGGAATTGATGGTTTTTCAATTTGTATTGGCAATCCTCCATATATCAGCTATTATTCTAGACAGTCACATTGAAATGATAAAACGAGTGATATTATTGAAACTTTCAAAAAATCATATAATTTCATAGAAGATAAAAAAAAATTATGAAGATTTAATACAGTTATGTTCTTTTTAGAAATGGCACTCAATTTGACAGGTAATCAATGAATAATCAATTTCATAATTGATACGAATTTTTATAGCAATCCATTTGAAAATATAAGAAAGTATCTGTTAGAAAATAGTAGCATAATTGAAATAGTATCAAATGTGAATGCGTTTGAATGAGTCGGTAGTTATCAAGTAATATTGAAATATACAAAAAAAATGAACAAAGAAAATTTCATAAAATGGAAATCTATACAAGATTGAGAATTTATTTATAACGGCTCTGTTCAACAAAAGAAATATCTAAAGACACTCGAAATTATCCCACCCGTTTCCGAAGGATTAGATGTCTTAAGAGATAAAATAGAAAAAAATGGACAAATAAAAGATTTATTATGAAATAATAATATAAGAACATGCATAACTTTTACATGACAAAAAGATAAATTTGTTATTCCAAAACCAGAATTAGAAATAGATTATCCACTGTTAGAATGAAGCAAATCAGTCCAATGACCGTACTTACCTATAAAAAACGATTTTTTCGTAAGATATGATTTAAAATTAAGGGATAAATTAAATGAAGATTATATACAATTAGCTAAGGCAGAATGAAAGAGAACTCCAATGGTTATATGACTTTGAGATTTAGAATGTTTTAAATCTCCTAAAATTTTTGTTAGATTGTCGGATTCTCGCATAACTGCTACATATACAGATCAATTTGTATGTGCTGATTTGAGTTTATATGTAATTGTGATGCCTAATAAGCAGAATATTTGGAATAATTATTCCATATTTTTCCTATTATGAATTTTAAATTCAAAATTAATTACTTTTTATGCACGTAAATTCGAAAAAATAAAAAATTTATGAAGATGAACACCACAAATTAGATTGAAGGATATACGTGAATTGCCAATAGTAAATATTGATTTTTTAAATAACAATTCGATAACATTACACAATAATATCCGTGATATTGCAAAGAGCATTTTGGCAATAAAGAAAGGTGATCCAAAAGCTGATATAAGTCAACTAGAGAAAGAAATAGATCAGATAGTGTATAAATTATATGGACTGACTGATGAGGAGATTAAGATAGTTGAAGAGAGTACGGTGGGCTAAATTACGCAAAAGATCTTATATAACGGTTTATTTATTAATTAGAAAATCCTATGCCTGAAGAAAACAATCTTGAGCTAAATAAACAGTCTATTGAAACAGAATTGAAGGGTTATAAGAAAGAACCTTTGAAGTCTATTTGAGAATATATTTGGAATTCTTTCGATGCATGAGCAAAAAAAGTAGATATTCTTTATGATGTCCCAACTCAAGCTCTAAAAAGTATTAATTCTATTATTATAAAGGATGATGGATGTGGACGAGATTTTTCAAGTACTGAAACAAAATACTTTTTATCTTCGAGTAAATTGTCTGATAAGGATGAAAATGATAAAACACTTCCTCACGGGAAACTTGGCAGATGAAGATATTCGTTTATACGATTTGCTAATAGTATAGAGGTATTGTCTTGAAATAAAAAAATGATCCTCAAAAAAGATACCGCGATTAATGTCTCTGATACCACTACTAGTGTCTCATGAACTGAAGTAAAATTAGAAAATATTGATCTTATTATGTCATCAGCATTATGAGAGGATCTTTATAAATATCTTTCATTAGAATTTTGATGGTTTCTAAAATGAGACCAAAGCTTAAGTATCTGTGTTAATGGAGTCCCTATTGATATTTCTAAAATAATCAAAGATGAAATAAATTTCACAAATAAAGACTTTTCATCGGAACTTCAAAAGCAGTTAGATACTAACACATTAGACGTATCAATTATTGTTCGATTGGAAAAACCTAAAGAGTTTTCTAGATTTTTTGTTTATAAAGATAGAGCATCTTCAGAATTGTTCACCAAAACGACATGATTTAATAAAAATAGAGATAATTTTCGACATTCAGTTTATATCTATTCTTCTATTTTTGAAGCAGGAGATGAAAATAGTTTAGAAGAGAATAAAGAATGACTGCCTTTACATTTAAATGCAAAAAATAAAATTAAAAAGAAAATAATAGATGAAATTAAAGTAAAGTTGTCTGGTATTAGAAGACCTATATTAAAAACCAATAGTGAAAGTATAATAAAAGACTTACATACAGAAAAGTCCATACCAAATTTGTCAGATTATGATATCTATGATACTGAAGGTTATGACTCGCTTTTACAAGAAGTATATATTATTGCCCCAGGTTTGTTTGTCTGAGCCTCTGAAACAGATCGTAAATTTGTATGTACTATTTTTGCAGCACTATTGTCTTCACAAGATGGGAATCTTATAAAAAAGATTCTTGAACAAGTTTTTTGATTAGAGCAAGAAGATAAAGATACATTGGAAGCGTTATTAGAACGTACCAATTTAACAAATATTGTCAGAACCACAGCTGAAGTACAAAAAAGGTTAGATGTGATAAGTGATTTAGAAGCATTATTATATGAATATGAAAAAGAAACGCTTGAGGTAAAACATCTTCAAAGTGTTTTAAATAATAATCCTTGGATATTTTGAGAAGGATTCAGATTATTTGTTAATACTGAATGACAATTAAAAAAAACTTTGTATAAATATGCGACAGATGTACTAGGAATAGATGATCCTGAGATCACAAGTACATCAAAAAAAGAGCTAGACTTATTTTTGGTAAAGACATCCTCTGAATCTGAGACAGTAAGAAGAAATATAGTTGTTGAAATTAAAAGACCCAAAATTACATTATGAAAAACAGAATATGATCAAATTGAAAAATATGCTGATGATATTTTAAAGGAAAGTATCTGTAATGATGAGAATACATATCGAGAGTTCTATTTAATATGAAATGATTACGATTCTCATATTTCTGAAAAAATAGATTCAATGAAACCTCATTGAGAAAAGAACAAATGACTAGCTATGAATACTCTAGATTGAAGGAAAAAGATTTATGTAAGAAAATGGTCTGAGATTATTTGAGTAGAACATAAATTCAAACTAAAATATCTCCAAGAAAAACTATGACTTAACCCAAAAGAGCAAGGAAGTAGCCCAGATCAAGTAGTTCATATGGAATAGTGACTAAATTATAATTGATTATTATTTGTCTTTAAAAGAAGAACTTTAATTTGTTTAAATTATTTGTATAACTGTATTATGAAAAATAAGAAAAACATCAAAGTTGTAGATTTGTTCTGTGGAATTTGATGATTGACACATTGATTTGTTAATCAGGGTTTTAACGTTGTCGCTGGTATTGACTTTGATCCTTTATGTAAATATGCTTTCGAAAAAAACAATAATTCAAAATTTCTTGATATGGATATAAAGGATGTAAAATGAAGTATAATAAAAAAGTTATATTGAAAAGATTCAGATATAAAAATTCTTGTTTGATGTGCTCCGTGTCAGCCCTTTTCCCTAATGAATACACAAAAAAGCCAATATTTTAACAACGAAGATGTTGAATTAAAAAGTCCTATCAGAAAATTTGCAGATCTGATAAAAGAAGTTAAACCAGAGATAGTATCAATGGAAAATGTCGCATGACTGATTGATGAAAAAAAATATCCGTCGTTTTCTTATTTTATTAATACATTGGAGGATAATTGATATAAAGTTTCCTATTCAGTGGTGGACTGTACAAAATATGGTATACCACAAACAAGAAGAAGACTTGTTTTGTTAGCGTCAAGATATTGAGAAATAAAATTAATACCAGAGACACATAAAACTCCTGTTACGGTTAGAGAGACTATATGAAAGCTCTCAAAAATAAAAGCCTGAGAAATCTCTAAAAAAGATAATTTACATAGAGCAAGAGATTTAAATGATCTCAATAAAAGAAGATTAGATGCAATACCAAAAAACTGATGAAGTCTATTGGATGTAAAAGATCAATCTTTAATACCTGAATGTCATAAAAAAGATAGTTGAAAGACATATCTTCCAAATGTTTATGCTAGAATGAGATGGGACAAACCAGCTCCAACTATGACGACATGGTGTACTTGATTCGGTAACGGTAGATTCTGACATCCCGAACAGAACAGGGCTATATCATTAAGGGAGGCTAGTTTATTTCAAACGTTCCCAATGGATTATGAGTTTTTTGACGGGAATTGAACTATGTCCATTCAAAAAATATCAAAACAAATATGAAATGCAGTTCCTGTAAGGTTGTGAGAGGTTATTGCTGAGAGTATAAAAAAGCACCTAACTAAGTTCTCTGTTTAATAAGACATTTTTTATCTTCTATATTAGTCCAAATGACAGACTATAAAGCAATCGAAGAAGAAATTATAAAATATCGAGATGAATATAAATATCAAGTGTGAGATCCGAATATTGGTGAAATTCTTGATCGTTTTGATTATAATGAAGCTTGAGACGAAGAAGAAAATAATGATCAGGAGATCAAAGTAGAGGAAAAAAAGAAGAGAATTAGATGGTTTATACCCCCCTATCAAAGGGGCTATCATCGAAGTGATGATATAGCATCTCAATTTATTGAGAGTATTTTTTTATGAATACCTATTCAATATATTTTTGTTTGTTGCATTGAAGCAAAAACCTGATTCGGTATAGCTGATTATGAAATTGTTGATGGTTCACAGAGATTAAGAACTATACGAAAATTTGTTAATGATGTACTGGTTTTGAAAACAAACAAAAGTGAGCCTAATAAATGATTAAAAAAACTACAAACATTAGACTGAAAGAAATTTTCCGATTTGCCTAATGAGGTACAAACTTGGTTCTTAACAAGAAGAATTAGGGTTATTGAAATTGAAAACATGACTATATAGAATAGAAAAGATATGTTTCATAGAGTGAATAATGGGATCGGACTTGATGCTCAAGAAAAGAGGAGATGAACATACGCATGAACTTACAATGATTTCCTTGAGGGACTGGTTAAAAAATATGATTTTAAAAATATATGTCCTTTGGATGCAAGAATGGAGGGAAAATGAAAACATGTAGAATTTATTTTAAAGTTTTTTGCATTTAGTGATGAATTCGACAACTATACGAGTTCTGTTACTGGTATGTTAGATACCTATATGGAGAAAATGATCTGATTAAATGATGAATTATTTAGTGAGAAAATAAAAGAGCAGGAAGAAAATTTCTCTAAAATGATCTCTATTATAAAAGAATATATTGATGATTTCAAAAGACCAAATACCAACTATTCTTCTTCCCAGCGTTTTGAGGCAATTAGTGTTTGAGTATCTTTAGCTCTAGCTATCGAACAAGATATAGATTTTTCTTGACTCAAGGAATATGTATTTTCCGATGATTTTATTGGACTTACGACAATTAAATGAGGGGCAAATAACCCTTGAGTATTTAAAGCAAGAATCAATTGAGTAAAGAATTTTTTACTCTGAATAAAGTAAGCCATGTCTTTTAATAAATATTACTTTGATAATTCAAAGAAAGATGTACAAACTGCTTTAGATATGTTAAAACAACAGGATTGGGAGATTAGTGAATTGAATATATTAAAATCTTCTATTTTTGTTATAGCCTATAATGCAATAGAATGAGCACTAACAAATTTTTTAGTAGAAATATTCGTCGAATATAATAATGCTAGTCCCAAACTAGAAGATCTTTCAAAAAAGCGAAAAGCTTTTGTGGCAGAATATGTCGATATTAAATATAAAAATAAAAAAAATCAGGATTGTCCTGTTAATAAGACAGAAAATTTTTTCAAAATGTTATTTGATCTTCCTATTGATGGATTTGACTTTGACTCTTGTATAAAACAGCATCATCCTATGAAATGGAAAAATATAATAGAAGATATAAAAAAACATAAACATATAAAAATAAATTGAAATATTGACGAAAGAATATTCGAAAAGATTAGTGATTTGTTGGATTTGTCATTCGAAATTAATCTTGAACATGAATATAAAATTAAACATCTTAAGTACAAAACAAATAGTTTAAATTATAAATCTTTCCATTTAAAAACCCCTAAACCCTTATTTGTAATAGCAGAAAAAAGAAATGCACTATGACATGGTCAAGAATTTTTTTCAGATGTATGAAATATGCAATCAAGTATGAGTATAGAAGATATAGAGGAGTTAATGATTTCTGCACTTTTATATGTAGATCTCTTTGGTAAAAATGTGAGTTTTTTTATTAAGAATAAATTACGAAGGGGTAGAAATCATTTCATTAAAGTCTTAATATACCTTCTTAATCTGATTTCTAGATGATCTTCTTTGATAAAAAAATAATTTAAAATTATAAATGAGAAAAGTGAAACCCAACTATACTTTATTTCTATTTTTTGTATCGTTCTATGAGTAAAGCTAGTCCTCATATTGCAAGAATCATTTCGATTCAATTTGATATAAATACCGATATTTCTTATCAAACTTTTTGTAAAAACAAAGATTACCAATCAAAGGTTAAAATTGTTGATGATTGCTTCATTTTAGAGGACTGACTCCATTATTTGTCTAATTTTTTCCCTGTTTGATTGGTATTTGATATAGCTCGTTCTTTAAATATTGATTGATATTTTATAGTTGATATTTTGGGTAAAATGTTGCGTTATGATATGAGGGAGAGTTTTTCAGGCTCTAAAGATATTATCACAAGAATTAACTACCTTATTGAGCGTAAATTTACGGATATGGATTTTTTAGATTTTATTCAGGCTTGTGTTGTATCTTCTAATGGATTAGCTTATTCTGCATATGCAAATGATTATGATTACAAACAACTATTAAATGAAGAACATTTAAATAATGAAATGTATTCTAATTTAATGGGTTCTATTATTGAAGGTGTAACTTATAGTCAAGAAAATATTTATCATAAAAGACTTGAATATATTATATTCCAAATATTGATCCAAAAGACCGATATATTTCTATTGTATGCTCATCCTCATGATGTAATTATATGTTCGGAAAATAATTTACCTAAACACCTTACGTGTACGTATATTGTCCATAATTTGTCTAAATTTTTATATGAGCATCTGCCTAAAGATGTCCAGGATCAGCTTTCTGCTCTTAAATGACAATATATGAAGGATGATCTCTTGGACGTGTATTTTAGGAAGATAAGGGAACAACTTGCTGACACTAAAAATATTGAGCTTTCAGTTATTTCTAAAGAAAGGTTTTCTCTTGAGAGATGGAAAGAATTTGAGGAAAGATATCCGACTTCTTCTATTTCGGAAACAAATTATAAATGAGCAAAAAAGACAATAACCGTAGAAACCACATTCAAGTTGAAAAAATAATGAATTAACCTATAATTCAACCAGCTCCAAAGCATGGAGACTTTTACTGGCTTCCTTCTACAAGCCCTACAGCATAGGGATGAAGGCTCAAAGCTAAAAATGGAAGAACCCGTTGATCTCTGAGAGTCTTTGTACAACTTAGTGCAAGTTCTTTTAGAGATAGAAAACGAAAATGAATAGGAGCTTCGGCTCCTTTTCTTTATATCCGAAAATTTCTATGTGTGTTCGAAAAGTATTTATGGGATTTTATTAGACTTCTATCTTATCCTATGTATTTGAACATTGGCTTGCATTGTAGCTCTAAAAGCGTATCTTCCGTGTGATTTATATCTTAAATGATGTTTATGTCAACCAGCCTGGAATATGTTATTTATTGCAGAAAGTCTACTGATGAAAGCTCTGGACAGCAAAATCAATCTATTCCTGATCAGATACAGAAATGTGTGGACTATGCGGAGAAGGAGTGATTGACTATCAAACACAAGCCTAAAGATTTTGAATTTGAATCAGATTCAGATATTTTTAAAGAAGATAACGATACAGATATTTTAAATAGGCAAATTTATAGCAAATATAGACACCTATATATTATCAAAGAACAACAATCTGCGAAAACTCCGTGAAAAAGACCTAAATGGAAAAGACTCATATCTTTGATTAAACAGGGTAAAATAAAGGGATTATTGAGCTATTCTCCCGATAGGCAGGCAAGGAACATGATGGAGGGATGAGAGCTTATCAATTGTGTAGATGATGGATTGGTTGATCTGAAATATACAAACTTTCATTTTGAAAATAATGCTTCAGGAAAAATGATGCTTGGAATACGATTTGTATTTTCTAAGCAGTATTCTGATAAACTTTCAGAAGATATTACTAGAGGAAATAAGACGACAGTAGCTAAAGGAAAATCTATGTGAGATCCTAAATATTGATATATGAGAGATGAGGAAAATGGCTATTATATACCACATCCTCAAAATTTCTCATTAATGAGAACTGCGTTTGAAATGAAAATATATGATAATGCAAGTGATGAAAATATCGCTCAATGGTTAAATGCTCATTGATATGTGAGAGAGACCAAGGATAAGGTAAAGACAGTTAATCCTAAAATGCTTTACAGAGTTTGGGAAGATCCATTCTATTATGGAATATATGTACGTCGTAATAATACCGTAGATCTGAGAGAGAGCAATCCATTTTATGAAGCACTTATTACTGAAAATGAATATTGAATACTCTTTGATAGGAAAATGAAGAACAAACCAAGATTATCACTCAAAGAAGTAAAGGATGAATATGATGACATTATCCCTTTGAAAAAATGATTGCTAATAAGTAAGGATTGATTCCCTTTGATTTTCAATCTGCCCAGTAAGCATAGATATTACAATAAGCTCACCATTCTGAAGAAAGAAAGACCTAAGGCTACATTAAGGGATGTTGTAAAACCAAATCAGATTAGATTTAAGGTTGCCAATAAATTATCAAAAGATTTTAAGCTAGAAATTACCTTTAATCTAATAGATAAAGAAATTTTAAGAGTATTAGATAAGGTAAAGATCAATAAAGAGGCGTATGATCGTTATGTGAAGTTTGTGAACGAAAAATTAGATGGTATCAACGAGGAGAACAAGAGACAAAGAAATATATTCAATTTACAGATAAATAAACTATCTTCCCAAAAAAAGGACTATATCCAAAGAAATATGAGTTTGTCCAAGACTAAGGATGAAGAATCTGTTTATAGATCACAGTTGGCTGACTATGATCAAAAAATAGAACTAATTCAAAAAGAAATGGAGGCTATTACTGTATCGGAAAGGAATACTATATTGGAATTGGAGGTTTTTATACATTTAATCAAGAATGTAGGTGAGGACTACAAAAAAGCCAATTATGTTCAAAAGAGGAGAATAGCCAGTATTATGCTTTCGAACATAATCGTAGATAAACAAAAAAGGCTTACCATTGCGGTAAAACCTTGATTGGAGCCACTATTTGAGAAAAAAAACTCATTTGGTGGAGATGATGGGGTTCGAACCCATGTCTAAAAGGCATATATAAAGATATCTACCACGATAGTTTATTAATTATCCGATCACCACTTTCGTGATGACATGTTTTTAAAGTTACTTCAACAGGGTACGTTAGCCAATAAACAGGCGTAGGTTTTTACCAAAGCAACTTTGTCCACCGAAGTGAACGGGTTTACCTACTTGGTCGCCTCGTGGCTAGTAGGAGTCGAACAACGAGGATGGTACGTCACTAGGCTATTGAATAGCTAGGTACGAGAGCAAAAGCTCTATTAAGTGTTTTAGCATTTTTGAATGAACGATTGTTTTATTTCGGTACGTTCGTCGAAGAGTGGCCGTCGATACATATGGAATCCTCCTATCAAATCCAGAGCATCCCCATACACTTACTATACATATTTCCTGTAAAAAATCAATCTGAATACTAAAAAAACGCTGAACCTAAGCCCAACGTTTTCTAACTATATTATATCGATTTATTTTTTCTTAGTAAGTGTTTTTACTTTTTTTACAATTTTTTTAGCTACTGGTTTCTTGATAACTTTTTTTGCTACAGCCTTTTTAACTGGAGTTTTAGCAACTGGTTTAGCAATACCTCTCGTTACTACTTTAGTATATTTTTTACCAAGATATTTTGAATTATCGAATGCGAGGATTGGTATGAAAATAATTTTTATAAATAACATTCCAAGTCCATACGTCCAATGTTTTCAGAATCTTTTTGCAATCTTAAATATATTGATAATCATCAATATAAGGAATACTGGTGGTATTATGATCCATAGAAAATTTCGTCCAGATCGTCCTCCAAGTTTGAACATAAGATATCGATTGTAAAATGGGATGAAAATTCCCCATCCTGGAAGTCATGCTTTACTGAATATTCTCCATCGAGAAATAATCATCAATACAACAATCGCTAAACAGATAACCATTCGTACCATTGCGAGTCATCCAAATGCTGCTCAAACAAGTGTACTTATTCACATCATTGCTTCTGGATTGATGTTTCCAGTCAATGCTGCTCATTGAAGTTCAAAAGCAAAATTCATTACTTTTTGTAAATAAATAAAAGTAGATAGGCATAATGTAGTAAAATCTAACTATATTTCAAGGCTTGTTATTTCTTTTAAACACTTGAAAAAAAACTATAATATAATATATTTATTGTATTTTATTTTATTTTTTTTATCATCAAATATGTTTAAAGATTTTGTTACTTTTCTTTCTCAATATAATATTGTTGGAATCGCTATATGATTGCTTATCGCGACTAAAGTATGAGCACTCATCAAATGATTGATTGAAGATCTTATTACTCCGCTTATTTTGCAACCAATATTAAAAAAACTTAGAGTGAAACATATTGAAGATCTCTCATATAAATGAATTCTTTATGGTAAAGTATTGTCTACTTTAATTGATTTTTTTATTACTGCTTTCTTGGTTTTTCTTATTGTAAGATACGCTCATATTTCTCTCCCTGTAAAATAATTTATAAATCTTTTTGAAAAAAGACCTTGTGAAAACCAAGGCCTTTTTTATATTTTTTTAGTCAGATTTAAAATTTCTTGTTTGATATCGCTAGATATTTTTGTGTCTTTGGTAATTCTTTGTACGTATCATTGAATGATTGGTAAGATAATCTGTTTGATTGCTTGGTATCTTTTATCTTCTTCTTTGTTGTCGTTAAGCTCTTTATCTCGTCGAAGTTGTAACTCAAGTAATGCTTCACGTTTATTTTCATCATTTGCTGCTTGAGTAATAATTGTATCTGGTAGGGTAGTTGTAATCTGTTTAATTAATTCCATAAGTTGTGTCCATTTATCTTGATTTTCTATAAATTGTTTGATAAATTTTTGATAAAATAATGCCGCAACCAATAGCTCTCTATTTATTTCATATTTTTTTTCTTCTGCTTTTCTTGCTAATTGTTGAAGAATGAATTTTCCTCCGTCTTTGGCAAACTGTCTATATTGTGCTTCCATAATATTTTCTCTTACTCATAATTTTTCTCATAATAACTGAATATAATGGTCCTGCATTGCGTTATTACTGATATTCATAATCAATCCAAAAAGAATATTTAATACTTTTTGTTTATCAATTGGTGATGTGAGATCAAATTTATTTTTTAAATTTTGGAAAATAACAGAAAATCCATCCTGACTTTTTTTTCGTTCTTCATCAAATCTTTTTTTTCCATCTGCCGTATTTGCGAGCTCATCGATATCTTTAAATCCTTCTGGTAATAAAATTATTTTTGGAAATAAATTATTTTGATAGGCCAAGATAAGTGCTCTCAAATTTGCTTCTTGTCCAGCTTCATCACTATCAAATAACAAGAACAAATTTTCTGTATATCTCTTGATAAGTTTTAAATGTTCTTGAGTAAGTGCTGTTCCACAGGTAGCAACACCAAGACGATATCATAATCTCGATAGTCATATAACATCCATTTGTCCTTCTACTATGAAGAGTGCATTATGTTCTTTGATATCATTTTTTGCTCGATTGAGTCCGTAGAGAAGTTGTGATTTCTGAAATGCTTTGTGTTCTGCACTATTTAAATATTTTGGTTTGTCGTTTGGATCAACAATTCTTGCACTGAAACCTACGACATTATTCATAGTATCATAGATAGGAAATGTAATTCTATGTTTGAAGAAAGTATATATATCTCCTCAGGTTTGAGATTTTTTTGCAAGTGATGCTTCGATCAAATCTTTGTCTATAAATCCTTTACTTTTCAGTTCTTGAATCATAGTGTAATGAGAATCTGGTGCATATCCTATGCCAAAATCAATGATTGTTTGATCAGAAAGTTTTCTTTCTTCATTCAAATATTTTTTTGCTTCAGGATGTTTGGCTAATTGTTCTACAAAAAATTTCTGAGCTATTTTGTGAATACGTTTAACTTTTTCTTTTTCATCTTGTCGGTCATCATTTTTTTTGGGATCTATTTGATATTTTGCTAAGTCAATATTTGCATGTTTAGCTAATTCTTTTGCGGCATCTCGAAAATCTATTCTTTCTATCTCCTGCATAAAGGTAATTACATTTCATCATTTTCCACATCCAAAACATTTGAAAATTTGTTTGCTTGGTGAAACCATAAATGATGGAGTTTTTTCATTGTGAAATGGGCAGTTACCAGTAAAATTTGCTCCAGCTCTTTTGAGGGGAACATATTTTCCGACAATATCTATAATATCGACGGTTGAGAGAATATCTTCTGCGATTTTGCTCAAACGGTAGACAACTAAATGGTAAAATGATATATATAGTAGTGTATAGATTCCATGTAAATACTCAAACTAAAAATATATCTTTATTCTATCGCCCTGCCTGCCGCAGGCAGGCTCGCCGGAATGTATTTTATACAAAAAAGAGTCGCTGATTTACAGCGACTCTGGGTAATTTTTATTGCAATAATCTTTTATGAAAGCTTCTTTGTGACGATTTCCCATTTTTCGTCGATTCCTTGATATAGGATTTGGTAATGTTGGCTTTGTGTTGGTATTCTACTTAATTAATTGGTTTTTTTTATTTTTGTTTTACTCTATTATTATACTTATTTATTTTAATAAGTCAAGTATCTCTTTGATTGGCTTGTAGATCTTATTTAATATAGAAGAGATAGAGATTTTCTTTGCTTAATTTCTTTGCCACGGTTTTTACATCTTCGAGTGTTAGATTTTTATACTTCTTTAATACTTCTTCTAAACTTTCAATTTTTTTATATATCAAATATTGATTTCCGACAAAACTTGCCATTTCATCTGAAGATTCTATTCCCATTTGGATCTGACCTTCGTTGTATCCGATAGCATTATCGAATTCCTCCTGCGTGATATTTCATTCAGCTATATTTTGTATTTCTTCAAATATTTTTTCTACACCAAAATCGAATCTTTTCTTATCAATTCATGCTCTAATCAAGAATACTCATAAATCTTCTTGGTTCATATGACTTGCCTTGATGTAATAACAAAGTCCTTGTTTTTCTCTGATATTTTGGAAGAGTCTTGATGACATATTTCCTCAAAGAATAGTTCCTAAAACGTTTGCTGCATATCTAGATTCATCGTTACCATCAAATCCTGGAGCAGAAATAACTAAATGTGCTTGTTCGTTTTTTTGTTCATGAAATGCTGTATGTTCTGTAGGTAGAATATGTAGAAATGCTGGTTTATTCACCTTTTTGCTTGTAGGGATATTATTAAATTCTTTGGTTAATTGATCGACAACAGCTTGTTTATTGTTTATTTTACCCGCAACTACAACAATAAGATTATCTTTTGTGTAGAGGTCTGCTTTATGATCAAAGAGCATTTGTTGGGTAAACGAATTGATATTTTCTTCAGTACCTATAATAGGTCGTCCAAAACTATTATCTCCAAGGTAATATCCTTGCCATTTTTGCATAGCCATAGCTATAGGATTATCTTCATACATCTTAAGTTCTTGTATAACTACTCATTTCTCTCTTTCTAATTCTTCGACTGGAAATTTTGCATTATTCATCATATCTGCGAGTACGTCTATAGCTTTTTCTATAAATTCAGGTGCACATTTTACGTAATATCCAGCATATTCATCTCCTGTATATGCATTAAATTGACCTCAAAACTTGTCTACTGCTTCAGCAACTGATTTTGGAGTAGGATATTTATTTCCTCCTTTGAAAAAGAGATGTTCGAGAAAGTGGCTAATTCCATTATTTTGTCTATTTTCATAAATACTTCCTGCTTTACACATAATCTCGATAGTAACTGAGTTTGCGTCTTCCATAGGAGCGAAAATCACGTCAATTCATGCGATTGGTTCAATAGTGTATTTCATTTTTAAATAAATTCAGAATGTAAAATATAGAACCCTTTGACTACACAAAGGACAAGTGCAGAAATAAATTAACGATTAAGGATTTGAGAGTAGATTGCAATACGTTGGGAGCAAGGAGCAGGTTTCAGGGAGCAAGTTTCTGTTTTTTTTTGACTTGTAACCTGTAACTTTCAACTTGTAACCTGTAACTTTCAACTTGTAACTTGGTTTCATATTGTATTGACAAATTAGCTTTTGTGAGTATAATACGTTTGTAAAAATTTATTCTTTGTCCACACTGATGAGTGTAGCATCAAAAACAAAAACAAAGATCTTTACAACTGTAGTCCTGTGATTTGTGGCAGCTTTAAGTGCATTACCGACTTGGGCAAATACCACACCAGGAACCATCTCTCTTACTACAGTCAGTCCTGTCGCGTCGACACAACCAAATCAAAATCTCTCTGAACTTCGAACGAGATTGAAAGACAGATTTTCTTGAATAAGTGTAGAAGTTCGTTCATTAATCGATGGTACTACTAGTCCTACTGATTCTTTTCATGGATCGGCAGCTATTCGTACACTTGATGTCAGTCAAGGAATTTGAGTCAAGCCTGCGATTTCTCGTCAGGATTTTTTTGTTGATATCGAAAATGATCCTTATAAGAGTTATATTATCAGATTGGCTGCTTATGATGTTCTTACTCCATCTCAAAAATTCTATCCACAAAACTATTTCCTCGTGGACGATTTCACTTCATTACTCTCTAAACTTTATAAAAAAACTACTGGTCAATCGTTGGCCTCTCAAGATATACTTTCTATCAAATCTGCTGATGGAATTATGACTAAAGGAAGACTTCAAAAAATTATGTATTCACTCAATGGTATCGAAAAAATAGATATAGATGGTAATCCTTACGATAAACTTATGAGATCTGAATGAGCATATTATCTTGTTCGTATGTTTGATTTACCGACATTGAATACCGATGAGGAAACTTCTATTACTTTATGAGATGTTTTTACTGATATCGCTAATCATCCCTTTGCTTCTGAAATAAATACCTTGGCAAGTTTAGGTGTTTTGAATACTCAGACTAATACGTTTTATCCTGATAACTACCTCCGTCATTATGATTTTACTTTGCTGTTTATTAATGCGTTATTGACTTCCAAGAGCAGTTCTTTGACTAACGTTTCTAGCGCTTCCCAGTTTGCTGATGTAGACTCTTCAGCTTCGTATTTACCACAGCTTAACTATGCAGCTAACCATGGGCTCATAGACTATATTACTGTGAGTAAGAGAGGAGCTTTGTATTTTGAACCTAATAGCTTTATAACCAAGCATGAAGTATATCAGATACTTTCTAAAGCGCTAAATATACAGTTTGTTTATGATGAAGCAAAAGCTGATCAGGAAAAAATCTCTAGAGCTGAATTGGCTAAATTGCTTGTAGATAGTTTTGAATTCACACCAAAAATTAATTTTCAATCTGATTCTTCTTTATTATGAAATACTTTGAATACCGGTGATTTGTCTGTTTTGACTAAGTTGAAAACTTTACTTTCGCTGTTGTAAAACAGTTTACACCCGGGTGATTTTATTTCCACCCGGGTGTTACTATTAGATCCTGAGTAATTTTACTTAGGATTTTTTTTAATTGATTTTTTTTCATTGAAATTTGGTCTTTCTCTGATTGCTCAATAGAGAACATAAAAAAACAGTGCTAAAATAATTATTGTTAGCCATGATTGTCGAGTCCATACAAAGAGAAGTGTCTGTGTTCTTTTTATTCATCAGATATAAATATCTGAAGGATGTGTTCCGTTGGTAATATTAAAATTGAAATCTGGAGTATATGATATTTTATTTTTAAATAGATATGGTCCTCCATATATCGGCATAATGAAACTTGGTGTCGTCAATAAGATTCATGTGTTTGCAGGAATGTTTACATCGAAAGCAAAATCTTTTTGGAATCAAAAAATATTTGATAATACACTAGTGATGTGTAATTTTTCAGGAACATTTCATTTATTTATTAGTCAGAGTGTGATAATATATTCATTATCTATCTTTGTAAGGATAGGTGATTGTGAAAGTGTAATCATTTGTACTGCCTTACTATTGGATACAAATATGTCGATATATTTTATTGAACGGATACGTACAGTAAATATTTCACCATTATTTATATCTGCTCAAACGATATTATATGCCAGACATCCATGACTTAATCAGCTAAATCCTATAGGATGCTGAATGATATATTCTTTTTGTATAGTCTGTTTTCCTGGAAGATATGTTGTTCACGAATAGGGGAGCATAAAATTTCCAAATTGTCTTTTGGGTCTATCGGATGCATTACATGCTCTACCTTTTAGACTGTCGTCAGTAATTACACTATCAAGAAATTCAACATTTAATGTAATAGGCACTATTGATGAATTGGTAAATTCAACGCAGATAGGAAGTTCATTTCCTGCTTTTGCAATCAGATCTAATTCTTTATTTGTTTGATTATTATTACAAAAACCTACTTGTACCATACTTAATAAATGCGATTGTGCAGAAACTTTAGTTGAGAGTCAAAGACTCAAAACCCCACATAGTACAATTAAAGCTCATTTCATAAATAATTTCATTTTAGTTTTTTATGTTTTAAATCTTTTTATTATGGTGCATTGAAATCGATGGTAATAAGACCACTATAGATATCAGAATTTTGATATGCTGCTATCTCTATACTAATAGATGGTTTGTTTTCATAAATACCCGCTGGACAACTATATTGTGGAGTTGTATAATTATATCTCTTCATATAATGCATTGCACCTGTAGATCCTGTGTAACTATTCACTCCCGTATAAATATATACACTACCACTATTTGTTCATCCTGGCTCTGTAGTCACTCCTGTAGCCATGAATTGTATATTTGTTCCATTATTTATTATTTTATTACCCGTATAATTTACTCATGTAAATATCAAAGGAAGTTGAATTGTTGTATACCAACCTGTTGTTCCTTCTCGATCTTCTATTTTGAAAAATCCGGTAAATTGTCCGCTAAGTGTTTCTACACTGCTTGATACTCATGTACTTCCAATGTAATATCCTGTAGGCGCAGTCACAAAAGGGTTAGTAATATTGACTATATTCGTTCTTCCTGTAGTAGCGCTTAATTGTGAATTATTTAAAATATATCCTGTGTATGTATATGTGCCGTCTCGTACACACTGTCTATCATCAGTAAATAACCAATTTCCTGTATTATATTTGGCAAGATTTGATCTTCGCATTTGTAAAATTTCTCAACTTGAGAGAGTACGTTTTCGAATACGAGGTTCGTCTATATCTCAAGTAAAAGTAAAATTTGTTACAGATCAGTTACTATAAATTGTTCATACATAAAGATCTCTTCAAGCAATGTTATTAATATTTCCTGGAGCTGATCATGAATTCACTAATATACCATCAACATAGAGATATAATTTTGTAGCATCTTTTGTTACTGTAATATTATGTCGTTCATTAATTGAAATACTTGAAGATCATCAAACACTATATTTTGTACTTCATATCTCCACTGTCATTTTTGGTATTCTGTCAGTATTTCATGAAAATCAAAGATTCCATTCGTTTGTTCATAGAGTACCACCATTATTTCGTTTACCTATTATTGTACCATGAAATAATACGGATGTTAAGCTATTTACTTTTACTCGAACAGAATAGGTCATACCTGTTTCATTATTTAATTCTCAATTATCTATTACTTTGATATAATCATTGATTCCATCAAAACCATATTTACCATTTCGTTTTCCATTCCCTGTTCGTGTAGGACTATTTGTTCCTGTTCAATTATTTTCATATTGAGAGAAATCTTTTACTTTAATTCCTGTTGTTTCTCATAAAGCTGCTACGTTATCGAAATTCATCATGAGTACTAATCAACTATCATAGTATGGATACGTAATACCGCTCAATGTATAATTGAAAGTATCTATTCCTATAGTACATTCAGAGATATCTAATTGAGGTTTGAAATTATTCCCTGTAAGTGTAGCTCCTGCTGTTGGTGTTGTTCCTGTTCGTTGTAATATACAAGAAGTAAGACTTACATTTTTCTGGAAGTGAGTTGCAAAATAATTTATAGGATCATACAATTGAGTTACAATTCTATTTGTACTAAGTCATGTAGTTAATATTATTCATGTACTTGTATTGATAACTTGTCATATCTTGAATGATGTAATATCTCAGAATACACTAAAATTGCTGATTAGTCCATTTGCTGAAGATCAAGTAATTATTGTTCAACTGATTGCTGCACTACCAATAACTTTTACTACATCAGATCAAATATAATTTGTAGAGCCAAAGTTTCCTCATGTTATAGGTGTCGTTCAACTCCAAGTGACTGGTTGTGTTTGTATAAGTATTCCGCTACCGTAAGAGTATTTATCAGTTGTTGTATTTTTGTAATCTATTTTTTGTCCTGAAATACTTATCCAAGTGTCTGTCCATGAAACAAGATAATCTCACAAAGTATTTATAGGATTGGTAATATAATCGAATGACATAGTTCATCATGTGTCTAAATTTCCTGTTGTTCGTCATAGAGTAGAGTAATAAATTCCTGTTCCTTGTGTAAGCTGTCAAGCTCATCATATATTTCATAATTCATTATTAAATAATATTCCTGTACCAAAATATATAGTATCTATAGCTGTTGTATCTAAATTTATTCCATTTCGACCATTATTATAACTTCGAACAGTATTAATAATAAATCCTGTGCTATGTGCTAAGACAATTCCATTATTTCCATTATTATAAATTTGACTATTATTAATGATTATATTTGTGGCGAAATCTACATTAAATCATACATTATTATTATTATAACTTTGAATATTATTGAAAACACTATCAGCTACACTACTTAATGCTATTCCATGAACATCATTATTATAACTTTGAATATTATTGAAAACACCATTTTCTATACTAGCCATACTTATTCCTACATTATCTGCATTATAAGATTTGAAATTATTTAATATAATGTTATTACCACCAATTGCATGTATGTTCGCATAACTATCATGTACAAGAGAATTATTTATTGTCATATTAGAATTACCATTTCCTCATATTCCAAAATAATTTCCTGTATGAGCAGGAACTGGTCCACCTCCTGTTCCATTTATGGAAATATTATCAAGTATATTATATTGTTTTGTGGTTGCATAAAATATTCAATCAGTAACTAATTGTACTGTAGTATAGAATGTTGTTCCTGTGGCTTGATTACTTATCACTGTACTACAATCTGCAATATTTATTTTTGTACTTCAGGTTGATATAGTTCCTGTCACTACGTAAATAGTATTTGTTGCAAGGTTAGTGATTCATATTTTTTCTGTATATATTACATTCATATTTCTTCCACTACATTGTGTAGTATCTCGTCAGGTCCAGAACTCTGTATATGCTGTCGTATCTCCTATACCTGTTCCATATAAGGCACAGATAATATTATTGTCAGTAACTGTTCCACTCCAGAAATCTGAAGTAATAAAGTTACTATTATCTCGTCATGTTTTACACCCTATTGTTGT
The DNA here is from genome assembly GCA_041675025.1 of Candidatus Absconditabacterales bacterium. Classification (GTDB taxonomy): domain Bacteria; phylum Patescibacteriota; class Gracilibacteria; order Absconditabacterales; family Absconditicoccaceae; genus CAJBLF01. The sequence continues at coordinate 201,110 of JBAYUS010000001.1, forward strand.
ATCAAGTGTTGTATCTGTTTGGAAATGAGTCGCAAAGTCCGTACCAGAATATATTTGTGTCACTATACGTTTTGTACCATCTCATGCAGTTAAGAAAATACCTGTATTGGTATTGATAGCTTGTCAGATATTGAATGTGAAAATATCTCAAAATATTGAATAATTACTAATATATGTAGCATTAGCATTTCCTGATACCGTCAATCATGTAGTTATAGTCGTCGTAGGTAATCCAAGTAATGATCAAGTATATTTCGTGATAGAAGATCAGATATATTGTGTTGTATTGAATAATCCTCATGTTGTAAGTGTTGATCAAGAATAATAGACTGGCTGTATCTGTGTAAGTATTCCACTACCGTAAGAATATCTATCTGTCGTTGTATTATTGTATGAAATTATGGTTCCTGTAGTAAATACTCATGACCAACTCAATAGATAATTTCATAAAGTATTTATTGGATTAGTTATATAATCTCGTGACATAGTTCATGAAATGATTGCTGTACCTGTTGTAAATATTCATGGAAAATCGTTTGCAAATCCAGTTGTCAACAATGTTGGATAATTTGTATCAGTAGTTTCTGCCATATATAAGGCTCCATAATATTTAATTGGTGTAGTTATTGCCGTTGATGATGAAAATCATATGTTATATGTGGTATTGTTATAAATATTAGAATTATTGATTATACCTCCGCTCATATCTCCTGTTCAGGTTGTTAAGCTTCCATAATATGTTTGAAAATTTATACCATAATTACCATTGTTAAATACATTAGAATTATTGATAATATTATTATTCATGTTGTTAATTGAATCTTGATCAGCTCTATTGTAATAATAAATTCAATTTATTCAGTTATTATAAACCTGTGTATTATTAATGCTATTATTATTTAATTCTCCCATTGCCGAATTCCAAGTCAATTGGAAGTATTCTATACCATTACTTGCATTATTATAAATCTGAGAGTTGTTGATATTATTATTTTTTATACTATTGAGTATAGTATTATATGGGTTATAAACATAATATTTTATTCCATCTGTTCAAGCTCCTTGATTGTTATAAATTTTAGTGTTACTGATTGAATGATTACTTATTGTTATTGTTGCACCGGCAGATTGAAAATAAAATATTCCATGTGCATCTGATCCACTATTATTGAAAATCTCACAATTGTTGATAGCAGAGTTGGTTGAATTAATTGCTGAATATATACCAACGTCAGCATTTCAATTACCATCTATTTTGATGTTGTCTAAAATAAATTTATTTTTGCTTGTTGTTGTAATACCCTTGACGGAAGCTGTTTTTTTCATAGTTACATTTCCACTACTGATAATAGCACTACAATCAGCCATATTTATTGTATTGGATCTATTATATGTTCCGCTATTTACTACATAAATTGTATTTGTGTTAAGACTCCATGTAGTAGGTAAAGTACCTGTATATACTACACTCATATCTATTCCACTACATTGTGTAGTATCTCGTCACGTCCAGAACTCTGTATATGCTGTCGTATCTCCTATACCTGTTCCATATAAGGCACAGATAATATTATTGTCAGTAACTGTTCCACTCCAGAAATCTGAAGTAATAAAGTTATTATTATCTCGTCATGTTTTACACCTTATTGTTGTATCAAGTGTTGTATCTTTTTGGAAGTGCATAGCAAAATACGATAAATTTGCTTTATATAAAGCAACAAATAATTTTTTATCGTTATACACTGAAGTATCAAGAAATATTCCTGTACTAGTATTTATAGTAATATTACTATATACATTTAAGGTGTTTCCTCGAACAGCATATCTATTTACGAGCGATGAACTTGATATACCTGTGACAGTAATTCCTGATGTATAACTTGTAATTCCTGGTAGAATAAGATCTCCTGTTATTTTTATAAGCTCTGATCAAATAAAATTCACACCGCTAAATACTCATCATGTCTGGAGTACTGATCATCATGACATAAATACTGGTTGGGTTTGAAGTAATATACCACTACCATAGGTATATCTCATAGGTTGAACAACCGTAAATCATTGTTGTTGTCCTATAATTCATGTCCATGAATATCCCGTCACCGGTGTCATAAAAGCATTTAATCCGTTAACTGGAATAGTAACATAATCCCGCATCATGGTTCATGTAGTGATAAGTAACCCGGTAGTTCGTCAGAGAGTAGAATAATATGTTCCTCCTCATTGTGTTAATGTATTATTTCCTCATGTATTTCATCATTGATTATTAAATAATATGTTTGTACTAAAATATTCGTTTGATGACGAGTTGTTTACATAGACTCAGTATCCGTTATTATTATATGATTGAGAATCGTTGACAAAATTATTGTTTGTACCTTGGAATAAGGTTATTCAATTATTTGAATTATTGTAAAATAGACTATTATTTATACTATTTGCACTATTACCATAACTCAGATTTATTCCATCGGTATTATTATTATAGGATTGACTATTATTTATACTATTACCATTTGATGAATTTATTAGTATTCCGTTATTATTATTATAAGTTTGAATATTATTTAAGACATTATAAAAAGAAATATAGAAAGAGATTCAATTACCATTATTATATAATTCACTATTATTAATATTATTAAAATCTGAACCATCATTTATATAAATACCATTATCATTATTATAGATTTTAACATTATTGATACTATTATTTTCTGTATGAAATAATAGAATTCAATAATCATTTTGTGTATGAACAGGAACTACTCACCCTCATGTTCCATTAATTATTATATTATCGAAAACATTGTACATTGAATAGCTTCAATATATCATAGCGCTTAGCGCCCCAGTACTATAGAGTACTGTCGTTCCTGAACCGAGGATAGCGTTACAGATACTAAAATTTATAATTCCTGTCTGGATATAATCTCCACTTGTTAAAACATAAACCGTATTTGAAGCCATATTATAATCAATTTTTCCTGTACCTCAGGTGAGAAATGTTACTTCAGTATTTTCTACATTACATTGTCCACTTCGTGTGCTATCTCGATTATACGTATATGCTGTACCATCAGTTCAATCTATTGCTTCACCATACAATGCAGCAATAATATCACAATAATCTGGATTATTATTCCAAAATGAATTATCGATAAAATTATTATTGTCCCATCGATAGGTGTGTGATGCACACGTACATGTAGTATTGGTATAATCAGTTGCTGTTGAATTAATTTCTGCGACATATTGTAATCAACTATATCATAAACTAGATCCTGTGAGGGATGTACCTGTTCGATAGACAGGAAGTTTTTGTCCTGTGAGATTAATACCGTATGTATAATCAAGATCTCCGGTAATTGCCCAACTTAAATTAGCTCCTCTTAGATTACATTTGGGGTAGAGTGTAGTATCAATAAGATTTACATAAGTTGTGTTTCTTGGATTAGATATTCGACTACAATTCATACAATTACTATAATTTTCACTTCCTCCTGTTCGTCATAGATAAGAATATGTTGCCGCTAATCCTCAAGTTATTCCATAATAAGCACCACCATCATTGCTAAATGTTGTTAGTTTACCATAGAATTTATGTGTTCATGCGGTTGAAAATATTCCATTACTTCCATTATTATATGCAAATATATTATTTAATATCCCGCTATTGTTGTTTGTACTTGCGAAGTTAATACCATTTGCTCAATTATTATAGATATGAGTATTATTTATTGTAAAATATCTAGTATAATATAACAATATTCAATCACTTGTATTGTTATATATTTGACTATTATTTATTGTTATATAGTCCTTATATAGGGAATCATTATTAAAAGATATTCCATATCCATTATTGAATATTTGATTGTTATTGAAAGTTATATTTGACGCTGCTCATACAAAAGATATTCAATAACCGCCTGTAGGAGTACTGTGAATTTGATTGTTTGTAAGTATACTGTTTATTGTCCCATAGTAACCAATATTATAATCGTTTTTGTAGAGTCTACTATTATTGGTATGATTATTTTGATTTTGATACAACATTATTCAAAATTGGGCATTATATGTTTCGCAGTTATTTATTGTTGTATTTATATCGGATTCAAAATTTATTCAATATGAATTCTGTGTATGAGATCATCATGCCCCATTACCAGTTCCATCTGTTCTAATATTATCAATAATAATATTATTTTTGTTACTTGCATAAAATATTGCACCAACATTTCATGTATTAGTATAGAATGTTGTTCCTGTAGATTGATTACTAATAACTGCACTACAATCTGCCATATTTGTCTGTGCAGTTCCTGTATCTATCATTCCCGTAGTTACATAAATAGTATTGGCAGCTAAGGTACTGAGCGATAAATTTCCTGTATATACTACATACATGTTTTGAAAGTTACATGCACCTGCTCGACCACTCCAACTATTTGTATATGCTGTTTCATCTACTCCTGTAATTCATGTACCATAAAGTGCATAGATGATATCACAATCAATCGGATTTTGATTCCAAAATCATGAGGTAATAGAATTGTCATTGTCTCGCGTGATTGTAAATCCCGCTCCACAATTTAAATATTTTATTACATATCAGGTAGATTGTATGCTATTACTATCCATATCTATAAGTCCATCACCGTTGCTAATTGCTTCTCGTCCGTAGAGATGAGTTCCATAACTTCGTGATCATACTCATGTGTAATCTACTACATATTCTCGATGATCTGATTTTGATGAAAGATTACTTGTATAGAGATGTTCTACTTCTCAGCTTGTGAGTGCACGATTGTAAATACGTGGTTCATCTATTGATCAAGAAAAATAACCTATAGTGGCTCCTCCTCAAATTGCCCAATTAATAGTACCGCTATTTGTAAATGTATTTGCCCCTACTCTAGTTGCAATTTCTACTCAGTCTTTATATATTTTCATAAAGTTTCCAGCTTGACTAGCTATCAATACTCGATGATGTCGTCATTGTATGCTTGCTGCTGTACATCATGTAGATAATCTTACAGAAGTACTTCCAAAATCTCGGTACATATTATTGTTTGTATAACATGGTGTGAATGAAACTCTATTTGATGTGGTATCAGGAAGAGTTCCAAAAATAGCCTTAGATTGTCACGCTGCTGGTGTTGCATCTGCTCGTATAGCTATAGAAATTTCTTGATTTGGTATATTTGCTCAGTATCCTGTTATTGTTATATTTTGATTTGTTCCATTGAAAATATATCCACCATTCCATTTGCTATTTCCTGTTCGAGTAGCTGAATTTATAGCATCCCCATAATTATTTTGTAAAGAAAGATCTTTTACTAGAGTACTGGTTTCTCCTATCTCTGCTATATTATCAAAATTCATCATTAATACTAATCCACTGTCGTATACAGAATTGTATGTTGTTGCACCACTTATGTTTGCATATCGTATTGCATGATAAATATTAGGTTCGTAGATATATGATCTTACGGTAAAATTTCAGGAATAAATTCCTGTAAGTACATTAGTTCATTGTGGGGGAGTTTCTCAAGTGAAAATATTTACCGGAATATTCATATCTCTTCCACTAGGATCATAATATTCTCCGATAAATCTATGTCCATGATAAGGAATATCAGAAAATCCTAATCCTCATCAAATAAATCGCATAACTGGCTGTATTTGTCTCGGTACATAATATCATGATAGCATATTATTCCCATAGCGATATTTTATTATAGGTGTAATGAGTCGTCCTCCCGATGTTCATATATTACTACAATCAGAAGTGGAATAAAATCACAGATTTGGTATTTCTCCATTGAAAGGACTAGATACAAAATCACAAGTATATCAGTTATATCAATTGTTTGTTGTAGATATAGTACCTGTATTCCATCACAATGTAGGGTCGTATCCAGCGCTCAAGAGTGCAAATCCTGTAGTTGGATATGCTATATTGTTTCCATAATAATTTCAAGTAGTTGTTCCTATAGAATATACTTGCGGTGAAGGAGTATTTTTAAATGAACGAAGATTGTTGATCTTTGTATTTGGCGCATTATTTAAGTATATACCATAGTTGGTATTATTGTATGTCTCCGTGTTATTGATTACAGTTCATGTAGCATTCACATATATACCATAAGCAGCATTATTATGTGTTTGACTATTATTTAATGCTAATCAACTCGTAGTTATAATATAGAACCCATGATTATTATTATATGATTGGCAATTATTAATGATATTTCCTGATCATGCTCAGTTAAAATATATTCCAACACTAGTATTTTTATATGCTTGACTATTGTTTACAAGTATTCTATTTGATGCAACCATATTAATACCATGAGTTGTATTGTAATATGCTTGTATATCATTGATTGTCGCTGAGTTTCATGGGGCCAAATTAATACTACTATTACTAAGTCCACTTCCATTGAGTTCTATGTTGTCTATTATTATATAACTCCTGTTAGCAACAGAAAGTATATTCACAGCCGTTGTTTTACTTATATTTACATTACCACTTCCTACAAAGGCTATACAATTTCCTCCAAATGTGATTGAAGCTGTTTGTATATAATTTCAACTATTTAAAACATATATCGTGTTTGTAGTTAATGTAGTAGCTCAACGAGTTCATGGATTTCGAGTAACAAGACTTGTTGGTCTACACCCCGTACTTCGATGTGTTGTATATGCACTTGGATTTCCTCCGGTTCCAAAAAATGCATCGATGATTTGTCCTGTATTTGGGCCTGCAGATCGAAAATCTTGGGTTACAAAATTTAAATTATTTCGTGTTGTACTTCCTACAGCGAATAGTGTTGTATGTGGTGATTGGAAAGTGATTGTTTTGTTAGCAGCTACTGTAGCTGTTGTTAATGTCTGCCAACTATTTCCATCACTAGAATAATATATAGGTATGATTTTTCCTACGATAATCCTCGGATCAGTAATTTTAAGTGTTATGGTAAAATTAAGTCCACTACTTAAAGTAAGATCTGCTCAATTATCTGCTCCTACTCTGTAGGTGTCTCATGGAAGAAAATTAGCTGGAAGTCATGGTTCACCTTGTTTTGCTAGAGCACTATCTGCAAGATTGGTAAGTTTTGTTGGTGGTAGAAAAAGTCCATCCCAATTTCCATTTGAAACAGTTATTGATGACCCAGTTGTACTTGAAAAATTAAAATATACTTTTGAAATTCCATCGGTAGATTGTATGTCTTGATAGAAATTATTTATATTAAGGGTATTTCAATCTGATATTCATCATGATGCAAGATTTTTTGTTCACTGAGTTATTTGTTTTATGTTGATAGCATCAGAAACTATTTGAAAATCTCCACCTCGATCATATTGTGCATATATATAAGTTTGTCATTGTGTATTTGTGGTCATTCCTAGACTTCCTAGATTTTTTGTATAATTCCCTGAAAAACTAAGCCATCCCATTCATGGTAAAACTCCTGCACTTAAAGCAAATTTCATTTGATCAAGAACATCGGGTTGAAGACATAAGTGTACGTTGTCTGTATATATTGCCTCTGTAAGTTCACTTGAACATGTTGCATCTCCTATAAAAAAATTCTCTGTACCAAAATCAATACTAAAAGACGTAAAATGAGATGTTTTGAAGGTTGTATATGATATGCCTCATGAAGATTCTATAATTGTTTCTGTGAGGAATGATCGAGAACTCTTGTCAGAAGAAAAATAAACATTTACTTTTTTTCCTGATTGATATCCTGGTAAGGGGACTGTAATATCTACAAAACTTTCATTCTGATTTTGGTCTTCAAAATATATTTCTTGATTTTCTGTTCCTACTTCAAAGATACTGATAGTATTACTACCAGGAGGATTTTGAATTTGACTTATATCAAGAAATTGTGGTGCGTTGATTATACTTGTATAAATATTTTGATTTTTATCTTTGAAAACCGTTCCTGCAGGGATTTCTACTTGTATGACTTCTCATGATTGTATACTTCATGATAATATCTCTCATGATAATAAAAATCATGATAATATTAATCATGTATCAATCGTTGATTCCATAATTATTGGTACAAGAATTTCTCAATCAGTATCTGTTAAATCTATATTATCTTTTGTTATAAATTTTCCATCGTTATTTTCTTTAAATCAATTATCTCTTAAATTTTGTTTAATCTCTTCTTTATTTTTTGTTTTGGGAATTTTTAATGTTTTGTTGTTATTCTCTGGTATATTTTCTTGAGGTATAATAATATCTTTTTTGGATTCGTTTATTGGATTTTGCATATCTTCAAGCTCAATCTCTATAAATATATTTTCATTTCCTATATTTATTTTTTCTTGAGGTAAGAGGTATGCTATTGTATTTCCTATTGTTAGCTGTTGTATTATTCATGAAATGTTTTCTGTATCAATTGTTCGTATATTTTTCTCTGTATTTTTTATATGTAATGTAAGATTTTGTGCTTCATTTGTCTGTCATAAAAAATTTATTGTACTATTTCGCAAAGTATCCATATCTAGGGATTCTTCTTTAGTATTTATATCTATATGAAGAGTCATATTTTTGATTTTATCAAAATCTCCTGTATTTATACTACTGAGATCAAATTGGATGATATTTTGTTCATTTTGGATATCTATCGTGGTAGCAGGTATTTCTAGAACAAATGATATTGGTGTATCTGCACTTGTGATAGTATAAGTTGCTATGCTTAGAACCAAAAAACTAAATAATTTAAATAATCAAAAAAATCATGTCACACCCCAAAGATATTTTTTGTGGTGTTTTTGCACATGTTTAAACATTGCTTTTCTGTGATGGTATAACTTGGTAATGCTGTTCCGCATATACAAATAGTGATATAAACTACAAAGCAATTATGTGTTCTGTTTTGACTTTAAATATAACAAAAAAATCCTGTCAAAACATTATTTTTATGGTTATTTTTGATGATATTTCAACGACATTGAAAATAGACATTTCCCTATATATAGTAGGTATTTGTCTATGTTGACAAAATTTATTAAATAAAAGCATTGGTATGCTTATTATTTCAGTGTTTCTATATTGCCATATGTTGACATATTTTTTGTCTAAATTAAACAAAATTTCGTCTTTACAAAAAAAACTAATCCTTCTTTATTATTGACATATTTATATTATAGAATATAGTAAATGTAAAAAAACAAAAAATATCAATAATATGTAGCCCTATTATTGGCATATATATGCCTAATCCTTGTTTACTATCTTATTTATATTCTCCATTGAAAAATGAGAGAATATATGTATATTTATATCGATATGTTGACCCCATATCGATGAGTGGCAAATGATTATTTTAATCATGCGTCCGATAATTAACAAATTTAAATAACAATCAAAAAAATAAAAAAATATGAAAACGAAATCTACTCTTATTATACTTATCAGTCTTTTATGTTTCTTTCAAAGTAATGTAATTAAGGCAGATACAATTTATAGTCAGATGCCGTTTGGTATCCAAAACCTTTGTCAATCTAGTGGTTTTGATAGATTTGTATTCTATAAACCAATAGGTTTTGATCCTAGTAATTTAGGTACCACTATGTGGTATATTAATGGGGTTGGCCAAGCGCCTGGCGATAGTATGGCTTTTATTCCTACTTCTGTTGGAGAATTTATTATTCATGCATCATGGGGTGGTAATCATGAGTATTCTACACTAAATCTTTATTCAGTTTCACCGCCAAATGCTATTTTTCAAGTTTTTAGTGGAGGAAGCATAAATTTAGGTAATGATACTATATCGATGTGTGGTATTACTATTGATGTTGCTGCTACTGGTTTATCAGGATCAGATGCTACCTATATGCAATGGATAGGCCCTTCTTTTAATTCTTTAAATAATAATCCAGTAACTATTTCTACGCCTGGAACATATTATTTTGAGAGAGGCAATCCTTGTGGTGTCACTCGTGATACCTTTCAATTGGTTGCTTTGCCGTTTGTTTTGCCTGTGTTTACTGATACTGCTCTCTGTAATTCACCGAATCCGATTACTTTGGATCCCGGTCCAGGGTGGACGTATTCTTGGAGTACAGGAGAAACTACTCAGACTATTGATGTTGATAGTACTTATATCTATACAGTTAATCTAAGTAATGTCTGTATAAGTGGTAATGTTTCTATCGATGTTGAGTATCAATCATTTCCATTGCCTGATATGTCATATCTACCACTTGATGTATTATGTGCTGATTCTGTTGTAGTTATGCAACCTGATCAAGGAGGTTATCTTTATAATACCTATGCTTGGTCAAATGGTGCAAATACACCTACGATTAGTATTTCCGGTTTATCTGGTGGTGCTGGTTATTATTCTGTTACTGTTACTCAGGGTGGTTGTTCTGCAACAACAGGTTGGAATCTGCAATTTTATTCAACACCCAATACTCCTGAAATTTGTATTGTGACTTCAGATCCTGTGTTAAACAAAAACATAGTTGTATTTACCAATCAAGGTGAGCCACCTCTTGGTGATCCATTTTACTCAGCTGTAGATCATTATAATATCTATAAATGGGTGAGTGGAGTTCTTTATGATTCCATTGGAACAGTTCCTGTGGCGTTAGAACACACTTTTGTTGATGTAACGAGTAATCCACCTTCTACTCAAGCTACATATAAAATATCTATGGTAGATGCATGTGGTGTGGAAGGACCAAAATCTTTTTTTCATACGACTATCTTACTTCAATCTTCTTTGGGTTCTCTTCCTGGGTCAATTAACCTTGCTTGGGATCCCTATGTTGATGAATCAGGTAATTTTACTGTAACTACTTACGATATATATCGTGGTCCACATCCAGACAGTTTGACGTTTTTGGTTTCAACCGGATTCTTGTCATATGTTGATTTTGGGGTGACTGGACAGGTATATTATCAAATTGTTGCTATTAGGCCGGGTGGATGTAACTCCACACCAGCCTTTATGAAGAATGGGTCTAATAATAAAGCTATGACTATGGGTAGCTTTAGTAATATTACTGATCTATTGATTACTAGTGTTCCTGTTCTTACTGATATGTTTCCTGTTAACATTTATCCAAATCCTTCTTCGACTGGTATTTTCCAAGTCGATGGAGAACAAATCTCACGAGTTGAGGTTATGGATATATTAGGTCATGTATTATTTACTACTACAAAAACAATCGATTTGAGTGCATATGCTAAGGGTATTTATAATGCTCGTATCATATCAACGATGGGGTCAACATCGTATAAAAAGATTGTTGTTCAGTAATTTATTACTGATTATTGTGAAGAGTCCTTCCGTTTTTCGGAGGGACTTTTTTTGTTTTGTTTTTTTGTGAGCACCCGGGTGGAAATTTTCTTCCACCCGGGTGCTACTATATATACAATAAATTTGACAAAAAAGCATCTTTCGAGTATAATTAACTATAATTACTATATATAGTACATAAATTGTTTATTTGATTCTTCATACATTATGAAAAACGTCTTTCACCATGTCCATCATCACCTCAAACATCATCATAAAAAATATCTCTTCGGAGTATTTGGTGGTTTTGCTGTTGTGAAACTTTTTCTTTTGGTACTTGGACTTTCTGTTGTAGAATATTCTTACAACTCAACGTTTGCACAGTTGCAAACTGGATGTACGCTTACAGGACAATATTATACCTGAGAATATCAGACCTGAGAATATCTTACGGGACAAGAATTAACATGAGGAACTTTAATCAACTGTGTGACTTTATCATGATATTTTACTGGTGGTGTCTTAGATGAATCTGGTTCTTTGACATGAGAAACACGAGTAGAGGAGTCTCAAACTGGATGTGAACTTACCTGACAAACTCTTACGGAATGATATCTTACAGGATCATATCTAACCTGAGGATATCGAACAGGATGATATCTGACGGGATGTACTGAAGAACAAACAGGAAATAATCAGACATGAAATAATCAGACGTGAAATATTACATCATGAAACGGAATATGCGAATCTGGAGATGTTGTTTGGTCGACGCCAATTTCGTGATCAATAGTCAGAAATATATTTCCTATTACATGGACATATTCATGAACGGATTGTCTTTCTGGATTATCTCTCCAATTGCGAGATCATAATAGTCAACGAATACATCTCTCAACGCTTGCTTCATGAACTACTTCATATACTTTTGATTCTAGAAGATTATATAGTTTCCAATTGTCATGATTATATAATATTATCGGAAATACCGGTGCAGGAAATTTTACCTTATATTCAGGAACATATTCTGGAACATATTCACGTTTATTTTCATGATATAAATTGAGATTGATTACATCAAACCAAACTACAATTCAAGAAACACTACTATTTACCATAGATAATCAAGTTCCTACATTATCATGAGTTATTCTTACTTCTCCTTTATCATGAGTTGTTGCTGTGAGTGGTGCAGTAACTTTACGTTTTACTGCAAGCGAAGAACTTAGTTGAATACAGGTTACTTTGTGATCTGGTAAAATTGCCAATAGCGCAACCGTTTCATGATTGGATTATATATACGTACGAAATATCACTTCATTATATCCTGAATGAAATTTAGTTGCAAATATTTCTTTTGCTGATAAGGCTTGAAATACTGGTGTTGTCTTATATACTTCATCAATTGTTTTTGATAATACTAAGCCTACACTTACGTGATTTATATTTAATGATTCTCCTGAATGAATGCTTTTGCACTTTTCTTGATCTGAATCTGTAAGATATACACTGCATTATCAAAAAGCATTATGAGCTATTATCTATGCTACTGGTGCTAACTATCTCACTGCACAACAAGTTGCTTTTTCATGAGTAGAACTTAATCAATGATATATATTTACTTTATCTGCTTTTGATAACGCTGGTAATAATACTACTGTAACTGGTGATTTCATTCGAATATCTTTGTGAAATGTTGTCTCTCATGTATATATAGTTCCTATAACTACAGAAAGTATTCTTACAGGAAATCTCTCAACTTTGGCTGTTGTTCTTAAAGCTGAAGTAGAAAAATTTAATGTTTGTAAAGGTACATTGAGTTATACTCCTATAGAACTTCAAGTGAGAGGTACTACATTTAATCTTGAAATGCCATTGTTTAAAAAATCGCAAGTGAAGACACTTGTGAATGCATTTACTTTATATGTACTTGATAAAATTAAACATAATTATAGCATTAGTTCTGATGAACTCACAGAAATTACCAAAAAATTTGATAGCTTCTTAGTTGTTTTGAAACTTCTTAGAGATGATGATAATATCTGTAAACAAAATTTATCTAACTATCATATTAGTCAGTTTAAGAGTGTATTACTCGAATATAATCTTGATGGATTAGAGTAATTTTACCAATCCACCCGGGTGCAAAAACTAGTCAGCTTAGTTACTAAGCTGATTTTTTTGTAGTCGCACCCGGGTGGATAGTAGTTACTATCCTACTTCAATACTTCTCTCACTTTCAGAAATTTTTTTTATGTGAAGTTGGGTTGATCCATGCCTACCGGCAGGCAGGTTTTTGAAGGGGAGTTGGTCGATGAATTTCGGTCGTTCTATGATGATATATTCAAATTCATTTATTTGATCAATAATTCATTTCTCTACGAGTTCGCTAAATTCCTTGATTCTATACATATCGATGTGAAGTAATTTCGAATCGTAGACGTTGAGATATGCGTAGGTTGGGCTTTGTACCGCGTTGTGATTGAGTCATAATCATTGTGCAAATCCTTTGGCAAGTAAAGTCTTTCCCGCTCCTAATTCTCCATGTAACAACAAAATCTTATGCTCTTTGGCGAGAGCTATTCAGAATTCTATCATTTGTTGTGGAGTATTAATAGTTTTCATATTTCTAATGTTTTTTATAAATATTTTTGTCATTGCGAGGAACGAAGCAATCTAGAATAAAGACTGGATTGCTTCACTACGTTCGCAATGACACTCCTTTTTCCTGACTTGTATTTTATACCGAAAATTCTATACATATCAACGTTTATTCGTTTAATTTCTGTATGAAATTCTTTTTGATTGATTGATCGAGTTTCCTTTATAGAGCATATTACGCTTTTCCACATATGGCTGACAAAGACGGACATAATGTGAATGTCGTCTATGGATTTTTTCGTATGTTGATGAAAATCTTTCAAGAAAAACCTGATTATTTCGTTATCACTTGGGATTCTCCTGTAAAGACATTTAGACATGAAGAATATCCAGAATATAAAGCTAACCGTAAAAAAATGGATGATGATTTCAAACATCAAATTCCCATTACCAAAGATATTGTTGATCAGTTATGAATTCCTAGTCTTATTATACCTACGTATGAAGCTGATGATATTATTTATACCTTGGCGATGAAATACAAGATAGATAAAGATATGCAGATAGATATTTATTCATGAGATAAGGATTTGAAACAACTTTTGACAGATAATGTTTCATGTGTAGATACGATGAAATGACTTACTACTACGCCAGAACTGTTTGTAAAAGAATATTGATTTGATCCGATTTATATTTTGGACTATTTAGCTTTGGTGGGAGATAGTGCTGATAATATCAAATGAATAACTTGAATCTGACCAAAAAAAGCATCTGATTTAATTCAAAAATTTCAAACTATTGATAATATTTATATTCATATCGACGAATTGACTTGAGACATTAAACAAAAACTTGTTGATGGAAAAAATGATGTGTATTTGAGTAGAGGATTGATTGAATTGAAACCTATTACAGAAATAGAAAATACAGACATCAAAAACTTCACTTTGGAACTAGATTTCCCGAAGTATAAAAAAGTCTTAGTAGAACAATATCATTTCAATTCTTTTGGAAAAACTTTGGATGAATTGAAAAAGAAATTACAAAGTCCTGTACAGATGGGATTGTTTTAATTGTAGCATGGTCATTGCGAGGAATGTAATGACGAAGCAATCTAAGTTTTAGACTGGATTGCTTCGCTAAAACGCTCGCAATGACCGAACTCTTTTTATTTTACTCTATAACTCACCATGAAAACAGTTGTCATTACTTCATGATATTTTAATCCAATTCATCCCTGACATATTGAATGTTTTGAATTGTGTAAAGCATTATGAGATGAGCTTCGAGTGATAGTAAATACCGATGATCAAGTAAGAGCAAAAACATGAAAACAAGATGTCTTTCAGGACGCACAAGTGAGAATGAGAATTGTTTCAGCTTTGAAGCCTGTAAATCGTGTAATGTTATCTGTAGATCAAGATGGTTCAGTTTGTGAAAGTATCAGACATATAGTTGATCTTATTAGAAATGAATATGGTGCAGATACCAAAATCATTTTTGGTAAATGAGGTGATAGATTTACAGATAATATTCCTGAAGTACAAGTGTGTAAAGACTGTAATGTAGAACTTAGAGATTGATTGGGCGCGAAGACGCATAGTAGTAGTGATTATAGGAATAAAGTGGTGTAGTTTTAATTGTTGTTTTCTATTATGTCAAAAATAAATGTCATCAAATTCGTTCCGTATTTTCCGCCTCATAAATGAGGTTTAGAGTCTCATGTCCAAGAACGAAGTCAGTGGTGGATAAAGAAGTGATATGGTGATGTTATTAATGTGGTTACTCCTATGGGACAGGAAAGTATAATTGAAAATTGAAAATTGAAAATTGAAAATTACGATGGTATCTATTATAAAAATCAGCTTGTTTGATATATGGAAGCTGGATATCAAGTGGTGATATTGGATGCATTTGATTTGATACCCGTATTTCCGTTTCCTAGGTTCTGGACTAAAAGATTTCGAACTACTATCTCCTATCTTAAATCTCAGGTAAAGGGGTATGGTAAAAAACATACGTTGGTAAATACGCATACAAGATTTTTCCTGACGTCTTTGGTGGGATGAGTATTCGCTAAATACGTCTGAATCACATGGATTCATATAGAACATTGAGTCGATTTTGTAAAACTCGCAAGCAAATTCAAAAGCTGGATTGCTTATATATATGATCAGAGTATTTGAAGATACATCTTTAGATGTTCAGATATGGTGATAGGAATCAGTGCATGATGCCAGAGATTCGCTAATAAGTTTACTCAGAAAAAGATACCTGTGATACATAGAGGAATGAATTTTGAACCCATGAATAATGAATGATGAATAATTAATGATGAAAGTAAGAAAAAAACTATCATTATTGGGTTTGTTG
This sequence comes from Candidatus Absconditabacterales bacterium, assembly GCA_041675025.1. Lineage (GTDB taxonomy): Bacteria > Patescibacteriota > Gracilibacteria > Absconditabacterales > Absconditicoccaceae > CAJBLF01. The sequence goes on from JBAYUS010000001.1 coordinate 217,366, forward strand.
GTAGGTTAGTAAAATTGAAATGATTGGATTTATTATTACAAGCTTTCGATAATTTACAGAAAAAACATCATAATCTGATTTTAGAAATCGTTTGAGATGGAGATCAATTGGATGAACTCCAAGATATCGTGAAAGATCTTTGATTGGAAGGGAAAGTTTCATTTTTGTGATTTAAAGACAGAAACTATGTAGCCAATGAATTTCTCCCTCATGTTGATATTGTCGTTAATCCTAGTTATCAAGAAGGTCTTCCTACTAGTGTTTTGGAATGATTATTATCTAAATGTGTTGTAGTCGCTACTAGTGTTGGTGGTACTCCCGAGATATCAGATCAGAAAGATTTGATTTTGGTGGACAAATGAAATGTTTCTGACTTGCAAAAAGGTCTGGAATATGCAATACAAAACCATGCAAAATTGAAATGATTATCATATGAACAAGTTAAAAAACATTTTGACTGGAAGAGGAGTATAGAGAGATATTATGAGGTTTATTTATGAATGATATGACATGAAAAATAAGTATTATTTTCTTATAAATTCATTGGAATGATGAGGTGCCGAAAGGGTGACAATAAATTTTGCTAATAATCTTATTAAAGAGTGAAAAGAAATATATATTATTACACTTAAATCTACTAATTTCTATGATTTACCAAAATGAGTTAATCATATTTCATTATCCAATATAAAAAGCAATTTGCTTATGTTTTTATTGATCCCATTATATGTTTTGAGATTTAAAAAAGTACTTAAAAAATATAATCTGATTGATTGAATGAGTTTGCTTGAAATCTCTAATTTTGTACATATTTTAGCTAAAAAACATGCTACTATTTCTTTTAGAATTCATATAAGTTTTTTTAAATGATTATTATGATATTTATATAAATTTTTTATCAGATTTCTTTATCCAAGAGCTTCAAAGATTATTGTCAATTCTATGGAAAATAAATGTGACTTGGCAGAATATCTACATATTTCTGAATCTAAAATTGAAGTAATTTATAACCCAATTAATAAAGAAAAAATTAAAAAAATGAGATTCGAAGAGCTTCCTGACACAATCAATAAAAGAATACAATGAAAAAAAATATATATCACTACATGAAGATTGGTATGGCAAAAACATCACGAAAAAATTATTAATGCTTTATCTATGGTATATAGAACTATTGATAAAAATCGGATATATTTGATTATTTGAGATTGACCAGAAAAAAATAAATTAGAAAAGCTTGTAAAAAAAATATGATTAGATGATAATATAATTTTTTGTTGAGAGCAAAAGAATGTATTTAAATATTTAAATGTAGCTAATCTCTTTATTTATGCTTCTGAAGTGGAATGATTTCCTAATGTTCTTATAGAAGCAAGAGAGATGTGAATTCCTATCATTACATCGGATTTTAAAAGCGGTGCTAAGGAAGTGATATTAGGAGAATATACCAAAGATATTTGAAAACATATCATATATCCTTATCAAGGTAAATATTGAATATTGCTGAATTTACATGATTATGAAAATCAGTTTTTGAAAATATATAAGAAATAATAAAATATTTATATTTTTATTGTATTATATAAATGAAAAAAGCACTTATCACTGGAGTAACTTGACAAGATTGAGCATATTTAGCTGCATTTCTTTTGTCTAAATGATATGAAGTGCATGGTATTAAAAGAAGATCTTCATTATTTAATACAGAAAGAATAGATCATTTATATGAATGACCTGAAGTACAGCAAAGAAAATTTATTCTGCATTATGGTGATATGACCGATAGTGCTAATCTTATAAAATTAGTTTCACAAATACAGCCAGATGAAATATATAATTTAGCAGCACAATCTCACGTACATGTGAGTTTTGATATGCCAGAATATACAGCTAATAGTGATGGAATAGGTGCGTTAAGATTATTGGAAGCAATTAGAATTGTTTGATTAGAAAAAACATGTAGATTTTATCAAGCATCTACTTCTGAACTTTTTGGATGAATGGATTATAATAGACCAGATAAATGATATACTGAAGATTCTCCTATGCACCCTAGGAGTCCATACGGATGTGCTAAACTTTATGCTCTATGGATCACAAGAAATTATAAAGAAAGTTATGGGATCTTTGCTTGTAATGGAATTTTATTCAATCATGAATCTCCTATCAGAGGAGAGACTTTTGTGACAAGAAAAATAACTATGGCTGTTGCAAAAATCAGTTTATGACTTCAAGATAAATTATATTTATGAAATTTGGATGCTAAAAGAGATTGGTGACATGCCAAAGATTATGTAGAGGCTATGCGACTTATGCTTCAGCAAGACAAACCTGAAGATTATGTTATAGCTACATGAGAATCAAATACCGTAAGAGATTTTGTTAATTGGAGTTTTGAAGAAACAGGAATAGAATTAGAATGGAAATGAAAATGAATTGAAGAAAAATGATATGATAAAAAATCAGGAAAATGTATTATAGAAATAGATCCAAAATATTTTAGACCAGCAGAAGTTGAATTTCTTCTTGGAGACAATAGTAAAGCCAAAAAAAACTTATGACGAAGCCCTAAATATACTGTCAGAGAAATGTGTAAAGAAATGGTTAAATCTGATAGTGAAAAATTTAAAAAACAAGAAATACTTAAAAAACATGGGTACGAAATTTTACATCAATACGAATAAGAGGAATGGAAAAAAATGCTAAAATTTATATAGCTGGACATAGATGATTGGTTGGTTCTGCTATCAGAAGAAAGCTTGAAAAAGACGGCTATATAAACATTATATGTAAAACTCATCAAGAACTTGATTTGATGGATCAACAAGCTACCAAAGTTTTTCTTGAACAAGAAAAACCAGAATATGTCTTCTTGGCTTGAGCAAAGGTAGGTGGCATTATGGCGAATATGACTCAACCTGCTGAATATATTTATAATAATCTTCAAATACAAAATAATGTAATACATTATTCTTATCTTTCAGGAGTAAAAAAACTTATCTTCTTATGATCAAGTTGTATATATCCCAAAGACTGTCCACAGCCAATCAAAGAAGATTATTTGCTGATATGACCGCTTGAACCGACAAATCTTCCATATGCTATAGCAAAAATCGCAGGAATAAAAATGTGTCAAAGTTATAATCGTCAATATGGAACGAATTTTATCTCTTGTATGCCGACCAATCTTTATGGTCCGAATGATAATTTCGATCTTAATAGTTCACATGTTTTCCCTGCAATGATTAGAAAATTTCATGAAGCAAAAATAAATAATATATCAGAAGTTGTTTTGTGGTGAGATGGCACCCCTTATAGAGAATTTCTTCATGTAGATGATGTGGCAGATGCTATCGTTTACCTTATGGATAATTTCAATCCAACTAAAGAACAAAATGAGACTGGCGATATTATGTTTAATATAGGAACTGGTATAGATATCACTATCAAGGATTTGGCAGAGCTTATGAAAAAAATAATTGGTTATAAAGGTAAAATTTCTCGGGATACGAGTAAACCAAATGGCACACCAAGAAAACTTATGGATGTAAATAAATTACATGCTGTTTGATGGAAACACACTATTTCTTTGGAAGAATGAATCAAGAAAACATATGAATGGTTTTTAGATAATTATAAATAAAAATATGAACATCTTAGTTACTTGATGAGCTTGATACATATGATCACATACGGTTAAACTGCTATTAGAACAATGACTTGTTCCTATTGTTTTTGATAGTTTGGAAAACTGATTCAAGGAATTTGTATTGTCTGAAAAATTCTATCAAGGTGATCTGAGAAATCTTGATGATTTGGAAAGAGTTTTTTCGTCTGAACATATAGATGCGGTAATTCATTTCGCTGCGTATGCTTCAGTGCCTGATAGCGTAGTTAATCCCGATAAATATTATCATAATAATCTGATATGAGGGTTGAATCTTTTGAACACTATGAATAAATATTGAGTAAAAAAAATCATATTTTCCTCGTCGGCTTCTGTCTATTGAGAACCTATATCCGAAATAATCAAGGAAAATCATCCTAAACAACCTATCAATCCTTATGGACATTCCAAGCTCGTATTTGAAGAAATCCTGAAATGGTATAATGTCGCCTATCAGATTTCTTCCATCTCTTTTAGATATTTCTGTGCTGCATGAGCAAGTAAGGATTGAATCGTTTGAGAACTTCACAATCCCGAAACTCATGTAATTCCCGTCGCAATACTAGCAGCTTTAGGAAAGAAAGAAAAATTTATGATTTTTTGAGATGATTATCCTACACCTGATTGAACATGAATCAGAGATTTTATTCATGTGGAAGATTTGGCTCAAGCTCATATTCTTGGACTTTCCCATCTGGATGAAAACATCTGCAAGCAATTCAATCTATGAATAGGAAAATGATTCTCTGTCAAAGAAGTTACAGAGGCTGTAAAAAAAATTTCATGAAAAGATTTTAAGGTAGAAATATGACCTAGAAGATTATGAGATCCAAGTATCTTGATAGCTGATAGTCACGCCGCTCAATCATTTTTGAACTGGAAACCAAAATATATTGATTTAGAGGATATGGTACAGACTTCGTTTAATTTTTTAAGCAAACATTATGCAGATTAAAGATGCTTTTATCTTGGCTGCATGATACGGTACAAGATTGAGGCCTTTGACGTTAGAAATACCTAAACCGTTGCTTCCTATAGATTGAAAACCGCTTTTGGCGTACCATTTTGATAGTCTCCAAAAACATTGAATCAATAAAATATATGTCAATTCATTTTATCTGAATGAACAAATAGACCATTTTGTCGAAAAATATACTACGACATCAAATATTATTGTTTCTCATGAAGAATGAGAAATATTAGGAACCGTTTGATGAGTTATGAAAAAATTCAATGAATTGAGTGATGTTTTTTTTGTTGTATATTGAGATAATTTGACTAATTTTGACTACTCCAAATATATGCAATTTCTGGAATGAAAAGATTTCGATGTTTCTATCGTTTTATATCATGAGCCGCATATTGAGGAAAAATGAATGGCGGTTGTTGATGTTGATTGATATGTGAAATCTTTTATAGAGAAACCCAAAAAGGAGCAGATTGTATCTGATTTGGCCAATGCTGGCATCTATGTCATCAAAAAGAGCGTTCTCAAGGAATTTTGTCCTGAAAAATGATTCTTTGATTTCTGAAATGACTTATTCCCTTTGCTTTTACAACAAAAAAAGAAAATATTGTCTTATATCTCCGATTGCTATCTTCTGGATATAGGGAATATGGAGAAATATGCTGAAGCTAATGCATATGTAAAAAACAATCCTGATTCTTTCAGATTTTAATATTTCATTTATATTATGATTATAGCAAAGGCACCATTAAGAATTAGTTTTGTATGAGGATGATCTGATCTGCCTTCATTTTATAGAAAATATTGAGGTGCTGTCATCTCTACAACAATCGATAAATATATCTATATAACGCTAAATAAGAAATTTGATGATAGTATCAGAATATCTTATTCTAAGACAGAAATAGTTGATGCTATTGATGATATCCAACATGATTTAGTAAGAGAAACTTTACGTGATATTTGAATAGAAAATGGTATAGAAATAACTTCTATTGCCGATATTCCTTCAAAGGGTAGCTGACTTTGATCTTCAAGTTGTTTTTCTGTCGCCTTGTATCATGCCTTATATGCATACAAAAGACAATTTGTGACTGCTGAAACTTTAGCTCAAAAAGCTTGTAATCTTGAAATAAATATTTGTAAACAGCCCATAGGCAAACAAGATCAATATGCTAGCGCTTATGGTTGATTAAATATTATAGAATTCAAACCTGATGATACAGTACATGTAAATCCTATTATTTGTACCAAAGAAACTATGCAAAAACTTTCAAATAATTTATTGATGTTTTATACGGGAATCACGAGAAGCGCTTCCAATATTTTGGCTGATCAAAATCAAAATATGATTTCTGACAATGAAAAACAGGAAATTATGAAGAAAATGGTAGCTTTGACTTATGACCTCAAAAAAGAACTTGAAAATAATGATCTCAATAACTTCTGAAATATTCTTCATCAGAATCGAATCTTAAAAAAACAAATGTCTGGATGAGTCTCTAATCCACAAATTGATGAATGGTATAATAAAGCAATGGAAGCTTGAGCTCAATGAGGAAAAATATTGGGTGCTTGAGGCTGATGATTTCTTTTATTTTATGTGCCTCAAGAGTATCATAAATCTGTCTGTAATGCTTTGTCTGATTTGAGAAAAATTGATTTTGAATTTGAGACAGAATGAAGTAAAATTATTTTTATTCATTAATAATATGTTATTATGGCCTACAACCAACAATCTTTTGATCAAAAGATTTCTCATGGGAAAAAGTATTTTGAATGATTAAAATCTGCTATTGATGCTGTAGATATTTCTGCTCTTGCCAAGACTATTGAAATGATAGAACAAGCATTTTTGGACTGAAAAAAAATATTTATTGCATGAAATTGATGAAGCGCTGCCACAGCTAGCCATATTGCTTCGGATTTTCAGAAAACGACATTATGAAAAACACCTCAAGATAAAACTCTATTATATAAATTTAAAACAATATCTTTGTCTGACAATATCCCTGTTATGACTGCTTGGGGGAATGATGAATGATATAAATATATCTTTTCTGAACAATTGAAAGTTCTTGCCGATTCGTGAGATTTGCTTATAGTTATTACTGGAAGTGGAAATTCTGAAAACATAGTACATCTTGTGGAAGAAGCAAAAAAAATCTGAGTTACAACAATCTGATTTCTTTGATTTTCTTGATGAAAGGTAAAAGGTATACTTGATCATAATGTTTTGGTTGCTTCGGATAATTATTGATTCATAGAAGATATTCATATGATATTTGATCACTTAATTGTCTCTTATTTTAAACAAAACATAGAATAATATGTTTTAGTTGTTAGAGAAATTTATTATGAATAAAGTAGTATTTTTTGATAGAGATTGAGTCTTAAATAAGAAAGCTGCTGAACATGAATATATTACTAAACGATCTGAATTTGAACGAAACGATAAGGCTAAGGAAATGATAAAATTATTTAGTGATAAATGATTTTTGATTTTAGTTATCACCAATCAACAGGGGATATGAAAATGAAAATATTCTTTTGATGACTTAGATAATATACATTCAAATATGCAACAAGATTTAAAAAAGATCTGAACAAAAATAGATAAGTTTTATGTTTGTCCTCATCTTAAAGAGGATAATTGTAATTGTAGGAAACCAAAAACATGAATGCTTGAGCAGGCCTTAAAAGAATATTGATTTAATAAAAAAGACTGTATTTTAATATGAGATTCTGATAAGGATATAGAATGTGCTAAGCAATTTTGAATAAAATATATTAAGATAGAATCAGATAAAATAAAAAATTACTCTTATGATATAACAAATGCTTTAGATTCTCTTTAATAAAGAATGCAAAGTTTGGATAGTAAGCGTTTACATGATATGACAGGTAAAATGTTTATATGGGCTACTGCAAAATTGCCTAATTTTCTCTTATATATTGTTGATCGAATAGTTCTTTTCAAAAAGAAAATAGTCGGTGTGCCTGATATGCCAAAAGATTTATGTGTAAATATTGAATGAATCAAAGAATTAAATATCAACTATCATTCTTTTGGTGAGAAAAAGAAATTATGAATTTCATGAATTATGAGAATCAAAAATTGAGATGATTTTATGGAAGCAGTAATAGAAAGTCATCTACAGCTTTGTGATGAGATCGTTATAGTAGATAATCAATCTACTGATCAAACACCAGCTATTGCTCAAAAAATGCTTAAAAAATATCCTGATAGGATTCAATATTATGAATATAATTATGATGTGATAAAATGTTTTACCAAAGAATTTGAAGAATGTCCTGGTAATAGTATACATGCCTTAGCATATTTTGTCAATTTTGCCTATTCTAAAGCAAGATATACATACGTTATGAAAGTTGATGATGATGATCTATGGATTCCTTCTTTTGCTCAAAAATTAAGAAAAAAAATATTAACTATGAAGCCCAATAGAGCATTTTATTATTTTTGAATCAATTTACTTAAAATAGGAAATGCTATGGGTATATGTACATATAGTCCATATCTTGGTAAAAATTGAGATCATTTGATTTATCCACTATCAAAAAAAACATATTGTCTGCAATCATATTGATCAGAATTATTTGTTCAGCCTCGAAGATGGTATAGATTTGGATTATGATGTCTTCATCTCAAATATCTCAAAAGAGAATACGGATGCATCAATTATCCAGAACCAAAAAAAACCCAACGAATAAAAACTATTTTGGATGGATGAATAGATATTGATTTCAAAAAATATGATAAAAAACTTACCAAAAATATTATATATGATACCTTAGGTCATTTTTGAATAAAAATTTAATTTTTTATTATTAATTATTATTATGGATTTAAAGCATTATGCTAAAAGATATATCAGCTTATCGGCTGGTATTAAAAAAGACTGGAAATATACGTTGATAGACAAACTTTTACCTACTCATGCAAAGGTTCTTGATATCGGTTGTGCAAGTGGATTATTTTATGATAATCGGAAACATAAACATATACAATATTCTGGTATAGATTACAATCCTACTATGGTTGAGTATTGTACAAAAGAAAGATGATTGGATGTAAAACAGTGTGATCTTTCTAACGATAAACTACCTTACGATGATAACTCTTTTGATTTCATCTATTGTAGTCATGTATTAGAACATCTGCTTTCTAATGAACAAATTAGTTTTTTTGCTGAAATACAGAGAGTGTTAAAAAAAGATTGAGTATTTCTGCTTTTCACTCCTACCCCTTATCATCGATATTTTTGGGATGATCCAACTCATCAAAGAGCTTCGACGCATGGCTCTTTAGAACATATGGCTAAGGATGTCTGACTTGAAGTGATAGAATCCAAATATTCTAATGTGAGATTTTTTCCTCAAACAATACAGACATATTTAAGGTTACCGCCATTGAGATGGTTTTTGTGGGAGGTATATTTAGTCGCTAAGAAATAAAATAGTATGCATGTGAAATATACTGGATTATGAAACTGAAAAAAAAAGATATTGTTTGATGATGATATGCTCAAATTTTATCAGTCAGAATTTGAAGATATCAATATACATGATGATTATCATTTCTTTTTTTTGGATAGAAAACAATTCCAATGATTTTTCAAACATAATATCCTAAATTATGTATCTTTTCAAAAACTAGATAGGACCTATCAAAATTCACAGGAATTACAAACCTATTATGATGTTTTATTTGAATTTATCCAAAAAAATCAAATCACTCATGTGGTTATTATGCATACATGACAATATCGGCATCCTGATTTTTTAAAGAAATTAAAAAATATCTGAGTCGTTCTTGCGCTTTGGACAGCTGATGATGATAGTAATACCATCAAATATTGTTCGTTACCATATACTAAGTATTATGACTATCATTTTCATGTCTGAGTGATGTTTGATGCTAAGAAAACCATAGCCGATATCCTTAAGGAACATGGATCTAAAAATCCACTATGGGTTCCTTTGTGAGCTATGCAAATTCATATAAATAATAATATAGATTTTGAACATAGAGATATCGAAGTATGTTACATAGGAAATGTAAATCCGTTAAAACTTTTTAGATTATCTAAACTCAAAAGACATTTTGGTGATAGATTCAAATTATATGGCGCTCAGGGAAACGGTGACTGGAAATCTATTAAATGAATCTTTTATAAGATTGTAAATAGACTCTTTAGTATCTGATATGTTCAGAAGCTTTCTGATGAAGAACTTACTCAAGTGTATGCAAGGACGAAAATATGATTTAATATGCATTTAGTATCATACAAATGACCTAGTAATATGAGATTGTATGAGCTTCCGATGAATTGAGTCATGCAGCTTTGTGATAATGAAAAATGATTGCATAAGACTTTTGTCGTAGGCAAAGAGATTATAGCATATAAGAATATATCTGATGCTATACAAAAAATAGAATATTATCTCAAACATGATAAAGAGAGGATTGAGATAGCCAAGGCTTGATATACTAGAGCAAAATGAAAATACACTTGTGAAAATAATTTTAGGAAAGTCTTGTCTACTATTTTTGAAAATTAGATATTATAATTTACAGATAAATAACATATTTTCGTTTCGTCTTTTGCTTATTTTTGAAAATAATCTCAATATATAGCTTTTGATGTTGTTTTCTTTGTGTGTGAAATACACTATTTTTTCTGTTTTTATTCCATATCTTTCCAATAGATTTACTAGCAATTCATCAGTGAAAACTGTTACATGTTCCGGAAATTGTTTCACATTTCATCCACAGAACAATCATCTCAATACAAAGTTTATTGAATATGCATTTGGTGTGTTGAAGAGAAAATATCAATCTTTCTTTAAATGTTTTTTTACATTTTCCAGAAATAATCATGGATTATTGAGATGTTCTATAAGATCTCCAGCTATGATTACATCAAATTGTTTTCATATGTTTATGTGTTCTGCATCTCATTGTAATATAGTGTACCCTTGTTTTCTTAACCTTTCAGCTCTTTCTTCGTCTATTTCTACTCAAATCACGTTTTTTGCGCTATTAGCAATTATTTTATGTAAAAATCTATCAGAGGTATCTCAAACTCCAAAATCTAATACTTCTTTATCTTTGGTGTATGCTTGCATTATTACTTCTCTTTCGTCTACAAATTTTTTCATTTTTTCTTTATTAGGGCTAAAATAAATGGCGTAAATACTTCTCATGTTCACGTATTATCTCAATTGATTCTCATAAAACAATATGAGATGATTATAGATATCCATCTTAAAATAAATGCTATTATGCTCTTTATCATATAAAATAATTTCGGTTTGAAGATGATATTTGGATAGATATTGCGTGTTTTTATATCTAATTTTATGTTTTTAGTGTTATTCCATAAAATACATTGAACCAATGATTCGTGCGTAAAATAGGTATAATGTGTATAATCTGCAAATGCTCAAAATACTCCATATGGTGTATTTCATATATTTGGTACTTCAATCAAGAGTGTTCCGTGTTCCGTAAGTGCATCTAATAATAATGGTATTAAATTGTTTATATATGGTTTTTCCATATGTTCAAGGACATATTTCATCACTATGAGTGTATATTTTTTTTGGTTATTTTTTAGATAATCGATAACATCGGATTCTATGATGTTAAATTTTTCCGTTTCAGGCTGTTTCTTTAATATGTGTACAGTTGAACTAGATGCATCGAGAAGAGTGATATTATGTTCAGGGATATTGAATCTCTCTTTGAGATATAATGAAAAGCTTCAGTTTCCTGGTCAAATCTCTAGGATGGTATCTTTTTCATGCAAATGTAAATATTTATTGTACATTTTATAATCAGAAAAGACGGAACGATCTATTCTAGCTACTCTCGTGTCTCCGTATTTTTCAAGAATCATTTATATTTATTGAGTGAATAAAGTTTATTTTAATATATATTTGATGATATAATTCATATTATATTTTTATTCGATCATCACAATACATATCCGAGAATTTCCTGTTCATGGAATTTTTGTTGAATCGGTGTTTTGGAGCTACTACAATTTTTTCTTTGTGATTATTTAGCCGAGCTCACCATCGCGAGAAACTACTGTTGGCTATAATATTATGTTTGCATTTGCTCATCAGGATCATATCCTTGTATGCATTTTCTCCTGTGTTCTGATTGATAAAAATACATTTTTTATCTGTTTTGAAATTTTTCTTTACCCATTCTGGATCATCCGAAAAGATGAAATATGTAGGATTTTTTATTTTTTTTTCTATATATTTGGTGGCATTATGATAATAATCAAGTCAACAAGCAATTAGATTTGGTCTAAAAAATGAGACTTGTGTCACGTAATCTCATCTCCTGAAGTGAATTCATACTGAATCTGATTTTTCCATTTGGCTAACTATCTCTTGGTTTTTAGCATCTAATTTTTCTTTGATTTCAAAATCTTTTAATAAAATTCCTCTGATTTCATCAAAATATTTATGTGATTGCCGATGTCCGGAGAGGTAGATATCTTTATCTTCACATACGAGATTATAAATCTTTTTATCGAATGGCATTATTGTCTCTTGGATATATCAGGGGATTATATGTACCAATATTTTATATATAAAAAGGTTCAATATGAAACTAACTATATATCTTAATTTACTATTTTTTATCTTATTAATATTTCTGATCTTATAGAGCGGTATCTCTGACTGTTTGGCGAAATGCTCTTGGATATTAAATTTATTAAGTTCATATGTCCTCAGCTTGTCTGTGTTGTATTCGGTGATATCTAGTTTTAATTCAGTTCTGTTTTTTATAGACAAATATCTTCCCAATGCATATTGGAACATTTGGTTTCAGAGTCAACAAGATATTTTATTCGTTATAGCCATGTATCAAAACTATCAATTTAAATTATTTAGTGTGTTTTCATGGAATGTATGCAAATAATTTTTTGTGCATATGGATAATATTATATTTATGATTTATTTTTAATATCATTTTTTCCAAAACCTCTGGATCATCTGAGAAATGATAGGTTGATATTGATAGTTTTGGAGAATATTTCTTAATGCTATCTTTTGCTCATTCTAATAATTGCCTTTCATATCCTTCTATGTCAGATTTTATAAAATCAATTTTTGGTATATTGTTTTCTTTTACAAACTCATCTATGCTTATCAATTCTATCATATTGTCAGTAATTTTTGTATTTATCTTGTTTCAACCATTTCCATCTAATCAGTCTTCAAATCATATTTTTTCTTTTTTGTCTCCTACCCCTTTATTTATGGGTATGATTTTTCATGGTAGACTTGAATTTAATTGTGCCGTCTCTTTTAAATGTTCAAAAGTTTCTTTTGCTGGCTCAAAAGCATACGATATCGCTCAAAATGAACTTGCTACGACAGAAAAACATCATATCCAAGCTCATGCATCTATTACGACATCTCATTTTTTTATCATAAAATCTACGGTATCATCTTGATACATATAAGGTCAGTCTCAAATATATTGCAATCTTTTTACTATCTTGCTGTTATACTTTCATTTACTCACTATATGCGGTAATAATATATCGTTATATGACATGCTCACCAATCATCATTGATACGCTTTGTTGTTTCTGAACCCTGGGAAATACAATCCATTAAAGTCAAATTTGTCTTTTTTGAGATATTTTTTAATTATTCCATTATTATGAATCCTATTATACATGTTTGTGAAAGTATCAGATCATTTTCATGTCACTACAAATCTTACTCCTCAAACAAATACTCATAACAATCTTAATATAGTCTCGAATACTCCATCTATTTTGTAGAGAAGTCTTCGAGGTGTAGAATATATTTCACTTTTTAAGGTAATTATTTGTGATTTCATTTTTTTTATTTTAAATAAAAACTAAATTTTAGTTAATTCAAATATTCAATGTCAGAAGTTACAATTACAATTGTTTTTTATGCTCTTTTCGTCTAAAGTTATATTTTCATGAAGATCTCAATTATCATCTGTATATGAAAAGCTACTCAATATGTATTTATCTTTGAAAATATCTAGAAGATATTTTATGCTGTATGCTCTATGGGCATTGAATTCAATCCTTTGCGGTCAAATAGGGACAGAAAAATAGAATTTCCCTCATTTTTTAAGTATTTTATAGATATTTTCCAATCATTCTCTATCTCAATTGCTATTTATCTTATCTCAATATCTTCATAATCAAAAATGTTCAATTACGCTTAATGATGATATGGAGTCGCAATAATTTATCAGATTTTTATCTATTTCCATTAAGTCTGCTTGTCTGAATGTTATGTTTTTTACTTTATTTTTTAAGGCTCTGATGTCAAAAATCTCTATTTCTCTAAATGTAGCGACATGTGCTACGAAGCCATCAATTCTTGATCATATATCCACGTGTTTAACAGGGTTGTTTTCAAAAATTTTTCTTGCAACAAGCAAATCTTGGTGGAAATATGATCCTTTGGCTACTCCGCTGGAATCAAACTTATCACTAATAATGGGTAGAAATTTAGTGATTTTGAAATCTTTGTTGTTTCTTAATTGTTTTTTTATCTCAAAATAGTCTTTGATAACTCGAATTAATCCCTTGACCTTGTTTATTATTGAACCCATTGTTTATACCATTTAATCAATAAAAATAATTTCACTTTATATACATTAAATACAGAATTATTATTTTTGAATACTTGATGTTGATAGAAATATTTTCGTTCGGATGATAGAATATTATTTTTTGTTAACATATCAAGTCACAATTCTATCTCTTCTTTATATTCTTTTTGTAAGATCCAATCTTTGATAGGTGGCTCAAATCCTTGTTTACTTCTATGGATGATTTCTTGTGGAACTATATCCTTGATAATCTCTCTCATTAGTATTTTTGTTTTTCTCCAATTCACTTTCCATTTTGTCGGTGTTTTTCTTCCTCGATCAATCCATCTTATATCTAGAAATGGGCTTCTTATCTCTAATGGCTGTGCCATGCTTGCCCTATCTGTTTTTACCAAAAAGTTATCTGCAAGTGTATTGTAAAAGAGATCAAAATCTATCATTGCTTGCGTAAAGTTTCCGTGAGTTGCTTCCAATAATTCTTTAAATTTATCTTCTGTCCATTTTTTGTAGATTTCTGGTTTATAAAGTGTTGATCATCATATATTGGCATAAAATTGTTCTGGTGGGAGAAGCGATACTCTGAATGCTTCTTTTATCTTTGATAATAGAGATAAATTATTCGCTGTTTTTGGTATAATATAATAGAGGAGTTGTCTGAGTAGTCTTGGTAATTTTCTAATGATGGTCATTTGTGCTCCTACTTGATGCATCATATATCCACCGAATATTTCGTCTCCACCATCTCAACTCAAGCTTACGGTAACGTATTTTTTGGCTAATTCACTCACAAATCTTGTAGGGAAATTGGAATAGTCAGCGAATGGTTCATCATAATAAAATGAGATATCATCTATCATACGTTTAAAATCTTTTTCTCTGAAATATTCATGATGATGATTTGTTCAGAAAGCTTTTTCTACGATATGAATGTAATTTGATTCGTCATATTTTCATTCAAATCAAATTGAAAAAGTATTTAAATTTTCTTTATCAACTCGTTTTCTCATCTCGGCTACAACAGAACTACTATCAAGTCATCAACTTAAGAATGCTCCTACAGGTACATCACTCGTAAACATTCTTATTTTTACTGTTTCTTCCAAAAGTTTTTTTCCTTCTTCTATAAGATGCTGTTTGTCATATGTCGGTGTGTATTCTGGTATGTCATAGTAACAATGTTTTTCAACTTTCAACTTTCAACTTTCAACTTTCAACTGTAAAGAATGTCTTGCTTCAAGTTTTTTTACATTCTTATAAATCGTCCATGGCGCAGGAATATATCACATAGTAAAATAGAAATCCAAAGCCTCTGAATCAATATTTTCTTTGATGTTTATTTTTAATTCTTTATGTTCCAATATTCCTTTCAATTCACTAGAAAATATAAATTGATCTCCATCACAATAATAATAGAAAGGTTTCTTTCCCAATCTATCTCTACTACAAAATAATTCTTGTTTGTTTGGATCATATATAGCAAAAGCTCGCATTCCATTGAAATAGTTTATGCAATCCGCTCCGTATTCTAGATAACTTGCAAGTATCACTTCTGTGTCCGAATTTGACGAGAAATTATATCATTTATTAATGAGATCTCATTTAATTTCTTGAAAATTATATATCTCACCATTAAAAACTATTCTGATACTTTTTTCTCCTATTTCTTCCAAAATTTTGGGATTATGTTTTTGAGAAAAACATCATACATCCTTATTATAAAACATAGGTTGGAATCATGCATCACTCAAATCTATGATAGATAATCTTACTTGTCCTTGTCCGATTGTTATGGTAGTATTTGATTGACAGAAAAAACCTTGATCGTCAGGTCCACGATGAATGATGGTTTGATTCATATTTTTAATCAGATTTTCTGATTGTTGTTGATCTATATTTTTAATAAATCAATTAATTCAACACATGGAGTGATTATGATAATTAAAATTATTGTCCAATTCAAATATAGTTAAATCAAATTTTTTTAATTTTATTCTTATCAAGAATATTCCTACCATCAAAAATCATATCTCATTTCATATTTTTTTTGATTTCATGCCAATTTTCTTGCAATATTTTTTTATCTTCGATAGTGATGATCAATGATTCACAATCCTTGCATGTTGAAAGTATGTCTGAATGTATATATATTGGCATTTCAAACCTACTGGATCATAAGATATTTAGATAATTCTGAAAATTTATTCTTGCCTTCGCATTATAATCAAAACAATGTATGATTGCTCATCTTTCTACTAACATATTACATAATTCTATTCATTTTGATTCTCTGATGTCATCTGTATCCGGTTTGAAAGCAATACCGATCAAAGCTATATGTTTTCATGCAAAACTATCGATCTGTTTGTCTATTTTTCACATAAAATATCATATTTGCTCTTTATTCACTTTATCAACCGTGGATACTATCTGACCTGATAATCAATTGCTAGTAAATTGATGTATCAATGATCTTACGTCTTTGGGAAAACAACTTCCTCCATATCCGATACCAGCGTTTAAGAATTGTTTTCATATACGTGAATCAAGACTTATTCATGTAATAATATCTTTGATATTTGCATCTACATTGTCTGCTAATTGTGCTATTTCATTCATAAAACTGATCTTTGTCGCCAAAAAACTATTGGCTGTATATTTTATCAATTCTGCAGTTTCCCAGTTGGTGATTATAAAAGGGGTGTTTTTGTCACTAAAAAAAGAATATACATTTTTTATGATATTTATTACATTTTCATTTTCATTTTTATTAAATCCTAATATTATCCTTTCTGTATTTAAAAAATCATCTATTGCATTTCATTCTCTAAGAAATTCAGGATTTGAGACTATTGAATTTTTTCCGTTCAGTAATTCATAGACCATTTTGTTCGTTCAAACAGGTACCGTAGATTTTATAACTATAATTTCTTTTCAAGAAAGAATATCTTTTAATTTAATAACTGCATTTTTTATCTGATTGAGGTCTGTTTTTCCATCTTTATCTTGAGGTGTTCATACACAAAGAAATATCACATCGCTATTTTTTACTGTTGTTAGATCAATAGAGTAAGATATTTTATCTTTTACTTCAGTTAGTAAACTTTCGAGTCAATCTTCATATATGGGAGTTATTCCTTCTTTAAGATTTTGAATCTTTTCTTCGAAACTATCTATACAAGTAATATTAAATCCTATTTTGGCCAATCAAACAGCTTGGATAAGACCAACATATCAAATTCATACGACAGATATCTTCATATATTATTTTTCTACAGTATAAAAACTTTTATATCGATTTACAAAGTTTTCTATTCATTTTTCTACTTTAAATTCTGGTTTCCATCATAACACCTCTGTTGTATGTTGTATATCAGCACTAGTTTCTGGTACATCGCCTGGCTGTAGGGGTAGATAATTTTTTATAGCTTTTTTTCATAGATTTTTTTCTATTAAACTAATTATATATTCTAAATCTACGGGGTGATCACTTCAAAGATTAAATATTTCGTATTTTGTTTCTAATTCTAAAGCTTTAATGATTCCACTCACAATATCGTCTATATATGTAAAATCTCTTTTCATTTTTCAATTGTTAAATACATCTATAGCTTCTCATTTTAGCATTTTACTAGCAAAAATAAGCATTGCCATATCGGGTCTTCCTCGTGGTCCATACACAGTGAAAAATCTTAACCCTATTGTTGGGAGTCCGAATAAATGTGAATAACTATGAGCTATTAATTCATCTGCCTTTTTTGTTGCTGCATAGATTGATATTGGATGATCTACTGGATCATCTACAGAAAATGGTTGTTTTGTATTATTTCCATAAACACTAGAACTAGATGCATATACAAAGTTTTTTATTTTATATTGTTTAGAAAGTTCTATAATGTTGTGAAATCAAACCAGATTAGATTGAACATATGCAAATGGGTTAATTAAACTATATCTTACCCCTGCTTGTGCTGCTAGATTTAAAACTTTATCAATTTTATTTTCTTCAAAAACTTTTTTGAGATCTTCTAAATTTTCTAAACTTCCTTTATAAAACTTAAAATTTGGAAACTGCTCAAGAATCGTTCTTCTTGCAATTTTGAGATTTACGTCATAATAATCATTTTCATTATCAAATCCTATAATTTTTACTCCATCTTCCAAAAGTTTTTTAGCTGTATGAAAACCTATAAACCCACTTGTTCCTGTAATAAGAATTGTTTCAGTCATGAAATATATAAGATATAAAATTACCTTTTTTTTATGTTTCTAATTTCATTTTTTAATTCTAATACTTTTTTATAATTAAACCCAGCGAATACTATATAAAAACACATTCCCAAAGCAATCATTTTTAGTAAATTATTATATCTTTGAAGATCATCAAATATAAAAATATTTCACTTTATATACCAAATTATACTTCACAATATACTTATAAAGATAATATTTTTTATTACAAATCCTCGATGTATATGTATTTTTGTTGTTTTATTGAGTATACGATAACTTAAGATAAACAATAATAGTTGTGAGACACTAAATCATAATATTGCTCCATACACTCATAAAATAGGTATTGCTCAAACTGTAATAATAACAGTTAAAACTGTTGTTATTAATAATATCTTTACTCTTTCTTTTATCTTTCATAGTCCAGCTAGCACCCCAAAGTTAAATCAAAATAATATATTAAATATTATGAATATCGCACTTCGAGAAAGAAGCGTTCCTGAAAATACAAATTTATGTCAAAAAAATACTAGTGCTAATTGTGGTCATAATACTATAAAAAATACTGCTAAACTTAAACTAAAAACAGAAAAATATGTATAAAAAAAGTCAAATAATAATGATAATTTTTTAGTATCCTTCTTGCTGACGAGTTCCGATACTATAGGAAAAATAATCCCCATAATGGGTCATATTATAATTGTTGTTATACCAAACAAACTCAAAAAATTAGTATAATATCCTGCTGCATCTGGTCATATCATTACGATGGTTATCTGTAGTATCGCTTGTCAAAAGAGACTGAATACATTTAATGCTAAAAAAGACCATAAAGCATATTTTATATATTCTTTGAGCATTGGTTTTTCAAAAACAATTGTTCATTGAAGGAGATTTTTTCTATATTTTCTATAAAATATAATACTAGCAATGATTATTCATGCAAATAATCATAATACTCGATTGAGACTATATCGTTCAATACTTTGTTTACCTGTAAAGAAGAAAAGAATAGTAAATATAACAACACTTCGCATTCTTATAAAATCCATAAATTGAGAACTAAATGTGTCTTGAAATGCTATAAATATATTTTGTAAAACTTGAAAAAGATTTATTCACAAAAAATAAAAACAAAAATATTTCAAAATAATTACTGCGGTAGGACTATGAAAATAATGTATCGATAACCATGGCGCACCTAGCCATAAAAATAGTGCTATAATAATCGCTGTAAATATTTGGACAGCTAAACTTAAATAAATTGATGTTTTTATATAATTAAATTGTTTTTTTACTCGATATCTTGGGAGAAAATATTGTAAACTTTCTGTAAGTCATAAATCATTGTATACATTCAACAGTCAAACCAATCATAGGATTGTATACAATATCCCTACATCTGCTACAGAAACAGAATTAGAGACAATTACTCTTACGAGATATCATGCAGGCCCTATAAGATATGCAAAAAAATATAACCAAAATCCTTTCTTGATTAATTTTTCTCCCAATGGTTGGTCTGCCAATAATTCTCCGTCCATACCTTAAAACTTAATTAAAAATGAATAATGAATAATGAATAATGATGGATTTGTTTTTTATGAACTATTGGTAAGAAAAGCGGAGGATTTTTCAATTGTATTTTATTTCAATTGCATATTTTCTTATATTTACTATAACTAATGCAATGTACTATTTACCTTATTTCCACAACCTATGAAAATTTCAATCGGGTTCTCTTGAGCTGCTGGTACAGGAGTAAATACTTCTGGAATGCTTCTTGGACAACTTCTATCGTCTAAATGATACTCTATTTTAGGAGATATAGAATATGCTTCTATTATTAAAGGAGATAATAATAATTTTTTCTTATATATATCTGATCAGACTCCTTTTATAACTCAAAGCATCGACCATTTTTTTCCGTTTGATGAATACTCGGTGACTAAAAATTCTAAATTATACAATCTCAAAAAGATTCATCTACTTAAGGATACTACTATTAAATATAAGAATGTCTATTTTTTCTGAGCTGCCATGAAATTACTCGGTATGGCTCGTGAAGAAGGTGAAAAATTATTGGCAACACAATTTACTGGTGATGTTTTGACAACAAATATTGAATGTCTGATACAATGATATAATTACTTTAAAACTTCAAAATATGATCTTTCTCAAAATATCTGACCAGCTAAATCATTTGTTTTCTGAAATGAAATGGTAGCTACGTGAGCTATTGCTGTGGGTATGGATTTTTATGCAGCATATCCTATGACTCCAGCGAGCTCATTGATTGATGTAATCATAGAACACAAAGACGTGACGTTTTTCCAATGAGAAGACGAAATATCTGTCAGTATGACAATGCTTGGAGCTAAATTTGCTGGTAAAAGAGCTATGTGTGGAACGAGTGGAGGATGATTTGCTTTGATGACAGAATCTATCGCTTTTTCCAATCAGGCTGAACTTTGATGAGTCTATGTGCTTTCTCAACGTGATGGTCCAAGTACAGGAACACCAACATATACAAGCCAATGAGATTTAAATTTTGCTTTGAACGCTAGTTTTGGTGATACTCAACCGATAGTGTTAGCACCTTCTACATTTGAAGAATGATATAATTTAATCTGAAAAGCATTGAATCGATCTGATATCTATCAACATCCGGTTATTTTTCTTATCGATAAACAACTTTCTGAATCATATATGTCACTAGATAAAACTACATTAACTTCCTACCCAATAAATAGAGGAAAACTTCAAACTAATTGATCTGAATGATTTAAGAGATATGAATTGACTAACGATGGAATTTCTCCTGTGACTCTACCTGGTACTGAAAATGGAGAATTTATTGCAACTTCATATGAACATGATGAGAGTGGTTCTACTAATGAAGATCCTATTATTAAAAAACAACAACAAGATAAAAGATTCAAAAAAATGGAAACATTCATCCAACAAGAATTTACCGAAGATTTTTATGGATATGAAATTATCAATCCTGAAGCAAAAGAATTTTTTGTGACGTTTGGAGTGAATAGATATGTGCTTGAAGATTTTATTAGGACAAAGGGTGCAAGGAACAAGGCACAAGGGAAAAATTCTAAATATGGTTTGATTGTCATAAAATGTCTGCAACCGTTGGATATGAGATTTAAAGAATTCTTAGATACTCATGTGAAACAGATTAAAAAACTTATTTTTGTAGAGATGAATACCAGTGGACAATTACAAGAACTCATTACTAATAAATGCTGGCTCAATGATAAGAAATGGAATAATAAGATTATGAATATTAGAAAATATACTTTGTATCCAATATTTGCTGAAGATATAATCTTCTAGTCATCGCGAGCAAAGCGTGGCGATCCAGTACTAAATTGCTTCGTCGTTTCACTCCTCGCAATGACGAATTCCAT
Organism: Candidatus Absconditabacterales bacterium; assembly: GCA_041675025.1. Classification (GTDB taxonomy): domain Bacteria; phylum Patescibacteriota; class Gracilibacteria; order Absconditabacterales; family Absconditicoccaceae; genus CAJBLF01. Next base: position 239,313 of record JBAYUS010000001.1, read on the forward strand.
TTTATTTTTCTCTAGCGCTTCCCTATGAAAATATATTTTGCATGATCTATCAGATGATGAAGAGAACTAAGAGACGTTTATATGGAGATGATCGAATATATGAGACAGTATGGGGAAGTATTGACTGAACATGTCGGTAATAAATATCTCTCTGATATGTGAGAAAAAATGTCTTCTCGTGAAATATATGATAGGGATATGACTTGGCTTTCATCGGCAGATGTCATTGTTGCTGATGTTACCGTTACTAGTCTCTGAGTGTGATATGAACTAGGTAGTGCCGTAGAACAGAAAAAACCTATTTTGTGTTTGTATAAACCAGAAGAAGGTAAATCCTTATCTGCAATGATTGATGGGTCTCCATGAGTTGTTGTTCGTAATTATCAAACGCTTGATGAAGTGAAATGACATATTAAAGAATTCCTTAGTGTCATTGCGATCCGCCTAGGCGGAGAAGCAATCTAGTTGTAAATTATTGGATTGCCACGCCTCATTTCTTTCGGCTCGCAATGACAAATAAAAAATAAAATAATTTTATATTCTTTTCTTTCTCTCTATGCGTACAAACTTAACTAAAATACAACGATGTCCTGGCTGTGGTAATTTCCTTATTATGGCGGCTATTAAGAATGCACTCAAACAATTAAATATTCCAAAACATAAGGTCGTTATTGTGTCGGGTGTCGGATGTTCTGGTAAAACTAGTCAATATATCGATGGATATGGAGCTGAAACTTTACATGGTAGAGCAGTACCTTTTGCTACCTGAATAAAATTAGCCAATCCTGATTTGACAGTAATTATTTATGGAGGTGATGGTGATGGATATGGAATCGGACTCTGACATTTTCTTCATTCTTGTAGAAGAAATATTAATCTGCTCTATATCGTCGCAAACAATGAAAACTATGGATTGACTACGGGGCAAGCATCTCCGACGACTCCACTTCACGTCAAAACAAAATCTACTCCTGAAGGAAATGAAATAATGCCATTCGATCCCAATGCGCTTGCAAAAGCCGCAGGATGTGCATATTCTGTGCATATGATAGATAAAGATTTACCATTACTTACTCAAGCTATTGTAGATGGTATCAAACATGAATGATTTGCTCATATCGATGTCGATCAGGCTTGTCCAAGTTACAAAAAATGGTAAATTCAAAAGACTTGCTATTTATCTAAAAATATCTATAGTATTTGTTCAAAACAAAATAATAACTAAAAATAAATGCTTATGGACAGAATAGATTTAACGAATTTAATAGAGAAGGCCAAAGGCGCTCAAAATTCTATGAAGGAAACTTCTACACGCGATCTTCTCGGTGATTGTATTCAAGATGCTGAAAATTTATTGTCTGAGATTGATGAGGGTGCACAACTAAATTCTTCTCAAAAAGAAGTGTATAAAAAATTGGAGGATGCGGTTGGTCCTTAAAAAAATTGTATTAACATAAGGTCCTTGCTTTCTTAGTAAGGACTTTTTTCTTTCCTTGAAAAAACTGCCTGATTGTTTAACAATAGTTCATATTAAGGCATATAATTACTATTCATTATTCATTTTTAATTATTCATTAGGTTTAATTATGTTTCAAATTGAATATTCTTCTAAGTTGAAATGAGAAATCACTATTTCTGGAAGTAAAAACGCTGCGTTACCTATCGTCGCTGCAAATTTATGTGTTGATAATGCCGTCAAACTGCTCAATAAACCAAATATCAAAGATGTTTTGTCTATGGAAACATTAGCACAATCCGCTATTGCAAAATCTACAGAATATTTTGATTTAACTGATGATCTTGCGAAGAAATTCAGAGCATCTATTCTACTTATTCCATTTGGACTTATTAAATACGGAAAAGTAAAATTTGTAGGAAGCGGTGGATGTAATATTTGAAAAAGACCTTTGGATATGTTTGATGATGCATTAGTAAAAGCTGGTATCAGCGTAACTCAGACGGATGAACATAAAATGTTTGAAGTAATAGGAATTCCCAAAAGAAATATTATGTTGCAATGATTTTCAGTAACAGCTGTAGAAGCATTATTGACCTATCTTGCATTCGCAAATAATTTTGACTATGAGATTAATATCTATCAAGTTGCTATCGAACCGCACGTAAGAAATCTTATTGATTTTCTCAATACCGTCGGTGCTGATATTCACTTGAATGTCGATCATAGTATCGTCGTGAAACCATCTAAAATTGCTGTTAAAAATAAAGAATTCACGATAATCGCTGATTATATAGAAGCAGGAACATATTTCGCTATTTGAGCAGGTGCTGAAGATAGTGAATTAATCATTAAATGATGTAATGTTGACGATCTATCAGCTATATATAGTGTAGCTAATAAAATTTGAATTGATTTCAAAATCCTTGATAAATATACCATCAAAGTAACTTCTAAAAATAAAAAAAACTATCAGGCTGTAAAATTTGAAACCAGAATTTATCCTTGATTTCCTACTGATCTTCAGTCTATCTTCTGAACTTTGCTAACCCAAGCTTCTGGAATTTCTAAAATATTTGAAACATTATATGAAGGAAGATTTAGTTATCTTACAGAGTTAGAAAATCTTTGAGCTAAAATAGAAATTCTCAATCCACACGAAGCAATCGTTATCTGACCTACAAAATTGAGAGGTGGATATGTTTCTTCTACCGATCTTAGATGTGGAGGAGCTATGATACTTGCATGAATTATGGCGCAAGGTACTACGAATATCATGAATGAGGATATTATCGCTAGAGGATATGATGATATCATCAATAAGTTACAAAGTGTTTGAGTAAAGATAAAAGCTGTCTAATCTTATTGATTTGCCATTGCGAGCCGAAAGAAATGAGGCGTGGCAATCCAATAATTTAAAACTGGATTGCTTCTCCGCCTAGGCGGATCGCAATGACTGTTTTTTATTTGTCAATTTAGTTATGAAGAAAATAAAACGGATCGTGATTTTCACGTTGTTTCTTGATATGTTGGGTATGACTATTATGATGCCTGCTTATCCGAATTTAGTAGAATATTATCATACAAGTTATTTAATGATTTCACTATGAGCGACTCTTTTTGCTTTATTTGGATTATTTTCTACACCGATTCTCTGAGCAATCTCTGATAAATATTGAAGAAAAATTGTCCTCTTAGTCTCCGTTATTTCTAGTCTCATAAGTTATGGGTTGATTTGGATTTCTGGAAATGTTTGGATATTTTTGGTCTCAAGAATTGTAAATGGTGCCGCTGCAGGAAATATTAGTTCAATTCAATCTATTCTGAGTGATATTTCTGTAGATCATAAAGAACGTACAGCTAACTTCTGACTTTTTTGAGCAGTGTTTGGTGCGGGATTTATTATTGGTCCAGCGATAGGAGGATGGTTACTTGGATATGGAGTAAAAATCCCGTTTATCGTCAGTTTTTTTCTTTGTCTTATTAATGTTCTCTTTATTATTCGAGGACTTCCTGAGACAAATAAATTTTTGGCTAAAGCAAAAAAGATTTCTATCAATATTATTACTATTTTCAAAAATATGTTTGTAAGTCCCGAGAAAAAATATTATTTTGTATTTTTTATCATCAACTTGGCGTTGATGGTATACCAAATGTCTTTTGTCCTTTTTCTCAATGAAAGGTTTGGTATGTCTGGTGAAAAAAGTGGATATGTAATGGCTTTGATATGAGTTGTTATGGTAATAAATCAATGATTCCTTCTGAGTAAATTTTGGCTCAAAAGATTTTCAAATAAACGTTTGATCTGAATAAGTATTTCATGAATGATTCTTTGTTATGCTTGAGCTTTTTTTGCTGTTTCAGCTCCAGTCATTATTGCTTTCGTAGCAATCAGTTGAATTTTTCAGTGAATTTTCCGTCCCGTATTTGGAAATATAATTTTGGGAAATAATCAAGATGTCTGATTAATTAATGGTAATATGGCTGCTTTAGTTAATTTTGCAAGTATTTTTTGACCATTGGTCGGTGGATATATGATTGATATACATATTTCTCCTTTTGGTGTAGTTACGGTTTTGCTTATTATTGCATATATGTATTCAAAGAAATATCTAACCAGAAGCATCGCTTAATTACTATAATTGACTTGAATTTTATGGACAAGAACGTACATTAACTGGTGAATGTTTTTGTTTTTTCTAAATTCTAAATTTTAAATTTTAAATTCTAAATTATGGTTCTTCGTCCAGGATGATTTCCTGAATATAGTCCAGCAGAACAGTTAATATTTGATCAGGTTAAAGCCATTATTGAGGCTAATTATCGTCAATATGGTTTTGCACATATAGAAACTCCTGCAGTGGAGCCTACTTCTGTTCTTCTCGCAAAAAATGGTGAAGATGCAGGTAAACAAATTTTTTGATTATATGGATTGGCTCAAGGTAATGAAAATACTAAGGAGTATGCATTACATTTTGACTTAACAGTTCCTTTTGCAAGATATGTATTAGATCGAGAAAATGAATTAACATTTCCATTTAAACGTTATCAAATCCAACCTGTTCGAAGAGGAGAAAGATCTCAAAGAGGCAGATTTAAAGAATTCTGGCAATCAGATATAGATGTTATTCGAAAAGACGAGGTACAAGGGACAAGGAACAAGGAACAAGGTGTTGTATGAAAAAATTTGTATTATGATGCAGAGATGCTTATTGTGATAGCAAAAACTTTACATGAAATAGTTGCAAAATTTCTTTCACACAAACCATTTACCTTACATATTAATAATAGATATCTTCTTGCTGGATTTTTTTCTCAGTTTGATGAAAAGATAGTTCCTCAACTCTATAACTTGCTTGATAAATATTATAAAATGTGATTTGATACTTTTCAAAAAGAGCTTGCAGTATTGGTTTCTGATGCTGATGCAAAAAAAATAATTGCTTTTACACAAAGTAATTTTGATAGATTAGATCCAAATCTTGTAGACAATGATAATTATCGTAAATGATATCAAGAACTTCAAGAAGTACTTCGTTTTGTTGATGGGCTCAATCAAGAAAACAAATATAATATTGTATGGGATCCATATATCATTAGATGATTAGACTATTATACAGGTACAGTATATGAAACATTATTTGACGATGATATTGCTTTGGGAAGTATTAGTTCTGGAGGAAGATATGAAAATCTCACAGGATATATCAATCCAAAAAAAAGTAATTATTCTGGTGTGTGATGAAGTATCTGACTTTCAAGAATAGTCTACCTTATCTTAGAGACTATGAAACCTGAACATGCTACACAGACTGAATATTTATTTATCCACTTTCCTGAAACTATAAAGGATGTTCTTATGCTTGCAAATCTCTTCGTCAATGAAGGAAAAAATGTAGAAGTCTATCCGTCTTCAGAAAAATTAGGAAAACAGTTTACTTATGCAGATAAAAAATGAATTCCTTATGTTGTTATTTTTGGAGAAGGAGAAAGAGATTTGAAAAGATATAAAATCAAACATATGGAGACGGGTAAAGAAGAAGAAATTGCTTTATAAAATTAAATTCTCAATACTTTCAAATTTTTATTGTGTCTCAATTAAGGAAAAAAGCCGTGAAATTCAACGGCTTTTTTATTTGTTAAGTCTTTTTAATGAGGAGGAGTATTCATCCCTATCAAGATGAATGTTCCAAAGAACAGTATTAGTCCAAACATCAATATGATTAATGTTATTTCTACTGGATATTCTTTTATCAACTTTATGATTCGACTTTCCCCATCTTTTTCTGGTTTGTTTGAATTAGATGTTTCCATAGTTTGACATTTTTATTTTATATAGTATAACTTTTTTTATTGATAAAACAACTGATTTTTTCTTTGTAATGTCCCGCTGTGCGGGATAAATGCGACATCAAAATCTTTATGTATTATTTCTTCGTATAGCCCCATATTCTATTGTAATCAAACGATTGAGACAAGATTTTTGTGTCTTATTTAACTTGATTTTATTAGTTAACTAAATATAGTTTTTGTATTACTTTTTAGCTTCTCAAAGTATCTATGTCATTGCTACAGTTTGTTGTGTTACTTTCTGCCGTAGTGTTCATCTTATTTGGACTAGATTTGTACAAACGTAAAAAAATGAATGTGCTGCATTTTTTTGTGTTCTTTATATGAGGTGCTATGATCGTTATTTTTGCTTTAAAACAAGAGTTACTCGATCAATTTGGTAATTTTTTTGGTGTAGCTAGAGGTGCTGATTTGTTGGTGTATGTCTCACTTATTCTCTTATTCTATTTCTATATTGATTGACTTAATAAATATACAAAAGATAAATTTCAACTGACAAAACTTATTTCTCAGACTGCTATCAATGAATGATATGAAACAAATAAGGATCAGATTACTCATCGACAAAATTCTGGAGAAAAGGATGATTTTGTATTTAATATCAGAGTATATAATGAAGAAAAAGCGGTTGGCACTATTATCGATGAAATCATTCATGCAGGATTCAGAAAAATAGTTCTTATCAATGATGGCTCGACGGACAATAGTTTACACGTTCTTCAAGAAAAGAAAAAACAATATCCTGATAAACTCATCATTATCCTTGACCATACCATCAATAGAGGAGGTGGTGCAGCAAATCAGACGGGATATAATTTCATTAAAAAATATGGTGATGAACTCAAAATCAAACGATTTGTCGGATTTGATTCAGATGGACAAATGGATGTGAAAGATATGGAGACCTTTATGAAACATATTCATGCTGATCAAAAACTTTGATTGGATTTGGAAAATAAAAAACCTGATCTCTATCTCGGTTCGAGATTTCTTGAATGAAGTAAAGTAGATAATATGCCTGGTATGAGAAGAATTATTCTTAAAATTGCAAAAATAGTGACGAGAATATTCTATGGAACTAAAGTGACTGATCCACATATCTGATATAGAGTTGTTTCACTTCCTATCTTAAGAAAATTTGTACTTACTGCTGATGGAATGCATTATGCAAATGAAGTGAATGAACAAATAAAAAGACATCATATGAAATATAAAGAACTTCCTGTACATATTCGCTATACAGAACATAGTTTGAAAAAATGACAAAAAAATTCTAATAGTATCAAACTTGCAGTAGAAATGATTTATAAAAAACTATTTTTTAGATAACATTCCCCGTGTTGACGTCATTCTTGTCCCGTATCAAGTACGGGATGATCGGGAATACATACAAAGCAAACTGGATTCCCGCTTTCGCGGGAATGACGTGTAGGTGTTTAATACGGGAATAATATGATTGTTTTTTATTATTAGTATATTAGCTATGATAGACTTAAAAAAAGTTCGCGATGATATTGAGGGATATAAATTAATCTGTCAACATAAGAATAAAAAAATCGATGTGGAATGAATTCTTGCTAAAGACGATCAAAGAAAAGAATTCCAACAAAAGATTGATGCTATGAAATTCCAACAAAAGGAATTGGCAGCCAAAAAAGATTATGATGGTGCTAAATCTTTGAAGGTAGAAATTCAATGACTGGATGAACAGTATGAAAAGATAGTTACTGAACTTAATAATGATCTCTTAACTATGCCAAATACTGCTTTATATTCAGGTGTGCCTATCGGTAGCAACGAAAGTGAAAATGTTGTCGTTAAAACTTTTGGTGAAGTTCCAGCTTTTGGGTTTGAAACAAAAGATCATATGACGATTATGAAACAGTATGATATGGTAGATGGTGAAAGATGAGTAAAATTGGCTTGAGCTCGTAGTTATTTTCTTAAAGGCGATGGTATGATGTTGGAACAAGCAGTACTTCAGTATACCTTGAAAAAGCTTGTAGCAAAATGATTTACTCCAATGAATGTACCAAATATCGTTAATCCAGAATGCTTAATAGGAACATGATATTTTCCTGGTGGAGAAGAAGATGCTTATTGGATGGAAAGAGATAATCAACGATTGATTTGAACATCTGAAATACCTGTAACTGCATATCATATGGATGAAGTATTAGATGAAAAAGAATTACCAAAAAAATATTGTGGATATTCTGCATGTTATCGTAGAGAGGCTGGTACCTATGGAAAAGATACTGCTGGACTTTATAGAGTACATCAATTTATGAAAGTAGAACAGGTAGTTATCTTGCCAGAAAATGAAAAAATGTCTAATGAATATCACCAACAAATATTACAAAATGCTATGGATATCCTTGATGATCTTAAAATACCATATCGTTTGTTACAGCTTTGTAGCTGAGATCTCGCTATAGGAAAATATAATTCTCATGATTTAGAATGCTGGATGCCTTCACGTAATGCTTACGGAGAGACACATTCTGTGACTTCATTTCTTGATTTTCAATCACGTAGATTAAATCTTCGTTATCGTGATGCTGAAGGAAAAATCAAATACTGTTATACATTAAATAATACTGCTATAGCGACTCCGAGAGTCCTTATTGCTATTATTGAAAATAATCAACAAGCTGATGGAACTATCAAAATTCCTGATGTTTTAGTACCATATATGGGCAAAGAATTTATCGGTAAATAAATATATTATAAATTCTGTCCAAGTGGCAGAATTTTTTTTCAAAATAAAAAAAGTTCCTGAGAATTCTCAGGAACTTGTTTATCTACGTTTTAAGATAATACGAATATCATCAATTAGCTCAATGGGTATCAAAAATTCGGTTTGCAATGTTTCATAACTACTGTCATCATATACAGTATCTGCATCACCGGTATGATACCTTAATTTTTTTGTGTATACCATTTCTCCATCTTGAGATATACTTTCTATAGTCCCGCTAAGATGAAATTTTTGATCACCACCAATAAGATTTTTACCTTCTATTGGATATTTTTTTAATAAATAATCTTCTCCTCTTTTTTTAAGTGTGAGATGTATACCTATAATTTTCTGGTCTTTTAGAAAACTTAATATTATTCCCTTTTCTTTTGTTGATATTTTTTCGAATGTTTCCATATGTTTTATTTTTTGTCTATATAAACATATATATTTTCTTTCTAAAGTCAAGTTTTACAATAATAAAAAAAAGCTCCTGTTGAGGAGTTTCTCTATCAGGCACCTATGGGATTCGAACCCATGAACCGAGGTTTTGCAGACCTGTCTATTAGACCACTCTAGCAAGGTGCCATAACTATTTTATTTTAATTATTAATATCTGCCGGATTTCGCCCCGCAGAATTGCGGGGTTGCAGACCCGTCTATTAGACCACTCTAGCAAGGTGCCATTTTGGTCGTGTGGTATATATACGAATATGTTTTTTCTTTTCAATTACAAAATTTATTTTTTGGTGTTTTGATTACATATGTTTAATCTCTCTATCCATATGTTTTTTAATATCCTTTTCTTTGAGTATTTGTTTTTTTTCTATCTGTCTCATAAGTTTACCAATTCAAATTTTTATTTTAATCAAACCACGTTTATTAATATATATTTCTAGTGGTACAATTACCGTTCCTGATTTATCGATTGCTGCAGATATTTTTGCTAATTCTTTTTTTGTAATTAATATTTTTCTTTTCCCTTTAGCTTCGTATCAAGGTACGAGAGCGTGAGATGTTTTTTCATATAAAGGAACATCCATATTTAAAATCCATAATTCCTTATTACTCAATCTTACTATACTATCTTTGATATTTACATGACTTGCTTTTATGGATTTAACTTCGTGTCACTTCAAAATAACTCAGACTTCATAGTCCTTGTCTATCTGATAATCGTGATATGCATGTTTATTTTTGCTTATTATCTTCATTTTAAATTAATGAATAATGAATGATGAAAAATGAATGATGAAAGAAATTTTCTTGTAATGGACTATTGTAAATTACGATAGTTTATAAAGATATGATTCCAACATTATTCATTATTAATGCTTAATTTTTAATTAGTTTTTAGGATCTACTCGATTTATTTTTGTATTTCCTACTCATAGATTTATATATAAGTTTATAGTTTTTTTTACCGTATCAATATTTTGTGATTGGAAATAATGTCCGTAGGTTGCATCAAATTCTGGTGCATTAAATTTACCTATAAGCATTTTATAATACATTATAACTCCTACATCTCTTGGAATATCAATCTCTATATTTGCTGCAGTACCTTGGATTTCTATTTTATTTCCTGAAAGAACATTACCTACTTTTATTGTGATATCATCTATCCCAGCGTGAAATTTCAACATTTTTCGTTGGAAAGTATCCAAGTCGATCGTATGTAGTCAGAGAAGATTTTTGATATAGATAAGATCAAATATTTTATTGTCTGGAAGAGTAAGATCGATATTACTTGTATAATTTTGAAGTACGTTTCGGTTGGTATCTTCATTATATTTTATAAAAAATACATTTTCATTTTGTCCTGAGGAAACCAATAAATTTCTATCTGAATTTCGTGTTCAATTGATAGTGTTCTTTTTTTTGTCTCCATCGAGATATGAATTTCCTATTAGGGTTTCTATGTATAAATTATTTCTTATATTTTTTCCAGTGTTATTGATATTATAACTAAGTGTATCTCCTGATTTTCGTTTGCTTGATGGATTAAATCAGGTATAAATACCTATCGTAAATATTCCTCCAAATACTGCTAGAAACAAAACCAATCAAAATATTTTCCCTATTATACCTTTATAACTTCGTATGATTATTGTACTTATAATAATAATAACTGGAAATATTTCATGGAGTTTAAAACTATTAATAGATAGTGTTATAAGTCCTGTAGATTCTCCAAGCATTAAAAATCCTATAGTAAGTAATGCTATGATTGTCAATGTTCTAAAAAACCCATGTATTCTTTGTTTTTTATATACAATTTTTTCTATAATTTGTATAACCGGCGGTTGTACTATTTGCGGTTGTACTGGTATTGGCACTTGTTGAGGTGGGGGTGGAGGAGTATATGTTGGTACCTGTTCTTTCACTTCAGGAATTATTTCTGGAGTCTTTTCTGGATTTGTATTTTTTTCTGGATTCAAACTCACACCCAAAGTTTTTTCTACAAAATTTGTTGCTTCAACCATATTCGAAGATAATGAATAATTAAAAATGAATAATGAAAAATGTCGGTATTTTTTTTTATTTAATTTATCTAAATCCTAAGTTCTAAGGTTTAGAAAGTAATGTCTTCTGCTTTAATTCTAACTTGTTTCATATCGTCTCTTGTTCTAAGAGTCACTGTTCAATCTTCTAAACTTTGATGATCTACGGTGATACAATATGGAGTTCCAATCTCATCTTGTCTACGATAAGATTTACCTATGTTTCAACTATCATCAAATTCACACATATATTGTTTGCTGAGTTTTTTGTAAATATTTCTTGCTATAGCGACCATTTTTTCATCTTTTTTTACTAATGGCATGACAGCAAATTTTATTGGAGCAATATTTTTATGAAATCTTGCTACGACTCTAGATGCTTCAGCTCAGTTTCCATCAGTATATTTTTCTTCGTCATACGCATCTATCATAGCTGTCAAAATAGCTCTTGTAAGCCCTCGACTTGGTTCGATTACATGAGGAATATATCTTTTCCCGGTATATGGATCATTGTATTGCATATCTTTTCCAGAGTGTTCCATATGTTGTTTGAGATCGTAATCAGTTCTATATGCGATACCTTGTAATTCTCCTCGTCCCCATGGAAATTCGTATTCTACATCTCGTGTTCCCTTGCTGTAAAAAGATAATTCATCTTTATCGTGTTCTCTGAATTTCAATTTCTCTTTTTTGATTCCTATTTCTTCAATCCATCGTTTTTCGCTTGTTTCTTTCCATTGTTGTAATGCTTTAAGCCCTACTTCTTCGTTATTTTCTACAAAATATTCTATCTCCATTTGATAAAATTCTCTTACTCTAAACATAAAATTTCCTGGAGTAATTTCGTTTCTAAATGATTTCCCTATCTGTCCTATTCCGAATGGAACTCTCATTCTTGTCGTATCTAATATATTTTTGAAATTGACAAAAATTCCTTGTGCGGTTTCTGGTCTAAGGTAGATCTCATTTCCTTCTCCTTCTATAATTCCTTGTTCTGTTTTAAACATAAGATTAAATTTCTTAGGTTCTGTCCAGTCACAAGATCAACATTTTGGACATTTAATTTTGAATTCTTGAAGAAATTGAAAATGTTGATCAAATGTTCGTGATCCTACATTTAGATTTTCAACTTTTATTTTTTCAACTTTTATTTTTTCTTGAACTGTTTTAAGATCTAATTTATTTTTATTGATATATTCTTCTATCAATTGATCTGCTCTATATCTACTTTTACAGTTTTTACAATCAACCAACGGATCAGAGAATCCTCAAACGTGACCTGATGCTTCTCGTACTTTGGAATTCATCAAAATCTGAGAATCTAATCAAATTACATCCTCTCTTTCTTGGATGAAATATGATCGTCGATTATTTTCTATATTTCTTTTAATTTCCGTTCCATAAGGTCCTAAATCTCGTGCATTTGCTAAACCACCATAAATATCTGATCCTGGATACGCAAAACCTCTTCTTTTTGCTCGTGAAACGATAGTTTCTAAACTAAATCACATAATAAAAAATTAATATACTAAAAAAGTAAAGTGCACCGACTGTTTTTGAAATCATAAATTACTTCACTTACGTTCGTACTTTCTGTATCAAAAATCGCCGGTATAATTTCGACGTTTGAAAATTTTCCTAATTAAACGAAAAAATTTTCATAGCGTCTCAAATATCACCAAATATATAGAAAAAAGAGGGGAGTTTGCAATTACAAATGAGGTAAAAAAAGTCTTTCAAAATTTGCTTTATTTACAATTGTGAGTATACTTTATATAAGGAAGAAGGTCTTATATATAACTATAACGCGATACACTATCAGCATACTTGCTGTATTCTAATGCCTTACTCTATAGGTTTCGTATCTAAAAGCGCTACACACAAACAAAAACAAAATTGCCTATTTATCCTTTTTGTAGCACTAAGCTTTTATTCACGATATATAGTTGTCATTAGTTCATATAGTATTGTCAAAAACTGATTTATACCGTTTGTGTATATATCTTGTTTGTATTATGTTAGTTGCGTTCGCCTCGGTGAACTATGTCTTGTACTTGCTAGTTTTCTAGCCATTATCTGATTTATGCAACGTTTTATATATTCGTTCCATCTTCCTTACCCTAAAAAAGTCATCAAAAATTTGACAAATAGAAAAAAATAAGTATAATTAATTAACAATCAATCTTCTCTCAATACAATATGTTAGTTCTATTGCCATATTATATAGGAAGAAGGTCATGAATATATGCTTTGCTGCCCTTACCGGTATCATTGCTTTCAAATACTAACTCCTGTCTGCTGCGTGCTTCAACGTTGTTATGGTGACACTAGAATTGTCATAACAATTATAGTACATGTGTATATAGGTTTTAAGCATCGGGTTCTCCCTTTGTATTTGTCTAGTCAAAATTGTTTGCGAGTGAGATATTCTTGTATCTATTATAAAGTTCTCTTTATGATTCTTCTTGAATGTTGCATGTATATTTGTCGGCTTTCTTCCTTTCCCTTATAAATCGTCTCTATGACGGTTTTTTGTTTTTCTTTATTTCTTGACTTGATAGTTCAAAAGGCTAGTATATTTTTACTTTACCACTGTAATATATTTTATGGATTGTATTTTTTGTAAAATAGTCGCTGGAGAAATTCCAAGTGTAAAAATACGGGAAGATGATAATTTTATCGCCCTCTTGGATGCATTCCCTGCATGTAAAGGACAAGTCTTAGTATTACCAAAAAAACATTATGATTCAGATATATTTCTTATGGACAATGATTTTTATACTTTATTACTTCTTGCTGCAAAAGATGTCGTTGCTCTTATGAAAAAATGATTATGAGTGGACAAAATTGGTATGGTTGTTGAATGATTACAAGTACCCCATGCTCATATAAAATTATATCCTTTTCGATGAGGAAAATCATTTGAATGATGACTTACATGACATACGCTTGCTGATATAAATGAACTTAAAAATATAGCCAATCAAATTAAAACTGTTTAATTTTGTAAGTTTTATTTTTTTACTATATCTCTTATGGCATTTCCAAAATTACTTTTACTTCGGACAGCATTCTTTATGCTAGTCATTTGATTACCAATGTTGTTTGCTCCAAAAGCTTTTAGAACAATTGTTGAGAGGATGCTCAAAAACACTGATATTATCAGGGTACGAGCATTTATTACTATGATTGTTTGATTTCTTTTCTTGAGTGTCTACCAGAAATTCAATAATGGATGGGCGATGTTCTTTTCACTCTTTGGATATATCTCATTACTTAAGTGAGTAGTTTTGATGCGATATCCGCATTGGGGATATAAAAAATACAAATGGTTCTATTCAACTCCTACAGGATCATTTATTTGCTGATTGCTTATTTTTCTTTTCTCTCTGTTTACTATTCGGGTAGCGTTAATGAAAGTTTAATATTATCATCAATATCATTAAAGACGACTATATGTCGTCTTTTTGTTATATATCTATATATAGTATTGACTTTATTGCTTTATTGTATATTCCTTCCTTGATGAATTTGGTATCTAGAGAATACCATAAGAAAAAGGAAGAATAATATAATTTTCTTGATAACTTATACTATTTCTATACATATAGGATATAATTATTTATTTCTATTTTTTTTGTTATGGAAAAAGAAGAATGTAAAATAATATATATAGATGATAAAAAATACGAGCAAAAACTCTACGAATTATCTAATCATTTAGTTGAAAATCTTTCAATGAATAAACCAATTATGAGAACTGAATATAAAGATGGAAATGAGATCATTGATCAGACGAATCTCGATGTATTTAAAGCATTATCAGATCATTGTGAGGAGAATATTCCCTCAAGTGAACCAAATATGAGAGTTGTATATAATAAAACAAAAGAGGAAAATAAGCTAAAGGAAATAAGAAAATATATTATCGAAAATACAAAAAGCTGGTAGTTTTTAAATCATTAATTATGAATTCCAATGTATCGTACGCACACGTGCTGAGAACTTACAGCTAAACAAGCTTGAAAACAAGTAACGCTTTGTTGATGGGTTAATAAAGTCAGAAATCTGTGAGGAATGACTTTTATCGATCTTCGTGATAGATATGGAATTACTCAAATAACTCACGATCCTGCAAAATCTACAATAAAACTTCCTGATGTGAAATCTGAATATGTTATCCAGATAATTTGAGAAGTTATCACAAGACCAGAAAATATGATCAATAAAGATATGGCGACTGGTGCGATAGAAATCAATGCACTTGAAGTGAAGGTACTTACTAAGGCTAAACTTCTACCATTTTCTATCGTAGATGAACCAAATACGAGTGAAGAAAATAGATTTAAATATAGATACTTGGATCTTAGAAGAAGAAAAATATTGGACAATGTATTATTCAGATCAAAGATGCTTACGTTTACTAGAAATCGATTTAGCGATAAAGGATTCGTTGATGTACAGACACCTATTTTCACGGTTTCTTCACCAGAATGAGCGAGAGATTATCTCGTACCATCAAGAATCAATCCAGGACAATTTTATGCATTACCACAGGCACCACAACAATACAAACAATTGCTTATGGTATGAGGAATTGATAAATATTTCCAGATTGCTCCATGTTTTAGAGATGAAGATCCTAGAGCTGATAGACATTCTTGTGAATTTTATCAAATAGACTGTGAAATGTCTTTTGTGGGTCAGGATGATGTATATTGAATCGTTGAATGATATTTGAATGAGCTTATCCCAACATTATCTTCACATAAAAAAATAACTGTTGCATTTAAAAGGCTCAAATACAGAGAGGCCGTAGATCAATATGGAAGTGATAAACCTGATCTTAGATTTGCTATGTCACTTGTTGAAATGACACAAGCTTTCCCAAATTCTACATTCCCTGTATTTAAAGACGTTGTACTTACTCCTACATGAAGTATCAAAGCAATGAGATTTGAAAATAAAATACTTACGAGAAAAGAATATGATGAATTGGCTGAAGAAGTAAAAAAGAATGGTGCAAAATGACTCGCATATCTTTGTTTAGATCCAGAATGAATAAAATGATCACTCGCTAAATTTCTTAGTCCTGAAGAAATAGAAATGATAAAGAAGACTACAGGAGCTCAAGAAGGTGATACTGTTTTGTTTGTTGCGGACGCGTATGATATCGTGACAAAGTCACTTGGAAGATTGAGAATATTTATCAGAGATAAATATCTTACATTGGATAAAGATGATTTAGCATTTTGTTGGATAGAAGATTTCCCATTTTTCGAGATAGATGATACAGGAAAATTGGACTTTGGACACAATCCATTTTCTATCGTAAAATGATGAGCAGAAGCACTAAAAAATGCTAATAAATTAGAAATTTATTCTGAACAATATGATCTTTCATGTAATGGATATGAAATCCTTTCCGGATCCATCCGTAATCATGACCCAGAATTATTATTGGAAGTATTTAAGATGGTTGGTAGAGGAGAAGATGAAATCAAACAAAAATTTGGAGCTATGTATGAAGCGTTTCAGTTTGGTCCTCCACCACATGGATGATTTGCAATCGGATTTGATAGATTATTGATGATTCTTAAAGACGAAGAAAATATTAGAGAGGTATATGCATTCCCTAAGTCAGGAAGAGCACAAGATACCATGATGGGTGCACCATCACATGTTGATAAGATTCAATTAGATGACTTACATATCGCATTGAATTTACCAAAAGAAAAATAATCTAAAACTTTTTATTTATTATTTATACTATTATTATGACTTCTAAAAAGAAATGAACTAAAATCGTTATTATTCTGATTCTTTTTGTTTTCCTTTTAATTACTGCATTGTCAGCTATTGTGCCTTATCTTTGAGGAAATAAAACTGTATGAACAGGAGATGTTTTGTCAGGAAATATATTATCATGAGATATAATCGCTCAAACATGAACTGATATCTCTGAATCAACTGAACTTCCTAAGATGACTAGTGGAGAAGCTACTAGAAGAATACAAGAAATGCTTTCTGGAATAACTACTTCAAAATAATTTTACTCGTTATATATGTATCAATGAAATTGATCGTTGAACAATGCCAAAGATATGCAAAGATGAGAGCTCATACTGCTACGCATTTACTCCATACGGAACTTGCTAAGATTTTTACTACTACAAAACAAGCTGGTTCTCTTGTAGATGAGGATTATCTCAGATTTGATTTCAATGCTGATAGACTTTTGTCATCAGAAGAGATTCACGAAATCGAAAAAAATATCAATCAAATGATTTATGGTGCATATGTAGTTGAAGTAAAAGAGACTTCATATGATGAAGCCATCAAAATGTGAGCTAAAGCATTTTTTGAGGATAAGTATGGTGATACTGTCCGTGTAGTAAGAGTCTTTAATCATTCTAACGAAATAGTTTCTATTGAACTCTGCGGATGAACTCATGTAACAAATACTAAAGATCTTGGTTGCTTCGCTATCATAGGACAAGAAGCAGTTGCTTCTGGAGTGAAAAGAATCACTGCGGTTGTCTGACCAAAGGTTGCTATGAGACTTCATGAAGTACAGGATATCTTGGATACTACGGTAGAAAAATTATGAATCAAAACTCATACACAACTTGCTGATAAACTTGATAAGACACTCAAAGAATATGATGATATGAAAGCAAATCTAGAAGTTTTGGAGACAAATATGATTAAACAAATTTTAACATGATCTGATTTTTCTTCATGAAAGGATTTGGATAAAATATTTCTTGTCCCTCTCGCATTGAATTTCAAAAACGTCGCATTTCAAGCAAAATGAATTTTTGATAATCAAAATGTATTGATCTATACCTCTGAATGAGGATTTCTTTTATTGACTAAGAAATGAATTTCTGCTAAAGACTTAGCTACTAAACTTGGTATTAAATGATGAGGAACTGACACAATGCTCCAAGGAAGAGACGAAAAGATTTTAAAGTTATTTAAATAATTTATGAAAATAGCTTCTCGAAATGTAAATGGAATTCGTGCCATAACTGGTAAATGATTTTATAATTGGGTCAAACAAAATGATCCTGATATCATCTGTTTGCAAGAAGTAAAATCATTTGAAACGCAATTACCTCCAGAATTTCGTTATCATATGACTGAGTATAATCGAATCCGACATGCAGGTGAAAAACCTGGATATTCTGGTGTCGCAACATTTTATAAGAAGAGTTTAAAATTTGTTTCGTGAATATCGAAGTTTGAATCGGTGGAACATTTTCATGAAGAAGGTAGGGTAGTCGAGACGAAGTTTCAGGATTTTACATTATTGAATCTATATTTTCCCAATGGTGGTGAAAGGGCCGATGGAACTGAAATGTTAAGTTATAAATTGAAATTTTATGAACATTTCATTCATTACATAAATAAATTAAGAGACAAAGACGAAAAGATTATCACTTGTGGTGATTTCAATATCTGTCATAGGCCTATAGATATCGCTAGACCAAAAGAAAATGCGAATAGTATATGATTTCTTCCTATCGAAAGAGTTGAAATGGATAAATTAGAAAAAAACTGATATGTAGATGTGTTTAGACATTATAATCCTGAGCTTGCTGATCAATATACTTGGCGGTCATATCGTGCAAATGCGAGACATAATAATGTATGATGGAGACTGGATTATTTCTGGGTATCTGATGATATAATTTCTCATGTAAAAAAAATCACTCATGAAACTTCCATAGAGTGATCTGATCATTGTCCAATTGTATTGGAACTTAATTTCTAATTATTTCCAAATTTAAATGCTTTTTTTATTCGTTGAAAGAAAAGGAATCCTGTACTTGAAGTTGGTGATCATGCTTTAAGATAATCAGTATACATAGTATTGTTGAACGTACATTTAGAATATTTAAATGTTCCTTTTAACGTTCCATTTATACATGGTCTAATTTCTACATTACATGCTAAATCAAGAAATCCACGTGGAGCTTTATATGCTTTGACGAATTGTCCGTGTTTAATCTTTTGTCCTCGTGATGTTGTACAACTTTTTTTGGTTGATAGAGGAGTCTGTGTTACTGCATTATCTGGTGCTGTTACTGGTCAATTACTTGTTCCTCGCGAATTTGTTGGATCTTCTGTGTAGTTTATTTGACCATTATTACCAAAGTCCGCTCATGCATTTATTGGAGTGTTTGGTTGTACGAATTCACTAATATTTTTTTGATTGTAAGAAATAACTTCTTCTCTTTGATACTCATAGACCATATTTTCATTACATGAGTCTCATGTAAATGTTCATAATAATGTTCCACTCATACAAGTTCTTTTTTGTATATTACAGATAGTATTTACATCTTTTCTCTGTTGATATGCTAAGACGAAATCTTTATGTTTAACTTCTTCTTTTCGTGGAGTGATACAATCCAAAGATCCAGTACTACCAGTACCTGTTTCTTGAATAATTTGTGTCCCTGTATTCATTGTTCATATATATAACATTCAACTATATATTTGTCCTGTTTGTGTTGATATATCACCAATAATTTGTGCAATGTCATTAGGATTTATTAAATTATCTATAGTTTCTGCGGGTCCTGATGGTTCTACTCATAATGCTTGTCATTTTGTTATTTGGAATTGATATTCTGGATTACCTGCTTCATTTTGAAAAAGATAATCTCGTTGACTGGGTGGTGCATTTTCATTTGCTACACCATGAACGAATGTTTCATTAGTATTTCGTATAAATTGAAGTTCTTGTACTTGTGTGTCTTTTTGAAATAACATTACCATCGCGAAAAAAAGAAGAGTAATAGCTGTTACTGTTTTCTTCATCATTTCTTTACTGATTTTTTGTAAGTGTTTTCTGATGTGTTTCATGGGATTTTTGCCTACTTTTAAAGTAGTATAAGTATAGCCCTAAAAAAAATCCTGTCAATTTTCGTTGACAGAATTATTTGACTTTTTTACTTTATGTTACCCGGTAATTATGCCTGATCCAATACATTCACCACCTTTATAAGCAACTATGGTCTGACCTGGTGCAATAGCTCGTTGTTTTTCTTTGAAGGTCACCACTATATCGTTTGTTTTGTTTACTTTTAGGGTTGCTTCTTGTGGTTCCTGTCTGTATCTGATTTTTGCAAGTATTTTTGTTGGTAGCTTATGTGCTTTTCTAATCCAATGTCGTCCTGTAGTCATAACTGTTTTTTCAAATAATGCTTTATCTTCTCTTTCTCCTACTATAACTAGGTTATTCTTCACGTCTGTTTTGATGACATATGCCTTAAATGGTAAACTTAGCCCGTGTCTTTGTCCTATAGTGAAGAAATACGCTCATTCATGCTGTCCAACAACCTTTCCTTCAGTGTTTATTATATTTCCTTCTTTTTTTGGTAGTTTTTTTAATAAAAACTCTTTGATAGGAATATTTCCAATAAAACATAATCATTGACTATCTTTACGTGCAGCATTGGGAAGTCATATTTTTTTTGCTAATATTCTTATTTCTGGTTTTGTATATCCTCAGACAGGAAATAATGATTTAGAAAGTTGAAACTGATTTAATCCCGAAAGAAAATATGATTGATCTTTATTATGATCTATTCATCTAAGTAACTTATATTCTTTTTTTTCAGCTTCTATTTGTGCATAATGTCCTGTAGCGATATAGTCAAATCATAGTTCTAATGCCTTATTTAGGAAGACATCAAATTTTATTAGAGAATTACATAATACATCTGGATTTGGTGTTATTCATTGTTGATATCCATTATATATGTATTCAATAATTTTTTCGTTGTATTCTTTTTGAAGATCAAATGAAATAATTTCTATTCATAAAAATTTTGAAACCTTAATAGCTTCTTCAGCATCACTATATGTTGTACAATTTCCACTGTCTGAGACGTAGTTTTTCATAAATCCAGCTACCACATCATATCATTGTTCTTTTAAAAGATATGCGGCAATTGCGGAATCTACTCCTCATGACATTCAGACTAAAACTCTTTTCACGATATATAATGATAAGTGGTAAATACTGAGTATAATAGTTATTGTAGCCGTTTTTTCAATTATACTTTTAAAAATAAAATACTCTGCCCGTAGACAGAGTATTCTTTTTGTTTTAGTTTTTAAAAAAAGCAACTATCTCTTTTTAGCAACTTTTTTTACAGCTTTTTTTGCTACTTTTTTTACAGCTTTTTTAGCTGGTGCTTTTTTAGCAACTTTCTTAACAGCCTTTTTAGCAACTTTCTTTACAGCTTTCTTTACAACTTTTTTAGCTGGTGCTTTTTTAGCAACTTTTTTCTTTACTACCATTTGAGGTATATCATAAAAGATAAAATGCTAGGTAGAAATTTAACTTGTAAGTTAAACTTTCCTTGCTACATAATTTTATATGTAAGGAACTAAAAAAAGCAAACATAATACCGTTTTTTTAAAGAAAATGATATTTGAATGTTTGAGCTTCTCACCTAATGATTCATTGTATAGAAAAATAATGCAGTTTACATATTCAATTAAGTGTATGAATTATGTCATGATTTTGAATTTTTTCTAAGGAAGTACCATATCTTTCTCGTGGAAACTCTTGTGTCTATAAATAATTATTTATCATGAGTTTTATATCTTTAGAACTGGTAAATAATACGTTTTATCTGTCTATGATATACAAAAAATATATTTTTACAGTTTTTTCTTCTTTAAAAAAAATTTTTTATTTCTTTCTTTGAATCATAATGCATGCATCATGGATACATTCAATCATATTTTTTTTGCAAAATTCAATCGCTGCATCGCTTTGTGCACCAGGTTGTAACCATACATTTTTTATTTCTAATGTTTTTACTTGTTCCAAAACTTTTTCTGTAACGATGGGTTGAGTTACAAAAATAACTACATCGATCTTTTGTTTGACATCAGAGAGGGTAGGATATACTTTTTCTCATAAAATTTCTTTTTCTGTAGGGTTTATAGGTAGTACCTTATATCCTGAGTTTAATAAATCCTTAAAAACTTTGTATCAATATTTTTCTTCATTGTTGGATGCACCCACGACTGCATAGAGAAAATTTTTATTAATCATTTTGCTATATTACTTGTAAAAACCTACATTCAATTTTTCTGACACCAAATTTTGGATTGTGAAATTTTACGATAGCGAGATGATTCCATATTTCTAATACATATCATGTTCCAAACAATTTATGTTTCACAATATCACCTTCATTTATATCTGGACCGTGAGATGGCTCTGCATCTCATCAAAGATCGAATCTTTTAATTAATTCTACGGGTATTTCATCCAAGAATCTACTTGCTGGATTCATTTTTGTCTGTCATCGTGTCATTCTACTATTTGCATGAGAGAGAAATAATACATCCTTGGCTCTTGTAATAGCTACATACATTAATCTGCGTTCTTCTTCCAAAAGTTTGGGTTCCATCATCGCGTTTGATAGAGGAAAAATGTTGTCTTCGAGTCCTGCAACGAATACCACAGGAAATTCCAATCATTTACTTGAATGTACAGTCATTAATTTCACTGCATCGATGTCACCTTTTTCATTTTCTGAAATATCTGAGAGTAATGCGACTTCTTCTAAGAACTGTCTAAGAACTTCTTCACCCGTTTCTACATATTTTTCTGCCATATTAATTAACTGACCGATATTTTCATATTTTTCGTCAGCTTGCGTTTCTCCGCCTTCTTCTTTGACAAGATAATCTCTATATTTAATTTTTTTGACTAATCTTTCTATAATTTCAGATGGTCTACTATTTACTATATGTGCTTTTACTTCATTAATAGTATGGATAAATTCTTGAATTCATTTTCTTGCCATTGGAGTTACTTTGATACTAGAAGATTCATTACAACACTTTTCAAGAATATCAATCAATGAGGTATTATGTATGATTGCTTCTTCTTCGAGATTTTCGATGGTAGTTTTTCAGATTTTTCTCGTTGGTATATTTAAAATTCTTTTTAATGAAACATTATCTACGGGATTTAGAAAATGTTTTATATAACTAATTACATCTTTGATTTCTTTTCTTTCAAAAAACTTAAATGCTCAATATATTTTATATGGAATTCCTTCTTGGATAAAGAGTTGTTCGAAGGGAGAGGACTGGGCATTTGTTCTGTATAATATCGCGATCGTTCATCGAGATTTAATCTTATTTCCATCTTTCATTTTTTTAATGAGATCGATAATATTTGCTGCTTCATCCATTTCACTTCCATGAGAAAAAATAGTGATTTTATCTTCACCTGTTCTGTGAGGAACGATATTTTTTTCATATTGATTAGTATTATTTTTGATAATATGATTACTTGCGTGGACAATATGTGGTTTGCTACGGTAATTGATTTGTAATTTAAACATCTGGATGTCTGGCCAGTACTTTTTTACATTTAAAAAGTTTTCCATGAGCGCTCATCTTCGTCCGTAGATACTTTGGAAGTCATCTCCGATAAGTGTTACATTTCCTTCATTACCAGAAAGCATTTTTATAAGCTCAAATTGTATTCGATTGGTATCTTGTGCTTCATCTACTAATATATAATCAAATTTATTTTGCCATTTGGTAAGTGTTTCTTTACTTCTTTTGAATAAGAGATGGGGGAGTAATAAGAGATCGTCAAAATCGAGTGAGTTAGATTTTTCCAATTCTTTTTGGTATTGTTCATAAACTTTATACATTGTTTGATCGTAATCTGTTTTAATATCTTTAATAGAAGATTGCGGATCGAATCAATTGTTTTTTTGTTTGGAAATGAAACTTTTGGCTTCAGCTACCTTGAAAATATCTTGGAGATTTAATTTTTTCAATACGTCTTTGAGTACGGATTGTGATTCGTTCGTGTCGAAGATTCAGAAATTCTTATTGTATTTCATATCTAATTTATCGATATCTTCTTTGAGTATTTTTAGAAATATGCTATGGAATGTTCCAATTCGTTTCAAGGATGCTGCGGTATATAATCTTTGTGGAGTAAGTACTTCTTCATTGTTGGTAACGCTTTCTAGAAAATCTTCTATATTAGTTTCAGGTTTCAGGCCTGCCTGTCCGGTAGGCAGGTTTCAGGTTTCAGGTTCTAGCTTTTTTTCTATTTTTGCTTTTTTTAGTGCTGGCATTTCTTCAGAAATTTTTACCAATCTTTCTTTCTTTTCATTGGAAGCTTTGTTGGTGAACGTCACTGCCAAGATCCTATTAATAGGAATATGTTTAGCTTGTACGATGTACGCTATTTTATAGGTCAATACTCTTGTTTTTCAACTACCGGCTCCAGCGATAATAAGTGAAGAAGTATCAATGTGAGTACATGCTTTTGTTTGTTCTTCGTTCAGTTGAGTTGTTAAATACTCTTTAATATCCATGTTCAAAAATGCAGAATTTAAAATTTAGAATTCAGAATTTAAAAAAATAATTGCTTGTAGGGGAGTGTATGGAAAATAGTTTTGGTTTCAATTTGAAATTTTTACTTATAAAAAAATTCCTGGAAAATATCCAGGAATTTTTACTAAAGTGTATTTACTTACATTATTTTCCCAAAATAATAGCTGCAATGTCCGGGAAATGTTCAGTGTAATCTCCGAAGATTTGTAATCCAAATCCATCGGTGGGAAGTTTATCCCAAGTAATTTTTTCTTTCCATCCTGCACCAGAATATGATCCAAAACTCATAGGTGAAGAATGAATTTCAATGAAACCAGCCCATGGACGAATTGTATTATCTCTTACTTCCATAGTTTCTTCTCCTAAATAGTCATGCTTCAAATGTGGTACTGCACAAATAGGAAAGTCAGCAGCAATTCCTCCACCTAGTTGTAAAAATACAATTGACGAATCTTTTGTATTATCTACATACCATTCTACTAAATGATGCATGTAAGCAAAATTTGGTTTGATGATTGATGAACTGATGGGACCATCAGCAAGCTTATATTTTGAAAGTAATGGATGATTTCCATTATAACAAGCTTGAGTAAAGATATTACCCATGGTACTATCTTCTGTTCCAGGCACATATACGGGAATTTTGTGTTTGTATGCCTGATATAACCAACAATCTTCAATGTTTGCTTCTGGGTCTTTTTCTATCAAATTATGTTCAAATAATTGAAAGAAATATTCATGCCAGAGATAACTTTTACCTTCTTTTTCTGCCTTACGCCAAAGTTTTTCTAATGCGGGCAAAATTTTTCTTACAGATGGCTCTTCTGGTAGGAATGTATCAGTAATTCTTCGTAATCCTGCTTCGCGAAGTTCATTTTCTTCTGTTGGAGTAAGCTCCATGTAATCAGGAATATATGCATAGTGACTATGTGCCACATAGCGATATAAACTTTCTTCCATGTTTGCTGCTGTCACAGAGATACCATGAAGTTTGCCTGCACGAATAAGTTCACTGATAGTAATACCCATCTGAAATGAAGAACCAGCACCTGCCATCGACATAAACATTTTTCCATCGTTGTTTAGATGTTGTTTTAACCATAATCCTGCATCTACTGTTTTGCCACCATTACAGTGACGTTTTGTGTGGACCAAGAAATTGGTTACAGGTGTTTGTGGGTTTGGAATGTATTCTCTTTCCCCCGTTATAATTTTTTTTCGTAATTCTGGAGATAGGATCTCCAATCCTTTTTTTTCCTGCATAGATTTTTTTGTTTTAATATTGATTTATACTATTTTTATTTAAGGTCATTTGTATATCTATTTTCTCAATTAAGTCAATGTTTATTTTTTTGATTGATTTATTATTTCTGATTATTATATATTGTTTACTTTTTACTGCTTACTGCGATGTAAATAGGTTTAAAGGTTAGTGAAAATGTGAGAGCTCTGTTTCAGAGCTCTCTTTTTTGTTGTGTATATATTTTCCTTGATTTATAAAGAGAAATCAATAATGTAATTGTCCCTATTAAAATAATAATGCAAACTTTTTTCATGTAGGGATTTAGTTAATCTTAGTTCATTGGGAGTCCGTTATTCGGACTTCCTTTTTTTTATTTTTTGAAAATTATTCTTTTACTATCAATCAATCTTTATATGCATCATATAATTCTTTTACGTCTTCGGGAGTTTCATAATTTGGAAAAAGCGTCTGATTAATATCTATATCTGTTGTTATATTTTCAGCGATAGTATTGTTATTTTCAATCATTTGACTGATTTTATTTTTTTCTATTCCATTATTTTCCATTATTTTTATGATTTCATCTTCATCCATAATATGAAATTGTCATTTTGGTTTTCTTCTATTTTCATCATAAATTTTTAGTCCATCTTTTATTGCAAGAGCTACTTCTCGTGCTTGTTTATCTGTACTTGAAGGGTAGTGGTAATTATTGTTTACTACGCAATTCATTTGCTCTTTTTCAGCCAAATCTAATAAAAATTCATTTACTTTCTTTGATTCATTTATTTCATTATAATCTTGTGCTATGATTTCTAGATAAACATTTTCTTTACCTATAGCATCTTTTATAAGGTTAATTATTTCAATCATTTTAGATTCTTTTTCATCAAGTGCTATCATTTTTCCTATTCGTGAATTTGCTCATCCAAATAGACAAATAATTTCTCTTCAAAATGTTTTTAATGTTTGGAGATCTATCTTTGGCTTACCCTTCATTCATTCTTTGTTTGCAAATGATGTCAATTCCATAAGGCTTTGATATCATTCTTTGTTTTTTGCTATGATAACTATATTTCCAATCTGTTGTTCAGAAAATTGTGAATTTATATCCATAACAAATCCGATCTCTACACCTATGATTGCTTTAATGCCCGCATCTTTTGCTATTTGAAAAAATTTTACCATTCCATACATACCATTGTAATCGGTTATGGCTATAGCATTCATTCAGAGCTCTTTGGCTTTATTGACAATAGCTGCCGGTTTCCCAATAGCTTCTAAGAATGAGAATGTACTGTGTCCGTGAAGATGTGTAAATGTCATAGAAAAAATCAGATAAGTAAATTTATATTTTTTATATGTATAGTTTTGTATTAAAAAATCAAAGGGTAGTAGAAAACATTTATTTTGTTTTTAGAATTAGACTTGTCATTGCGAGGAACGAAGCAATCTATTTTTTTATAAATTTTTTTTTGCTTCGCAGACTGACTTTTGGCATTGACCCAACAAGTCTCCCCCGACTTCGCGGAGGACAAGAGCAAAAGGTCTAGTTCTTTATAAAACTCGTTACATCGTTCAGTTCTTTTTTTTAGAATGTATACCCTCTTCGGAGTACCCCGCCCAGCTCAAACATCTTATAAAGAACCAAAGATCATTGACTATTTATTCATTTACGATTCCTTTTTAATCTATTAAAAATATACTTCTATTTCACTATCTCTTGATTTTTATTGTCTAATGTGTATAATATACAGGCTAAAGTAATTTATTACTTAGGCACAAGAATTTTTCAACCTCGTTATTTTCATCAACATAGGCTAAACCCCTGTAATATGCAAAACAACAGTCAGAAGAATGTTGTATTACATATTATATTGGAACCTGTGTTTTTTTTAAGAAAAAAAGCCATCTAAAGGCATCAATACCGTGTATGAAATACATACGCTAATGGAAGGATACTACTGCGACGGACTGCAAAATCACTCCCTTACAATCATAAAGAAGTATAAGAAAATATCCTAAAGTAATTATTATGGGAATGTGTATCTGCGACGGACTGCAAGAACATTTGCATTGTATTATATAGTATATTTTCTGTTTCTTTATAAATATTAAAAAAATATTTAAACACTCCGTTGGGGTTACTTTTTGGTATTCTCAAAAAAATTAGGTTATTTTGCGATTGAAAAAACGAGGTTTTTTGATATAGTATTGTCACTTTATTTTGTCGTATATTGAAATGTTAAAGAAAATAGTGATAGGAATGTTTTTGATGAGCTGATTCGTGTCTTTTGCTTCTGCAGCGACATGGAATTTACCTGGAGTACCTATCGTTACTCGTGCACAATGGGGAGCAAATGAAAATTGGAGATATTCTCCTACTTCAAAAACTGAGAGAGATATTCTTCGTCAAGAACAGACAGATGGTGAACAACTTTCTCAAGCTATTTATCAATGACAAATAGCTACAGAATATCTTCTTGAGAAGACGCCTAATGAACAATTAGTAAATGAATATCGTGAAGAATCAAACGGTAATTTTTTGAAATGGCCAGAAAGTATTCATTTTAATAAAACCAAAATAATTATTCATCATACAGCTGATGATAGTTCTTCTTTACTTACTTGATGAACAGAGGCTATTATTAAACATCTTCAAGATATTTATAAATATCACGCTTTGACGAGATGACGAGGTGATATAGGATACAATTTTATTATTGATCAATTTGGAAATATTTACGAATGAAGAGCGTGAGGACCAGGAGTGGTTTGAGCTCAAACAGCTTGGAATAATACACCAAGTATAGGTATAGCTTTGATGGGAAATTTTAATATTGAGACACCAACTGACGCAGCTCTAAAATCACTTACTAATCTTACAACTGCTTTGGCAAAAAAATATCGTATTAATCCTAACGCTACTGTAAGTTACTTTAAAAAATCTTATGAAGCTCCATATCTTAAAGAATTTACTAACTATACTATAGTAGGTCATGAAGATGCATGAATAACATCTTGTCCTTGAGTTAATCTCTATAATCTTTTGCCAGAAATTAGAAATCAAGTTGCTGAAAATTTAACGAAAATAACTTTAGTGAGTACTAGAAAACCTGTCACTGTTCCAAAAATAGAAAGAGGAATTAGAGTTGCTTGACGATATTATTCTGATAAATCTACTGATGTTTTCCAGCTTCCTATCAGATGGAATTGAATAAAATCATGTACAACTTCTGATACAAGTATTACTATCAATTCTTGTACTTCAACAAACAATCAATTGAATATTTCTTTGACTAAAAAATGAACTAGTTGACCAAAAACAATCTCTGTTGTAACCTCTTCGGGTACTAAATTATTTTCTATGAATCTTATTCGACAAGATGATTTTATTAGTATCTCCAATAGACTTAAACAGGAGTATATAAATAGGAAATGACTTACTTTATCATCACAAAATAGTACTAAAATTACTTCAAAAATTACTTTATCTGAAGTAAATACTCTTATTCAGACTCCACTTAATATTCTGCTCTACGAACTAAGTACAACACTTCCAAGATACGAAGTTTCGTGTGATGGTGAATGTACTATTCAAGCAGATGATACAATATATATAGATGTTAAACCTATTATAGAGACGAGTAACGGATTTGTCTATCTTACACTTCCAAGTTTTGAAAATGCATTGACCGTTACCAATCTTGAAATCTCTTCGTCAAGTGGAGGATTGGTTCGTGTAGATAATTATCTAAGAAAATCATATGGAGGTACGTCGTGGAATAGTTTCAGATGATCATTAATTTGGAAAAAAGAAAATATCAAAAATATTGCTGCTGGTAAATATATGGATCAAGCGGTTGTCATCAATAAAACATCGTTTGATAACTATATGAAAGGTATAGCTGAAACTAGTGATACTGATAACATAGAGAAGCAAAAATTAATTTTATTACTTGCAAAGACATATACATTGTTCTATATCAATGGACAAAATATTCATCCATCTATCCCTGCTTGAGCGAGTTATCAAGCAATTGATAATCCTGATATGTTTCAAAAATATGTAGGAGCATGACGAGAAATGACTTCTAAAATGTCTGCAAGTTTATTGGCAGATATAAAAAATACTGTAGTTCTTTATAATTGATATATACCAATCTTACCATACTTCAGCTGTTCAGCTGGATTTACTTGGTCAGCACAAGAAAAACGATGATGGACTGATACACCATATTTACAATCTAAATTGGATTTCAATAAATGTTTTGATTTTAGTGGACATGGTGTAGGACTTAGTGGTAAATGAGCTCAATTTCTTGCAGAACAATGATGGACATTAGAACAGATATTACAATATTATTATCCTGGAGTAGTATTAGCAAGCACTAATTAATAGCTTTATCTAGTAAAAATCTCTCGTGTACAAACAGATTCTCAATACCATATTTCAATGAGATGCTGATCAGGCATGTGAACATATTCTTGGACTCTATGACAAGAAAGGTTTCTGTATTGTAGATTACCTCTATTTCGCAAATATTGCTGGGAAACAACTTTTTACTCCACACCATATTTCTTATCCGATAAAGGATTTTCGTGAAGCACTACTTCCTGATTATAAAAATGTAGATATTCAAGGTATTTATAATCTCTATCAACACGCCATTCTGGATGCTGATCTTGTTCTTATGGACGGAATTGCATTACAAACATTCTATTTTCTTTCTCATAGTAAACGACTTAAAAATTTAAATGGAACTGATTTTTGTCCGTATTTTCTCTCGTATACTAAGGAAAAATTTACTGATACAGGAATGAATATTATTCTTTATGGAACCCATCTACATCTTCTGGAAAAAACGAAAGAATTTCTTTTGAAACAATGATATAATATTATCTATGCTCAGGATGGATATACTAATTTAGATTGGGAAAATATCGATCTTGCCTTAAAATGAAGAGATAAAGATATTAATATATTACTGATTGCTAGATCTACGCCTGATTATCCGATTCAGGAAATCTGGACTTTGGCTAATAAACAAAATATTGAACATTATGAGCTTATTGTTTTAAATCAATGAGGTACTTTTGATTTTCGGGTAGGTGATCAAAAAAGGGCTCCAAAACTTATAAGAACTATAAAGTTGGAACGATTACGAAGGCTTATTTCTAATCCGAAGAGAAATAAGAAAAAGGTGGTGTCTACTTTAGCTCTTTTTAGGTATATTTTGTCATATTTGATATTGAAAAAGAGGTAAATATATATACATATTAAAGTAATGTATATATTATTGTTATTTTTTTGATTTTTTATCCCAGGACGGAATAGAAACTATTGGAAAATATTTTGCTCTTTGAAGGGAGATCTCCCTTATCTTATTTTATCACATAGGAATTTGAATAATGCATCTTAAAGAAAAGAAATTTCTGTATCTTACAGAAGGAAACGTATTCAATTTTGCTGAAGAGGTGCAAAATGGTATTAAAGTAAAAATGTTCGTTGGTTTCCAATCAGATAAATTTTTGGATTTTCAAAAAGACTTACTTCAAGACTTTGTTTCAGAATTGAAAGATGCCATTAGTGAAGATAATTATGATCTCGAAAATGTAAAAAATAATTTCGAAATAGCTCTTCAAAATTTAAATATAAAACTTAAAGCATTTGCTGATAAAGTTCGTGATGTAGAATTTTTTGGTATCAAATGATATATTCAACTTGTTATAGATAACGTTCTTATGCTTTCTATGATTGGTGATGTGAGTGTAATGATATTTAGAGACGAAAAATTATATTATTCACTTACTAATTCACTCAATGACAAATGAAAGATAGATTTGTTTTCTGATTTTGTAGAAGGGGATGTAGAAAGTCATGATCAAATACTTTATGTAGGAACCAAAATTTCTGATGTATTTGATACAAGTGACTTCAAAGAAATGTGAACAGTATTAAGATCTGAAGATACTCATTTGATTAATTTCTTTCAAGAATTACTCAATGCAAGACTAGATAAAAAAGCATTCGGATTTATTTTCCATTATATGATTACTGGGGCAGCAGCAAAAACTCATGAAGATTTTACTAAAAAGATCAATGAAAATTCTCTTTTTGGTAAAGTTAAGAAACTTGTTTTCAAAAATAAATATCAAGCTACAGTTGCTATTCTTGGTGTATTTATTTTATTTATGGTTATAAACCTTCTTTCACAGGTATTAAAATCAAATATTGATACTTTTGTGACTTCTGATGGTGTGACAGTTGATCTTACTATCGAAGATATCAAAAAAGATTTGTTTATGTTTCAAGGAATGGACCCAACTTCTGAAGAAAAATCTCTCAAATATAATGAAATTCTTAATAAACTTGATGTTCTTCAGAGTAAAGGAAGATGGTTGGAAGATGTTGCACAATTTAGAAAATTATTACAATCAGAATATTATAAATGATTTAATATAGTTTATGTAAGTAATCTCACTAAATTTGATGATGCTACTCTTGGTAAAAAAACTAAAATTTTGACTTTTAATCCATCAGAAACTACAAAATTAGGTACTGTTCAATCTATTTATGTATGGAGAAATATGATTGTAGCTGGTACTAATTCTGCATTAATAGGAGCACTTGATGATAATATGAGGGGATCATTGATTGATTATAACCTTCCTTCAAATGATGCTATAAAATGATGTAATCTTAATTTATTGAAGGATGGAATATATTGTTTTACTCATTCTGCATGAGTATATGCTATTAATAAAGAATGATCTCAACCAGTTACTACTACAGATACCGAACCATTTACCAAAAATATTGCTGGTTTGATGACTTATGGAAAGGCTAATCTTTATGTCTTTGAAAATAATGTAAGTTCTGCAGGTAATACTACTTTGGTTACTAGATATCGCAATACTCTATGATCACAAACAATATATCAAGGAGGACAAAAATATTATTTGGGTGGTAATATGACAGGATTCTCTTTTGGATCTGGATTTGCTAGTTTCGCAGTTGATTGATCTTTCTTAGCATGGAATAATGGTAAATTATATCAATTCCGAAGAAATCCTCCAACAGCATTTACTCTTGATGTTCGTCAAGTAACTTTGAAATGAGGAGATAAAAAAACTCTTCAATATTCAAATGATGTAAAAGTAATAAGTTCAGTAAATTCTAAATATGTATATTTATTTGACAGAATAAATCAGACTTTTACTATCTATGATTCTCGTCCTGCAAAGAGTGCAGATGCATACAATTACGATCTTTATTATATATTTATGTTTAAATTTGATTTATGAGTAACGAGCAAAGTGCTTGATATAGATATTCCTGATTCAAGTGGAAATAGACCAGAAATGTATATCTTAACAAGCGAATGAGTGAATAAAGTTTCTTTATATGAATTTATTGATAGTATCAAAGATAATAAAATGCTTAAGGTACTAAATTAATATGGTTACAAGAAACAAGGAGTAGAAAACAGGAACTAAAAACTTGTAACTTGAAACTTGTAACTTGCGATTTAGTTTTTGTTTAGAAATAAAATTTTGAACTATGAAAAACATATCATCTAAACAACTTAGAGAAGATTGGCATCAATTTCGATTATTAAAACAACATAAATATCTTCCTGAAAGTTCATTGATTGGCGGTAAAGAAAGTACTGCTATGTTTACTATTGCTGGAATGCAACAATTGATTCCATATCTTTCTGGTAAAGAACATCAATTGGGTAAAAGATTATTTAATATACAAAAATGTATTAGAACAGTAGATATTGATGAAGTCGGTGATGCGAGTCATTGTACTTTTTTTGAAATGATGGGAAATCGATCTCTCGGTGATTACTTTAAAAAAGAAGCAGTACAACGAAGTTGGGAATTTCTTATTAATGTACTTTGATTTGATTCTAAAAAATTAGCAGTGACAGTTTTTGAATGAGATAAAGATGCTCCTAAAGATGATGAAACTGCAGGATACTGGAAAGCTATAGGAATGCCTGACGATAAAATTGCATTTATGTCAGCAGATAATAATCGACGAAGTCCTGGACCAGTATGACCGTGTGGACCTGATACAGAGATATTTTATCGAGTAGGAAAATCTAAATTTCCTCCTAAAGATTCTAATCCTAAAACCGATGAAGATAATCGATTGGAAATATGGAATAACGTATTTATGGAATTTTATCGTGATGATAAGGGTCAGTTAAATAAATTAAAAAATCAAAATGTTGATACAGGAATGTGATTTGAAAGAATGTCTAAAGTCTTACAGGAAAAAGAAACAGTCTTTGATACTGATATATTTGCTCCTTTGCTTGATTTAATAGAAAGGACCCTTGATATTACCTACAAAGACAATGAAAGAAGATGTAGAATTATTGTTGATCATATTAGAACGTCGTTTTTTCTTATAACCAATGATATTATCCCATCCAATGAATGAAGAGGATATGTCTTGAGAAGATTGATTAGAAGAATGTATTATAATTTTATGTTGTTGAAACCCGTAGATCAAGCAATATTTGATGCTTTTGTAACTACGATTGTAACTTTTGTTGATGGCTTGACGGAAGCTAAAGCTGATACTAAACATATTAGTGTAGTATTGATCAAAGAAACTCGTCAATTTCAAAAAACTATCGCTCATGGACAAAAATTACTTGATGAACTTATCAAGTGAGCGAATAAAAAAACTATTTCAGGGAAAGATATATTTAAACTGTATGATACCTTTGGATTTCCTCTCGAATTAACGAAAGAAATACTTGAAGAAAATGGATTGTCCGTTGATGTAAAATGATTTGAAAAAGAAATGGAAGCACAACAAGAAAGATCTCGTGCATGATCAAAAGATATGTTTAAACAATGAGTAGATCGAGCAAGTTATTTACAGGGGATTCCTCCTACAAAATTTCTTGGATACGAAACACTAGAGTCTGATGATATAAAACTTCTCAAAGATTTTGATGTATCATGACAAAGAATACTTGTATTTGATAGTACACCTTTCTATGCAGAAAGTGGCGGTCAGATCTGAGATAGAGGAGTTGTAACGTTGGATAATGGTGATGAGGTGAATATTGTTCAGGTTCAAAAATATAATTGAATTTTTCTTCATTTTGTACAATAAAAGTTATTAAATCAATAATCATTGACTTTCTTCTATAAATACATATAAAAATATTACTTTATGTGTATTTTTTTGTTATGTATCAAAATAAATTGAGTATTGTGGAAGAAAAAATTTCTTCATTAGATGTTGATATATGATCTAATCAAGATATTTTTTCTTTAATTAAAGATTTGCAAAATACAATTTCTGATATAGAGAAATCTAAAGCTTCTTATCGTAAGATTACACAAAAACAAATCATCTCTGATTTAAATGCTGTTTCTAGTGAATTAACACACAAACTCTATCAAGTATTAGTTCAATATATGGAAAAACATATTCTTTCTGTGGATGTACTTTTACATTTTTTAATTAAACATCCATATCTTCTTGTAGAGGATATTAATGAAAAAAAATCTCATTTTTTAGAACTTAATGATGTTTGTTGGCGTTTATTGATTGATGTATATGTTGATTCTTCTTCTCCAGAGGTTTTTGCTGAATTGTGTAAAAATAATAATGTATTAACTCATAAACAAATAATTTCTTTATTTACCACGATTATAGATAGGTTTATATTTGAGGTTACTAAAAAAATTCTTAAAGAAGTGGGTGATTGGGATAATGAAACGAAACACATACTCACACAAAAAATAAGAACACAATATCCAAAGGCATCTAAGAAAATGGATCATATTTTATTGGGTAAAAATAAACGAAATACCATTCAACAAGATTTTTTGCTTATATCTAAAAAATCTTTTTGTTGACTGTTAAATGATGAAATTTCTAAAATATCTGAAGCTGATTTTTATAATTTAGATTTTCATCAAATAGTGTCTGAAGTATCTATAAATCTTATGCTCGTATCTGATCATGAAAGCGTAAATCATATGTTTTTTACTTATGTATCATTATTTTTGGAAGAACAATTTCAAAAATCCAATCATAATAATATAATCAGACAAGAAAATAAACCTAGATCTATACAAAATATGATTGCTTCTGCATTGACCCCTTCACAAAATTCCCCTATTAAATTAAAAGATTTACCAAATGGTTTAAAAGATGATATTAATACCTATTTACAACATAAAAATATTAATTGAGATTGTGAAAAAATATCCAATGGTATAGAAAAAATTCTTCAAAAATTTTTTACAAAAAATAATGATATTAGAAAAAAACGATTTAAAGAAAAAATCATTTCATATGGTGCAGATTGTATAGATGATGATTTTTTTGTTATCTTGGAAAAATATAATTTTGTTTGTATAGATGATGATAAATCTATTTTAGACTCAGAAGAGTTATCTAAAATAGATATTGTAGAATGTCCAGAAATAATGCCTACTAATAATGTAGAACCGTTTTCTGATGAAAATAATATTTTACTTACTAGTTTGGATGTTTTTGACATTCCTCGTTTAAAGTCAGAATCTAAAAGTGAATATTTTACAAAAAAGATGTGTTGATATACTCATATTTTTGAACAAATGTGATATATTTTTGATAATAAAGAGAAATTTATTGAAACAGCTTCTGCACATTGTCTTTCTAATATAAGATTAGATAAGGAATTTAAAAAAGTTATTTGTGATATTATTATGAAAAATAAAAAAGAACAAAAAAAGCGTGGACGCGATTATTATACTTTCGAAATGGCGAATTGATGGAGAATTTTATTATACAAAAAAGGAGTCATTTCTAGTATATGACCCCATGATTTTTATGAAAAACATATTAAGAATAATTATTAGAGTTGTTAATTTAATTTATTGTATTTAGGAAAGAATGTATAAACAATTTTATAAAACGAATCGATTACTTTATCGAGTCATTTTTCTTGTTTAAACATTCTTTCTGTAAGAAGTCATTCTAGTTTAAACATTTCTTGCTCTACTTGTTTACCAATTTCTTGAAATATATTTCCATCTCATATTTCATTGAGTGTTCTAAATTTTCGAAATAGCTCATTATATGCTTCATAGAATCTTTTGAAGAGCTGACCTCATTTTGTCTTGGTCATACCTTCTATTTTTTCAGTAATATAATCGTTGATTATCTGTTGAATCTCTATTTTTTCATCAGCAGAAACGCTTTTGAATATCGGTCCAAATGTTTCGTTTTTTTCTAAATCAGAAAAATATGGTATAGATCATTTCTTTTCTTCGATGTTAATAATAATATTTCTAATTTGATCAGCTTCTTGTTGATTCATGTTGTATATAATACTAAATATAGTAAAAATCCTCTTGTGAGGACTTCTTCTTGACGCAGAATACATTATTTTTTTTCTGTATCATTTCAAGTCTCAATTTCCCTATTCTATGTCGACTCATTCAAGATAAAATCATCCATTGAATGTATCTTTTCTGATTTTTCCTATCAATGAAACCGGTGCTTCGTGGCGTTTTATGAATGCTTCTACTTCATCTCCCTTTCATCGAAACATACTGACAATTTTTTGATTACCAAATGTTCCGTGGATTTTAAGATGACATTTACCTTTATTTCCTACTTTTTCTATTTTTTTGATGTGTACGTTTTCTAATAAGAAAACTGGTTCTTTGTTTCCTTCACCAAATGGTGCAAGCTTATCTATATTTTCAAGTGCTTCATTGTTTCGTTCGTGTTCATATATTTTGGTATCTACTTTGAATGACTTTATTAAATTATCATCAGTAATGATATCTTCACAGTAATTGCTAAAATTATTAGTGAGTGTTTTCAAATGTTCTAATTTAACAGTTAATCCACCAGCACATTTATGCCCACCAAATCTTTCTAATAAATCTGCATTTGCTTTGAGCATATCGATAATATTAAAATATGCTGGTCATCTTAAACTCGCTACAGCTACTTGTTTTTCTTGATTAATTTTCATAATCATAGAGGGTTTATTATATTTTTCAGTAAGTCTTCATGACACAATACCGACTATTCATTCATGAAATTCTTCATGATGAGCGATTAATATTTTTTTGTTTAAGTCTATCATTGCTTCAGCTTCTTTGAACATACCTTCTTGAATTTTTCTTCTTTCGGTATTTATAAGCTCTAAATTATCTAAATATTCTATTTGTTTTTCTCATGAATAGAGAAGTGCATATAGGCTGTCATATGGTGATCTAATTCTTCCTCCTGCGTTGATTCTTGGTCAAATAATAAATCATATATGATAGGTTTCTATATTTCCTTTTATGTTTAAAAATTCTAAAAATCCTTTTAGGGAGGCTGGTAGATTTTTACGTGAATTTAGAAGTTTTAATCACTTTTTCACTATTACTCTATTTTCCTTGAGTAAAGGAACAACATCAGCAACAGTTCCAATAGCTACGATAGGAATCAAATAATTAAAAATATGATTTCTTTCTTTTTGATTAAAATCTGATTTTGATAATAATGCGCAAATGAGTTTAAAAGCAACACCTACACCTGCTAACCCTTTGAAAGAATAGTTTGGTGAAACTTGTGGATTAACTAAAGCAAATGATGCTGGTAGTATCTCTAGATGCTGATGATGATCTGTAATAATAAGGTCAATATTCTGTTCTTTTGCATAAGTAGCTTCTTGTATTGAAGTTATTCCATTATCTACAGTTATTATAAGATCTACTCATTTTTGTTTCATATCATCGATATGTATTTTTTTGAGTCCATATCATTCTTTGATTCTATCTGGATATTGAATACTAACTTTTTTATATTTCAAAAATCTGGTAATAAATTCATAGAGAATATAGCTTGAAGTTACTCAATCAACATCATAATCTCAAAATATCATTATTTTTTCTTTCTTGTGTATGGCATTATTAATTCTTTCTACGGCCTTATCCATATCATTGAGTAAAAATGGATCTAATCGATAATCATTAAGTTTAGGATCCAAAAAAGAGTCGATGGTATCATCGATTCATCTTACGGTAAATAGTCTAGTCAATAGATCTTCGTCTGGATTGTCGTGTATTACGTGGTAATTCATATTCAAATATATGTGATAGGTTTGAAACAAGTTGGGTGTGAATGAACTATAAATTTTTATGGAGTGATTACAAACACATTTCTTTTATTTTTAGAAAGTATTTTACATAGTGGAATTATACCGCTTCGCGACATAATTTCGACGTCATAAAAAACTTCATTCCATTTCAGCTTTTTATTGCGTCTCAAATAAAAAAACACTCCTGGATATACCATGAGTGTTTCCCCCTTTTATTTTGTATTTTATTCGTACCTTTTTGTTTTTACCCAATAGTTATTTTTAACGAAAGAGCATCGGATTGAGCTTCATACAGCCCATGCTAATAATCAATACAAACTGACTATTGATATGGGATTTATAGATTATAAGAACCGATGCTCTCTCTAGGTCCATCTGATCTTATTGGGTATAAGATCTAGATAGTGTTTAAGGAGGAAATACCTCCAACATAATTACCTATACCAAGGTACTGTGTAGTGAGCCATACGACAAGTAACTATGTTAGTATAAGTATACTCCAGATTTTCTAATATGCAAAAACTCCAGAGCTTTATTTTTTATTTTTACTCTTTTCCTATTTACTTGTTTTGAAATTAATGTATTAGAATGTATTTAATATTTGTTTGATAACTAAGTGTTATCAAATTTTATTTTTTTTGATAGATATATTAATTATAAGGGTTTTTCCCCTTCAAGAAATATCTCAAAAACATCTAAGATATCTTTATTGTTCTGAATACTTATTAAATTGTATTTTCTATGTTCTGGATAAATTTTTAATATTCGATCAATATGTTCTTCAAGTACATTTTTTAAGGATAATTGATAGAAATATTTGATTTTATAAAGTTCTTTTTCACAAGTATTACAAAAATATAATCACGTTGTACTTCATCTTTCCTCATCTTTAAATTGTTTTTCACATTTTTTACATGTGACTTCAAACGAATCGTCAATACTTCGATCATATTCTTCTAAAGTTCATTCGTCATCAACTTCCATCAATAAAATTTCATCTTCTTTTGAATTATTCATGGGTAGTAATAATATATAAATATTATTTAAATCATTATATTAATTATCATAACTTATGATTTCAATATTGTTTTATATATCCATTGTTATATATTTTATATATCCATTGTTATTGTTTTTTCAACCTTTGATATATAGAGTTTAGTTTTTTGAATGTAAAAAAAAACTACATTTGTAGTTCTTTTGAGAATTCAGGACCGGCAGGAGTTGAACCCGCGACGCGAAGCTTTGGAGACTTCCGCTCTACCGCTGAGCTACGGCCCTATTTGTTTTTTTAATGCACACGACTGATTTAGAAATCTTTAATTTCTTCACTTTGTTCGAAATTCAAGTTTCTAGAATTCGTCGGTACAATTCAATCATCCAAAATAACTGTATTTCATTTGTTCTTTTGGCGATTGATAATGTGTTCAAACAATAAGCCTGATTCTGTATAAAGTATAATGTGTCTATGTCGGCATAGAGCCAACGAATTGCACTTTTTCGCCGAAGCGAATAAGCTTGCACCAGGTATGGTTTACCACTCGAATCCATATCATGGAAACTGAGGAGAGGTAGAATCATAAATGACTCATCCTCGCGTTGCATCTTTCACCCTGCAGAACTGCGGGGCTAGTTTACGTTTCTGTGGCACTTTCATTTACCCTTTCGGTATTCAACATCCGTTAGATGTTACCTGTTTTTGGTGTCAGGACTTTCCTCCCGCCTAGGCGGGCTATACAATATTTGAACCAATTCCTTTTAGTGAATTCCTAAAAAACTTCAACAGTAAGTTAATCTTTCAATAATTCTACACCTCTTTTTCTTGCGATTAATTTTACTATTTCAAATCGTAGTACACTAGAGAATCATGCTACTATTGCTAGAAGGAAATATCGTATTCCCATAGAAGTAAAATGAAAAATGTTTGCTACTGCAGGAATATATACCATCATAATTATACATATTAATGTTCCTATGAGAATAGGAAATAATGCTATATTTTTGATACTAAACATTTTAATAATACTATGTGTCCACGAACGATTGACGAGAATTAATGAAAGGTTTCCTATTACTAACGTAATGAATGATGCAGTATTTATTATTACTTCTGATTGTCATAATCTTGTGAATATTCGATGTATTATTAATGTTATGAATAATACAAAAAGTCATTGTAGTACGCTAAAAAATAATGTTCTTTTCCCAAAGAGAGATTCTTTTGGATCACGAGGTAAACGTGACATAATATTAGCTTCTTCTTTTTCTCATTCGAAAATAATAGAACATGCAGGATCAATAATTAATTCCATGAAAACGACGTGAATTGGATAGAGAATGATTGGTCGTCATAAGAATATAGGCAATACAATTAGTCATGCATATGGGATATGAACACTAACAATATAAATCATTGCTTTTTTAAGATTATCGAATATTTTTCTTCATGTTCTTATGCCATGGACTATTGATGAGAAATCATCATCCAATAATACGATAGCTGATGACTCTCTAGCAACATCTGTTCCTCTCTGTCCCATAGCAATCCCTATATGTGCGGATTTTAATGCTGGTGCATCATTTACCCCATCTCATGTCATTGCTACGAAGTGTCATTGTTTCTTTAGTAGATTAATGATGATAAGTTTTTCTTCTGGTGCAACTCTTGCAAGAATATTTGCTTTTTCTATTTTTTTTAGCAATTCTTTTTCTGATAGACTAGTAAGTTCTTCACCTAAAATAACATATTCGGGATGTCTTAATCATATTTCTTTGGCTATATATTGTGCAGTAGTAGGGTAGTCACCTGTGATCATAATTACTCTGATTCCTGCATTATAACATTCCTTTATTGCTTGAGGAACAGTTTCTCTGATAGGATCTATCCATCATATAAGTCCGATGAATTCAAATTTTAGTTCTGTTTGCGATGTAGGTAATTTACTTCCATGGAAACTTGCTTTGGCTACTCATAAGACCCTTAATCATTCTTTTGCCATAGACTCAAATTTATTCATTATTTCTTTTTTCTGTTTACTATCCATATTACAAAGTTCTATGATTGCTTCTGGTGCTCACTTGCTTGCTATAGTGACATGATTAGTTCCTGGTTCTTTCCATACATGAGAAAGGGCAAGTAATTGTTTGGTAAGCGGATATTCTTGGATTAAAGTAAAATCGTGAATATGTTCAGAATCTATATTGTGTCATAAATTTATTAATGCTTTTTCCATAGGATCGAAAGGATCTTTTTTACTTGCAAGGATTCCGTATTCTACAAGTTTATGAAAAGATTCGGTAATATCTTCACCATCTTTTATATCAAAAAACTTATCATTAGTATATAATTTTTTTACGGTCATTTTATTCCATGTTATTGTTCCTGTCTTGTCACTACAAAGTACTGTAGCTGCTCATAGTGTCTCTACAGCAGCCATCTTTCTTGTCAGAATATTTTTTTTGGACATCCTCCATGCACCGATAGCTAGAAATATCGTTAATACAATAGGAAATTCTTCTGGTAGTATTCACATAGCCAATGATAGTCAAGATAATAGTCCTTGGATTCGATCCTGATTGATTATACCATATGCCAAAAAAACTATGAAGCATAATGCTACTGCTATGATGAATGCTTTGGCTACTACTTTCCTTACTTCTTTTTGAAGTGTTGTTTTTTCTGTCTTAATATCACTAAGAGCTTTTCCTATACGACCCATTTCTGTTTGTATTCCTATAGATAGTACTTTTACGACACATTGTCCTTGGACCATCATTGTTCATGAAAAGACAAAGGGTTGATCATCTCCTCCTGGTCTGAAATGTGTATAACTTATTTTTTCTGATGCTGATTTCCTGACAGGGACAGATTCTCCAGTGAGTAATGATTCATCTATACTACAACTTCTACTCCATAAAACCAAACAATCTGCAGGGACTTTATCTCCTTCGTTTAATATAATGATATCATCTTTTACGACCTCTCTTCATGGTATTCTTATTTGTTCTCCATTTCTAATGACTAATGCTCTTGGACTAGAAAGATCTTTGAGCGCTTCTATTGCTCTCTCGGTCTTATTTTCTTGATATATTGATAATCCTATAATAAATACTATTGATGATAAGAGAATTATCGCTTCCTGTGTATCACCAAGAAATAGATATAATGTTCCGCAGGCAATCAAAAGGAGAAGCATAGGTTCTTGAATTACATCCCATATTATTTGGAGAAAATGCTTCTTTTTTGTAGAAGGAAGTTCGTTATAGCCATCT
Source organism: Candidatus Absconditabacterales bacterium (assembly GCA_041675025.1). Lineage (GTDB taxonomy): Bacteria > Patescibacteriota > Gracilibacteria > Absconditabacterales > Absconditicoccaceae > CAJBLF01. The sequence goes on from JBAYUS010000001.1 coordinate 282,415, forward strand.
TTAGCTATTCTATGATTAACTTCTTTGGTAGAAAGTCATTGTAGTTTTTTAACTTCTTCTTCTGTTATAAGAACCATAATTAAAATATTTTGAATATTAAAATATTATAAAATTTCATATACTATAGTTATAGTACATAATCTTCCATTTTTTTAATGTTTTAATCTTTTAATACAAGGTTTTCAAATATTTCTTGCTTTTCGCTTTCAAATCTATTATATAGTAGTGTTCTTTATTTTTATAAGAATATATATGAAAAACTTCACTAATTCACCAATGGTAAAAAAAATTGCATGGATTCTTTTGATTGTATGATGACTTAATCGAGGATTGATGTGATTATTTAATTTTGATGTAGTAGCACTAATTTTTGGATATGGTTTCTTGGCTCGTTTGGTTTATACTTTAGTATGACTTGCTACAGTATATATTCTTTTGTATCCTACTTCAAAAGTTCATACACTACTTAGAAAGTAATTATTTGAGACACAATAAAAATCTGATATTATTGAGGATTTTTATGATGTCGAAATTATATCGGCGATTTTTGATACATAAAGTACGAGTGAAAACGAAGTAATTTATGATTTCAAAAACAGTCGATGCTTTTCTAACACATACATATATTGCTTTAGTTATTTTTTCTATTATTTTGACTGATATTTATAGTGCCCATATAAATGATTCATGGAAACCGTTTTTTGCACAAGAATCTGCTAAACCTTATTTTGCTGATATAAAAAAATTTCTTCTTCAAGAAGAGGAGTCTGGACATATTGTGTATCCTAACCAATCAGATATTTTCAATGCATTTAATTTGACTCCTTTTGATCAAATCAAAGTTGTTATACTCTGACAAGATCCCTATCATGGAGAGTGAGAAGCCCATGGGTTAGCTTTTTCTGTGCAAGATGGAATTAAAATTCCAGGTTCACTTAGAAATATTTTCAAAGAATTGAATATAGATATATGAATGTCGATACCAACAAAATGAAATTTAACTCAACGAGCAGAGCAATGAGTTTTTCTTTTGAATGCTAGTCTTACCGTACAAAAAGATACTGCAAATTCTCATAAAAAGATAGGTTGGCATACCTTTACTGATGCAGTTATTAAAAACATTTCAGATAAAAAAGAATGAGTTATTTTTCTTTTACGATGAGCTTTTGCTCAAAATAAAAAAATACTTATAGATACAAATAAACATTATATCTTAGAAACATCTCATCCTTCATGACTGAGTGTATATAGATGATTTAGTTGATCTAAACATTTTTCAAAAGTTAATGAAATTTTGAAAAGTAGAGGAGAGAAAGAAATAGATTGGACTATAGAATAATATCTAAGCTAATACATCACCCATTTTTTCTTCAAGATATTTTTTCAATCAAGAAAGTCATTCTAATCTCGGATATTTCTCAAGAAGCCATTTAGCTCCTTCTTGAATTTTTTCTAAAAATTTCAAATCTGATAATATTTCCAGCGGGATGTCTGATTCTCATGATTGCATGGTTCAGAGGATTTCTCCTGCACCACGATTCTGAAGATCTAACTCAGCTAATTTGAATCCATCATTGGTATCTTCCATAGCTTTAAGTCTTTTACCTATATCTCCTGCCTTACTTTTGGTTTCTAGGAAACAATATGATTGGATATCAGCTCTTCAAATTCTTCCTCTCAACTGATGTAATTGTGAAAGACCAAACCTTTCAGAATTTTTGATAATCATGATAGTTGCTTCTGGAATATCTACTCCTACTTCAATAACCGTAGTAGACACAAGTAGACAAATTTTTCCTATCTTGAAATCTTGCATCACATCTTCTTTGTCTTTTGGTCTCATTTTTCCATGGAGTAGTCCTATTTTGCCTTTCAATTCTGGATAAAGTGCTTTCATATTTTCAAACTCATTGATAGCTGAATTTACTTCTTCTAATTTTTCTGATTCATCAATAAGGGGTGTAACTATAAATACTTTTTGTCCTTTATTGATATGATCGAGTACTCGTGGTTTCAATTTTATATATTCTTTTTCTGAGATAACTTTTGTGATAATTGGCTTTCTTCCTATAGGTAATTCGTCAATGATACTGACATCAAACTCTCAGAAGAATGCTAGTGCCATTGATCTTGGAATAGGTGTTGCGCTCATTTGTAAGATATGGGGAGCTCAAAATCTTTTGAAAAATGCTCTTTGTTTTACTCAGAATTTATGTTGTTCATCTATAACTACAAATTGAAGTTTCTTAAATTGAATATCTTTTTGGATTACTGCATGGGTTCAAATTATTGTATGTATTCTTCCTTCTGCTAAATCTAATTTTATTTTATCTTTTTCTCACTTACTCATGGATCAAGTAAGTAATGCTACTCTTAATCCAAGTGGTAAAAATAATTTAGCTAATGTCTTGTAATGCTGGTTTGCGAGTACTTCTAATGGTGCAAGAAATACTGATTGACCTTGATATTTCTTAAAGGTATAATACGCTGAAATAGCAGCGACAACTGTTTTTCAACTCCCAACATCTCCTTGAAGTAATCTCAACATTGGTTTAGGTTCGTGAATATTTTCAGTAATATGTTTGATGACTTTTTTTTGCGCATTTGTTAGTTCAAAGGGTAGAGTAGCGATTATATCTTTTACAATTTCTCGATCTATGATTTCATTTTCCATATTTGTTTTATTGAGTTGGTAAGTATTCCTGTTTATGAGTGCATATAGTTGGATTCTGAGCAGTCTGTCAAAAAATATTCTGAGATTTGCTTCTTTTTGTTTTTCAAAACTGGTGGGATAATGCATCTCTTTAATTGTCTCCTGTACACCTATAAGTCAAAATTCTTTTATAAATTCTTCAGGTAAGTACTCAGAAAAAATTGTGTCTACTTTGTCCATAAGTAATCGCATCTTTTGTGCGAACCATCCTGGTCTGATTCCCATAAGTTCTGGATAAATAGGAAAAATTCTTCCACTGTTGTAAACATTGGTTGAAGGTTGAAGGTTTCAAGTTGCAGGTTCTCCATCATTATTTATTTCCTCTTCAGGAGCTTCAGTTTCTACGACATCTGGATGAGAAAATGTTATTTTTCCATAATTTGTACTTGGTTTACCTACGATGATGTATCGTTTATCTTCATGAAGTTTACTCGCCATGAATCAGGAATTAAATATCGTTATGACTCATTTATTACCTATAGGATCTATAAAATTGATGGTATAAATTTTTCTTCCTCATCTCATAAATATGCTTTTTTTGATGATTTTCCCTTTAGTCGCCGTAAGTCCTTTCTCATTGAAAATGAGTTCGTTTAAGTTCCTGATTGTAGATCTGTCTTCATAAGCTCTCGGATAATATTGTAGAAAATCTTTCACTGTCGTAATTCCTTCGGCAGCTAGTATTTTTATGTACTTTGGTGTGGTTTTGAGTACTGATTTTAGATCGGTCATAAAAATATGATATATATTTATCTTATGAAAACAACAAAATCAAAAAAATCCGTAAAAATTACGGATTTATTGTTTTTTACATGTAATAATGAAATGTTTTGAACGGACCACTACTTTCCCATCCTGCTTTTTCGTTTACGATTTTTGGATCTGTATCATACCACTTGGTATTCCACGTATGTGTGTCTGCACCCATCGAACATCTTTCGAGAGGAGTTTTTTTACAACCACATATCAGATTGTGATATACAGAACCATCATCATGATATTCATGTGGTTTTGGTATTTGTTTACATGATGTACAAGCTTTTATGTTTTGTGTTTCTTCTGACTTTTTTTCCATAGCTTTATTTTTTATTTATACAATATTAATATCTATTTATTTATAAAAGTCAAGCTTTCTATAATTGGGTGTTGTGATTGAAATTTATGTCTGATTTAATATATTTGCAATGAACTCTTTTATTTAGTATTTTTTTTGTAGTATGAAAAAATGATTATGGTTTACATTATTCTTTATAATTATAGTTACTGGAGCGATTCAAACATATAAAACTATGAACGTACAATGAAATATCATAGAAGTTATTCGTGAAAATAAAAATGTCTCACTCAATGATTTTTTGAAACAATATACTGCATGAACATTTACCAAAATAGTTTTGGAAGATGAAACATCACTTAAATGATATCAAGATTTATGAACAGGAAATTCTGTATCTTTTATGAGTGTTAAAAAAACATTGGTAGAACAATATGTAAACGTATATGAAACTAAAAAACCCATCGGAACGTCGCTTAAAGACTTGTGAATTTCTCTTACATGACCTGTAATTGTGAATGTAAAATTCAATGAAAAAACATGGCGAGTATCGCTTTTACAAGATATATGACCTTTATTATTATTTTTTGTAATATTCATTCTTATTTTGAAATTTGCTATGCCAAAAGGTGGTGCAGGTTGATTCCCTTTCAGTATTAAAGCATGAAAACTTAATGATACAAAGACTATGAAAACTAGATTTGTTGACGTAGCAGGTATGGATGAGGTAAAAATGGAACTTTCTGAAATCGTAGATTACTTAAAAAATCCTCTTAAGTACCATAAAGTATGAGCAAGACACCCTAAGTGAGTCTTATTATATGGACAACCAGGATCAGGTAAAACATTGCTTGCAAGAGCGGTTGCTGGAGAATCCAATGTGCCATTCTTCTCGGTTTCTTGATCTGAATTTATGGAAATGCTCGTAGGTATGTGAGCAGCTAAAGTCAGAGAGCTTTTTGGTAAAGCAAAAACAGCAGGTAGAGCTATTATCTTTATTGATGAGATCGATGCAATTGGTAAAAAGAGAGGAGTTTGATCTACATGATGACATCAAGAACAAGAACAAACATTAAATCAGATTCTCACCGAAATGGATGGATTTGATAATACAACGAATGTTATTGTAATCGCTGCAACAAATAGACCTGATATATTAGATCCAGCATTGATGAGAGCATGAAGATTTGATAGAAAAGTATATGTATCTGAACCGACATATGAAGAAAGAGTTTTGATTTTTGATTATTACCTCAAAGGTAAAAAACTTGATAAATCTATAAATATTCCTTCATTGGCTAAGAGAACTAGTGGTTTAGTTGGTGCTGATATCGAAAATATCGTGAATGAAGCAGCACTCAAAGAAGCTAAGGAAAATAGAAGTCTTCTTAATCAGAATGATTTTGAATATGCATTGGAAAAAGTAATTATGTGACCAGAAAAGAAAGTTAAAGCTATGAGAGAAGAAGAAAAAAAAATTATAGCATTTCATGAACTTGGTCATGCAATCACTTCTCATATATTGCCTCATGCTGATCCCGTAGAAAAAATCTCTATCGTTCGTAGAGGACATGCATTGGGAGTGACTTGGATTATGCCAAATGAAGATTTTTATTTATCTTCCAAAGCTAAATTCTTAGATGAAGTTGTTTCATTGCTTTGATGAAGAGCTGCTGAAGAAGTTTTTTTTGGCTCTGATAATATCACAACCTGAGCTTCAAATGATTTTGAAAAAGCAACGGCTATTATTACAAGTATGATTGTAAAATATGGTATGGATAAAGATCTTGGAACGATTAATTATCTAGAAACAAATAAGAGTGAATATAATATGTTTAGATGATATAGCGAAAAAACAGCTCAGATTATCGATGAAAAAATAAAGAAATATATGGCTGATTGTTATGAAAAATCTAAAAAACTTATTATTGAAAATAAAACATTGATTGAAAAACTTTCTGTTGTACTCTTGAATAAAGAATATCTTGGTAAGGAGGAATTTGAATCGATGATTACGAACTTTGGTAAAGTAAAAAAACCAGTAGCTAAAAAAATTGTAAAGAAATCTTAAAGAACAATTTTTGTATAGGCTTTATATTTTGAATTATTTGATGACAAAAAACGTTTATGTATTAGATCGATATACAAATAAGAATGTTTTGGTGAATGGTGTAAGCGATGAACAATTCGCTAAGCTTAAAGCTGGAGATAAAATTGTATATACTTCTACTGATCAGTCAGGTACGAGTAAAAAAACCGTTGGTACTTATCTTGGTCATGAAATAGTAACTGATAGAGAGTGAATCTTTCAGAAAGTACTTCTAGGTGAAGATAGAGATTTTTTTGATGAACAACAAAAATTAGCTTTGGATATATTTCCTTTATTTAAAAAATTATTTAAAAAAAATTTTCTAAATTCTATTCCTGTGACTGCTAGATATCAAATATTTGGTGATCAATTATATTTCTATTTTTATTCAGAAGAAAGATATATATTTACTGATTTTGTAAGAGAATTTAGACAAGAAATAGGAAAAAATATATTTTTGTTTCAAATAGGAGCGAGAGATATGATGAAAATGTCTCCAGGTGCTGATAATTTACCTTGTTGAGCTGATGGTATTCTTCCTATGCATTGTAAGACGAGTTTACTTCTTCCTAGTGTGGAGATGGAAAATTTAGTTATACAAAATCTTGAAGGAAGAGATATAGAAAAATTAAAGTGAAGATGCGGTAAATTGAAATGTTCGTTAATCTATGAATTAGAAACATATATCGAAGAAAGTAAAAAGTTTCCACCCAAGTGATCATATGTAGAAAACAAGTGAGGTGAAGTTTCTGGGACAGTATTTTCATTTAATATTATGAATGGTGATGTGAGTATAAAAACAAAAGATGGTATGCATATAAGGATACCTTATACTACTATTGCTAAAATAAAATTGGCTACAAAATCTGTACCTAAAGAAACTACAAAAGATGTTACTGAACAATGAACAAAACCATCAGTTAAAGAAACATCTAAAAGTGTATCTCCAGTTAAAAAATCTTAAAACATAATCTAGATTGTTTGAGGATATACCTCAAATAAAATTATTTATCTTATTTATAGTGGTGTGATGTTAAAAATATCAGTATGGTTATGGATGATATTAACAATAATTCTTATTTCTTTACCTATTGGAATAATTTCGTTTTTCTTTTCTAAAAAAATATTTAGGAGATTACGTAATTTATTGGGTAAAATAGATACTTTCGATGCATTTACAGGATTTAGAAAAAAAATAGTTCATTTGTATAAAACTAAATTTTCTTCTATAAAATTTCATATAAACAAAAAAAATGTAAAAGATATACATACTCATGAAGAAGTGTCCTCTATTAGTATAGATGATATTATTAAACCAAGATCTTCAGCTTCTAAGTCTTTAGAACCTGAAATTAAGATAGATGAAGAAGAATATAAAACTACCATGATTAAAAAAAGAAAACTTCTTGAAAAAATTATTTATGATGCATTGGGATTTAGAAAAGATGGTAAGCTTGATGAATATGAAAAGAAAATTATTGAATGATTGGCTATTGATTCAGAAGATAATGACCTAAATAAATTATTAGCTGGCCTTTATTTTACTATGAGTAATTATAAAAAAGCATTGCCTATTCTTAAAAAGATTGTTGAAATGGATCCAAAAGATCATAAAGCGATTTGGCAAATAGGAGAAATTTATCTTACTTCAGCTGACTTTGATATCGCTGAATTGCTTATTCAAAAAGCTATCGCTATTAATCCAACAAATCCAAAATACTATATTAGTATGGTAGAATTATATTACAATACTGATAGAAAACATGATGCTATCACAGAAATGAATAAAGTAATTAAGCTCAGACCTACAAACTCTGCGTATATGCTTACTTTGGCTGATCTCTATCAAGAAATTAATGATTTCGATAATGCTAAAAAATATTATTTCAGAGTATTAGAATATGAACCATCCAATGAAAAAGCTAAAAAGAAATTAAAAGAATTGGTTGTAGAATAAAAATATAATTTATAGACTTTTATATTACTTACATAATATTTTATGAAAGCTGTGCTTGTTGTTGCTTGATTTGGAACTAGAATGTTACCTATTACCAAAACTATTCCTAAAGAAATGCTTCCGGTATGAAACAAGCCTGTTATTCAGTATGTTGTAGAGGGATGTGTAAATGCTTGAATTCAAGATATAATTATGATTGTTTCTCAACAAAAGAAAGCTCTTGAAGATTATTTTGATAAAAATTATGAGTTAGAAGATATCTTACAAAAAAAAGGTAAACAAGATTTGCTTGATCTTATCAATACACCCAAAAATATGGCACATTATACATTTGTCAAACAAACACAAATGCTAGGAACAGCACATGCAATCTTACAAATAGAACCATGGATTGATGAAGATTATTTTATGGTTATTTTTGGTGATGCTATCTATCCTGATTATATGTATACAGAATTACTCAAAAAATTTGCTGAAAATCCACAACCAATGATTTGCGCACATGAAGTTCCCAAAGAAGATACCTATAGATATGGTGTTTTAAAGCTTGATGGAGATAAAATTATAGAAATCGTTGAACAACCTAAAGTCGAAGATGCTCCCTCAAATCTGGTATGTAATTGAGTATATATCCTTCCTAAAAGTATTTTTCCTCTATTAAAAACCTTACCTATTGATGCTAGTAGAGGAGAGTATTTGTTGCCTGATGGATTAAATATTTTAATGAAACAAATGAATGTCTTAGTATGTAAAACAGATCCTTTTCGAGATATAGGAAGTATAGATCTTTGGATGAAAGCGAATAATAAAATGTATCAAGATGGTTATCTTTTTCCTCCATTGTAACATCGATTGTTTTTGAAACCATAAATCACTTCGTTGATACTCGTACTTTATGAATCAAAAATCATCGATATAATTTCGATATCATGAAAACCCTCAAAAAGACTCGGATTTTCATCTTATCTCAAATATTGTTAAAATAGTGTTAAAATATTGTTAAAAATATAGTTCTTACCTGCACTTTCTGCAAATTTTCTCTTGCATATTATTTCGAAATTGATAAATATTCTTCATCGATAAAAGAAAATACGATAAAATATTCGCTTACGCGAATGATAAAATGATAAATGCTTCACGATAAATTTATCAATTCATCTTTTTATCGCACGAAGTGCTTTTATCAGTTTTATTTTGTTTTGAAGTAGAATGGTAAGCTTGGAAAATATTAAACTACCTCCACATAATATTGACGCAGAAAAAGGTACACTTGGTTGAATATTAATGGATATTGAATTAATGTATTATTATGACGGAGTATGACTTATTCCTGAAGATTTTTATCAAAAAGAACATTTTTATATCTATCAAGGTGTTAAGAAACTTTGGGCTGCTCGTAAAACTATAGATGTAGTAACTTTAGCTGATCAACTCAATAAAGATACATTTTTGGATGCTGTATGATGAACTGATTATTTATATGAACTTTCAAGTTTCTTGTTAAGTACATCTTCTTGTCCTGAGTATGTTAAGATTGTCAAAGAAAAATCTATCCTTAGAAATATTCTTAAGACCTCACAAAAAATCATAGGTGATGTATATGAACAAAAAGATACATTACAAGTATTACAAGATATTGAAAAAAGAGTGTTTGATCTTACACAAAACAATGTTTCAGAAAAAGTAAAATCTATTTGAGAAATATTAAATAAAAGAATAGAAGAGCATATGGATATTATGGATCATCCAGAGAAAGCTAATCTCAAAAAAGTATTTTCTGGGTACCATGGATTGGATGAGATGTTGGGTGGATTTAAACCTGCAGAACTTATTATTCTTGCTGCTCGTCCGAGTATGGGTAAAACAGCCTTTGCCTTAAATATTCTCAAAAATATGGCGGTAGATCAGAAAAAAAATGTTGCCTTATTTTCTCTGGAAATGAGCTCAGAACAAATCGCTGATAGAATATTGTCTATGGTTTCTGGTATTCCTATGGGTAAAATTGCTAAATGACAATTAGACTCTGAAGACTTTACTGTTATGGGTGAAGCTATGGAAATACTTTCTGATACTAATATTTTTATAGATGATAAATGATCTACAACTATCCCAGAATTGAAATCAAAAATCAGAAGATTAAAAATAGAGAAGAGTGATCTTGACTTAGTTATTATCGATTACCTTCAATTGATGAGCTGATCTAATTCATGATATTCTGGAAATAGAGTACAGGAGATTTCTGAAATCTCTAGAGGACTCAAAGAACTTGCAAGAGAACTTGAACTTCCTATCATGGCATTATCACAACTTTCTCGTGAAGTAGAAAAGAGAGTTGATAAAAAACCACAACTTTCTGACTTGAGAGAGTCTGGAGCAATTGAACAAGATGCTGATGAAGTAATTATGCTTCATAGAGAAGATTATTATGATCCCGATACAGACAAGAAAGGATTGACTGATGTATGTGTGAGGAAAAATAGAAATGGACCAGTCGGAGAATCTGAACTCTATTTTGAAAAAACAATCATGAAATTCAGTGAACTGAAATCTAGATCAGATTAAATATACTAAAAAACTAATTAATAATTAATAATGAATAATGAAAAATGTAGGATTTGTTCATGTATAGACTATTGTAATGCACAATAATGAACAAGAAAAATAATTTACTTTTACATTATACTTGTCGTATGTTAAAGTCTATTGTTAAAAGCATTATATTTGTAAGTCTCATAGGAGTAGTTTACGGATTTACTATCCCAAACTATGAATGATATATTACTGATACAGTAGGAATTTTTTCTGAAACAGAAAAAACTGATCTTACAAGTAAGATAGAGGAGATAGAAAAAACAACGAGTATTGAAATAGCTGTCCTAGCAGTATCAACTGTCGATGATGATATTAATCTTGCAGCAGTGGATGTTGGGAATCAATGGGGAGTGGGAAAAAAGGGTCAGGATAATGGTTTGATTCTTTTGATAGCGGTCGATGATAGAAAATGGTCTATTCAAGTAGGATATGGTTTAGAAGGAATACTTCCCGATCTTGCTACGAAGAGGATAGGCGAGGCTCGTTTTCCACCAAACTTTAGGAATGGAAATTATTATCAAGGTGTTTTGGAAATGCTTGATGATGTCTTATTATATATCAAACAAGATCCTACTATAGTACAAACATATTCGCAAGATATACAAACCTCTACTATTGATTTTAATCAAAAGTCTTTAGGTATTATGTTTTTTGTATTTTTTATAATAATATCAGGATTTGGACGTTGGGTTACTGTTCCTTCTATTAAGGGTAAAGATAAAAGAAAAATGAGAAAATATGGTCGATGGATATATGCTGGCGTATGACTTATACTTTCTTTATTAGTTACTTGGGTCATCTCTGTGTTTATATTTGCTGCTATTGTATCATATCTCTTCTTACTTTTTGGAGTATTATCTTCGTTATACGGTAAAACATGAAGTGGATGAACGGGTATATGGTTTTGATGAAGTTGATGAAGTTCTTTTGGATGATGAGGGTCAAGTTTCTGATGATTTGGTGGAGGAAGTTTCGGTGGAGGAGGGTCTTCAGGTAGTTGGTAATCTTATTATAATCAAATTCTTTATATTCTTTCTATTATACTTATGACTATCAAAAAACTTCAAAATATCGTCAATACATTGAAAGATTGACTCTTATCTATATATCTATATCAAAAGGGTAATGAAAGTATCCCCGTTTTCATTGTCAATGACGTAAACTTAGTTTTCCTAAACTCCATCAGGTCTTTCTTCGCTCGTGAAAAATTTATAATCTTGACACAAGACGACATAAATGAGGGAAATGATGTCTTCTGTCTAAAACTTTTGCATATTAAAAACCATTCTACGCTTTTTTATGGGAACGATATATTATTTGATTTTACCATTAATATATCTGATCTTAGGTCTGCGCTTGAACTTGAAATCCGTACTAAACGCATCCAATTGAGAGAGGATTATCTCTCTCAGGACAAAGGAAGGAATTTTTTGAAACATCTTTTACCAGGAATGCAGATTTTACGAGAATGAGCATTACTATTAAAATCTCCTGATATTATTTTACCCAAAGATATGAAAGAGTTAATTTCACTCTTTGATGTGGCTTGGTCTTGTAATAGTCAGAATTTTTACTATCTTCTAGAAGATAAAGTGGAAGATCGTAAGATTCCTACATTAATTCAGAATGTACATACATATCTTTCTGAGATATGCACTAAAGTTAATGCTATTCAATAATATTTTACTTTATAATTTTTTTTCATGAAAAAGACATTACTTATCGTCTTGGCTATCGTAGTTGTAGTGGTAATATTCGTTGTTGGTAAATACAATACTATAGTACAGTATGATGAAACAGTTAAAACTGCTTGGTCTCAAGTAGAAAATGTATACCAAAGAAGATTGGATCTTATCCCAAACTTAGTTAACACGGTAAAAGGTGCAGCAGCACAAGAGAGTGGGGTATTAGTTGCAGTAGTTAATGCTAGAGCAAATGCTACTAAAGTTACTGTTGATATTAAAGATGCTAAATCACTTGTAGCATTTCAAGCAGTGCAAGGGGAGGTATCATCTGCATTATCTAAATTGTTAGCTGTCGTAGAAAGTTATCCTACATTGCAATCTATCCAAGCATTCCGTGATCTTATGACACAATTGGAATGAACAGAAAATAGAATAACTGTAGAAAGAAAAAACTTCAATGATGCTGTCAATATCTTAAATATTTATATCCGCAGATTTCCTGCAAATATGGTAGCTGCTTTGTTTGGTTTCGAAAAAGCTCAACAATTTGAATCAAAAGAATGAGCAGATATTACTCCAACAGTAGAATTTGGTACTACAACACTATCAGCCGATACAATTCCTACAGAAGGAACTGATATAGAAACTGTTCCTGCAGAAGGTGATGCTGTTCCTGGAATTGCTGAATAAATATCGTTATATTTCTGAAATATAAGGTCATGACTTAGGTCTTGACCTTTTTTTATATGTGATTATATAATAATTAAATAAATATGACAATATAAAAATATCTAATTAATTGATCATGTGCTAACGAAAGGCTATATGATAATGCTATAATCTGTTTGTTTTTGGTAGGTATTATGATATATTATTGACGTAAACAAAAAAAACCACCCAAACAAAAATGAGTTAAGTCAGTTGGACACTAATGAAACATTGCAATTACAAATCTCTTAGTATTCTAAAGATTTGTTCGCTAACAAAGTAACTTACCAAAGTGAAATGTTCGCATCAACCTTTGGATATGGCATTAAAAAATTATTTGGTATATAGAATTGATAGAGTAGTATCAATTATATACACCTAATAATAATAGGTAGCCATATCCCTAAGGTATGGCTACTTGGTTATTATCAAGTAGCTTTTTTCTTTTTATAAATTATTTTCTTTAACTAGAAATGGGAGTGCGTATACGCCTCCCATTTATTTGTTTGTTAATACTTTATTGATTCGCAAATCTTGCTTGTCGCCTTCTTTGCATTTCTTGCTTATTCACCACCAGAGCTATATTTTTCACATTTTCATGTGTCAAAATTCTTTCTGTTTTATTGTGATGGCTTTTTGGCTTAATAATAATCTTACCGTTTTGATTTATTAATTGTCCAGAAATCACTTCTTTCGGATTTTTTACAGTTACAGTCACAACTTTGTTTGTGTTTGCTGTTACGAATGATTCAAAATTTTCTTCTTGCATAGTTGGTTTTTTAAAATTTTATTTTTTTGTTTATTGTGTGATATATATACTTTTTTCCTATAAAAAAGCAATATCAGTTATATTATATATGCTTTTATTATTTAAAATAGAGGAGTACTCCCCCATAAAAATACTAAAAAACCTGTAAAATACCAGTTTTAAACTGATGTTTTACCCTCTTAGGTGGCACTTAGTACTACTCATACCTGAAAATAAGGCTTAAAAAACTATCAAAAAGGGGTATTTTGATGATTTTTAGCTTTGTATGATATTTCTTGTATATTTACTATATCTATTTTTATAGATCTATATATTGAGAAATAGTAGTTCTTATATAGTAAAATTTATATTTTTTTTCAAAACAAGTTTTGTAATTCAAACTATCATATACCTTGCACAAGATATATTGTGCGAAGTCTGGAATAGTCTAAAATAAGGGAAAATCACTTTGAACTGATATTTGCATTACTTACGTTGAATGTGTATTGATTCATAATGTATAATCCAGAATATATTTTCTCTTTTTCTGAGATTGAGTTTTTTGATAGATCTATAATTGTTACTTATTTTTAGAATAATCCTCTACTCTATCCTACAAAACAAAATCTGTCTCTTCAATTTTTACGTTTATATCTTTTTGCCAATCATTCCTTTTCTAATCTTTCTCGTATTTTTTGTGCATTTGGATCGCTGAATAATACATCAGAATGTAATTTTAATCATCGTGTCTGTTTACTTATCATATTCATTGTTTGAATACGCTTCTTACCATATCATTTATTTTTATAATCATCTTCTGTATCGGTGAATCATACAAACGGCTTGTCTTTAAAAAAATCTTCATCTTTCTTTTTATATTCTATTCAGAGTCTTATCTCTCCGTGTCAAATTTTATTTCATTTCTTATCTCTCTCGAAGAGATAAATTTGTTTTTCTTTATATTTTTTATCTATTGTTTTTTCTTGTAAGGCAAAATATGTGATAAATGATGTGGGTGTTGTATGTTTAATGTATCAATATTGTTCAAAGTTTCATTCTTTATATTCTTCGGGTAGTATATATAATCTACTATATCCTTCAAACAATACTATTACTTCTTTAGGTATATCCTCTCTTTTTATTTCTATTATCTGTTCTTCTCAGTCTGTCAAAGTATCGAATAAAGATTTATCTTGTCTTGGAAGATCTTTTATATTATTTTTATCAGATATATTTTTGTTTATATTCGGTTTTTTCATATTAAGATACTTTATAAATATATCTAAGTATACTTAAAATTTTTAAAAAAGTCAAAAAATGTAAGAAGTCCTCTCCTCTTAATGTACCATACACGAATCTATGTATTCTTCTTTTTGTGAATGTATATGATTGAATGTGTATTTATTTAATTTATTATCTAAGTATCTTGATATTCCCTCATGTGTCTTATGCATATCTATTTTGCCTAATTTTATCTGTGAACGTAACTTCTTATAATCCTTTTTATCTATTGAAAAATCTGGTTTGATAAGCAAATCATGCTTTCCTTTATCAAAACATTCTTGGGAGCAAAATCCGAGATGCTGTTTATATGCTTTTCTGCTAGCGATAATACGGGCGTTACAAGGACTATATCTACAATTTTCAATATAATCTGTGGGTGTGTCTGTATATATGCAGGTACCGATCTGTGTATGTGTCTTTTTATCTCAGACGGGTGTACTTACCAATCAATCAAAGGTATATAAATTACCGAGCCAATTGCCGTCATTGTGGGTATTTATATATTTAATTATCCCCCCATCTAGTGAATAAAAATTATTTACTCATTCATTTTTCAATAATACTGAAAGTTTTTCGCATCTGATTCATCATGTACAATACATAATTACTTTTTTATTTTTGAATTTTTCTGAATATTTTTTAACCATTTCTTTCACTTCTTTGAAATTTACAGTTTCAGAGGGAATTGCATTTTTGAAATGTCATAATTTATATTCATAACTATTTCTCATATCTAGAATTTCATAATTAGTATTTGAACTATCAACAATATTCTTAAATTCATCTATGGATATTTTTTGATAGACGTTTTTAATTTGATTTGGATCAATTTTGACTCAAAGAGAAACTATTTCGTCACGATATTTCACTATCATCTTTTCAAATGCATGTCATTTGATAGATGATGATTTGATATCAATATCTATGATATCATTAAAATATTCATTATTTGATAGAAAAGTCTTATATGCTTGTAATTGTCCATTATTACAACTTACTGTAGCAGATATTCATTCTTCTCATATATAGATTCTCCCCTTCATGCCTATATCTCTACAGAAAATCAGATGTTTTTTGACTTCTTGTTGAGGATTTTTAATATCAACAAATTTATAAAAGGTTAATAGGGTATATTGCGTTTTTAATATCATTATATATTTTCTAATATAAAATAGGATAAATCAGGATATATAAATCTTTATTAAATTCAATTAATTTGCTACTGAAATTTGGTAGTAAATCCGTATATATGATCATATAAAGTTATTATCCTGTAATTAATTAAAATATGAAACATATTATAGCAATAATATGATGATGAGCTGCTTGAATAATGGCTGCTGCTGCCTTGAGTGAATTGGAAAATATAGATGTAGAAATCCATCTTTTTGAAAAAAATAAATCGCTCTGAACGAAGGTTTTGATAAGCTGATGATGACGCTGTAATGTCACTACGGGTATTTATAAAAACAAAGAATTATTAGAACATTATCCTAGATGAGCTGAATTTTTAAAATATACTTTTTCGAAATTCTGACCAAGAAAGGTTAAAAATCGATTTGAAAATCATTGAGTAAAACTCAAAGAAGAAGTTGATTTTCGTATATTTCCCGTATCAAACAAATGATCAGATATTGTCTGAATATTTGAAGATATATTTATTGAAAAAAAAGTTAATCTTCATTTTAATGAAAGTGTTGTTTCTATCAAAAAGAATAAAAAAAAATTTACTTTGGTGAGCAACATCTCTTCATATGAATTTGATAATGTGATTATAACAACATGATGAAATGCTTATTCACATACATGATCTACATGAGATGGATATACTTTTGCACAAGAATGTGGACATACTATTACAACATTATGACCCTCATTGAGCAGCCTTCTTACCAAAGAAACTCGAACATATAAACTTTCATGATTGAGTTTTAAAAATGCAATATTGTATATCGATGTAGATTGAAAACAATTACATGCTACTTGAGGAATGTTGCTTACACACTTTGGTATCTCATGACCAGCTACGTTTGTGGTTTCAGCATATTCGGCATTTGAAACTATCGATGAAAAACATCCCTTACAAATATTGTTTCAACCCTATTCAGATTATGATTTCAATCGACGAAATACATTTTTACTTGAAGCTATGAAAGATCAGCCTAAGAAAGAGCTTCAAACAATAGTATGACAAAAATTTCCTAAACGTTTTGTAGAAGAATTTTTACAACATGAAAAAATAAATCCAAAACAACATATCATTCAACTCACAAAAGCTATACGTGAAAATATAGCAAATAAATTATGAAATGGAATTCCACTTAATGCGATTTCCCGCAGACCATGAGATGAATTCGTTACTGCATGAGGAGTAGATACAAACGAAGTTAATCCTGAGACTATGGAATCCCTCCTCTGTCCATGATTATATTTTGCCTGAGAAATATTGAATATAGACGGATTTACTTGATGATTTAATCTACAATCATCACGAGCTACAGGTATGATTGCAGGACTTTCTATTTGAAATAAAATAAAAAAGTAGGCGTTTAATGTGCCTACTCCTCTACTGATTTTTGTAAAATTTCCATAATTTCTTTGACTGTTGGAAAGATTATATTTAGCGTTCATGTTGATTCATGTATTTCTTGTATAAGAGATGCGATTTTATTTTCTCACTCTGGAGAAAAAGGATATCAAATAAACTTTAGTCATTTACCATCAGATCATTTTATTGAAGCAAGTAGTTTATTGTGGATACATATTTGAGCATATCAACCAATTGAATCTTTAAGTGCACAATGAGTGAGACACGTAACAAGACAATCCTTCGTTTTGATTGTTATTCATTCTACATCATCATTTTCAAGACTTTTCTTTAAATATCTTGCTGGATAGAATGCACTTGAGTTGTATGTTCCTACATCTTCTAATTTTGCATTGATTACATCATTTTTAAAATCTGGATGTGCGTTACTTTCTTCTGTAGTTAAAAATAATGATCATAATTGTACTCATGTTGCTCATAATCTACGTATTCTATCAATATCTTTTCTTGTTACTATTCATCAAGCAGCTATTACAGGTATATCAAGATTCCTATCTTTTAATAACTGTACTGTAGCAGGTACAGCGACTTCGAGTGTTGTTTCTGTGTTATTTACTTCATCTAATTTTCCTTTGATAGCTCATAAATGTCATCCTGCCTTTGAAGGATCTTCTAATGTTATTGCATCAGGACTTCTTCATTCATATTTTTTTGTAAGAATAATATTCTTATTTTCTCTATCTATACTGTAAGTGTATTCTCTATCTCATATAGTTATTGTACTAGATGCATCATTAATTGTTGCTGCTATTTTAGTTCAATCTTCTTGATAAAGCTCTCATTCTTTATTTTCTATTTTCTGACCATTTATTGTTGTTATCCCATTATTTGCTATTTTAGATTGTACTTCATATGGTTTATTCCATATATCCAAAAGAACTCTTACTCCTTTTGCTTGAGATAATATAGGAATCAATGCTACATCAGGATATTCAGTAGTAAGTTTATGTAAGTCTTTTGGTAATCCTGCTCCAGATACAATTCCATCTGCCCCACCTTCACATGCTGCCTTTACACAAGCATCATAATCTTTGGAAGCAACCATTATATTTACAAATATTTTTCCGTTTCATTGGGATATTTCTTTGGCTTTTGCTATTTCTTTTTTGATACATAAAATATTAGCTTCTACTGAAATAAGTCTATGATCTTCTGCTGATAATTTACCATTTAGTGAGTTTTTTACTGCTTGTTTTAATAAATCTGCTCGATATTTTCTATATAAGGCTGTTTTATGAATAGCTCATGCACTTAGTGTTCATATTCATCATTCACGTGCAACCGCTCAAGCAAGTTCTGCAGTAGACACTCCTATTCCCATTCATCATTGAACAATAGGTAATACTAATCTGTGTTTTCAGATTTTTAGTCCCGATAATGATGTATTTTCTATTGTTTTTTCCGTTTTTTCCATTGCAAATATATAAGGATTTTAATTTTTTCTTCAAGTCAATATGTTATATACTTTATAAGTAAATATAGATTTGTATTGCTTATGAAGAAACCTTTATTCATACGGTTTTTTCTAGTTGATCTATCATAATACTTGCATATGATCATCATGGTAGAGTAAAATTAAGAAGAATATCATCTCATTGAAAATGGACACTAACTTTTTGAGGGAATACCCAAATCGGTCTTCTAATTCAGAATATTTTATATTGTATACAGAGTTTTAAAGTTTTTTCATTTATGTTATTTTTGTCTAGTAATCATTTCTCTTTATTTCCTGCTGCACTTTCTTTGGGTGCTAGTAAAAGGTTATATCATGGTACTGGTCATGTGATTACCATAGTCTCTTTATTGAATGGAACCTCTTCTTTTGTGATATTTGGATAATGAAAAAATTGTTCATTTTTTTTACTATCATCAAAAAACTTTACTGTATCTGTCTTGGCTTGATATATTCAGAATATATTTTTTTTGTAATTTTCTGTGTCTATTATAAGATCACCATCCAAAATCTGTAATCATTTTTTTGTTCTGGAATTGACATATTCGTTAAAAATCTTGCTTCCGTAGGACTGTATCTTGAAAATTATATCTTTTTTATCTCTGATTTTTGATTTTCATTGTAAGAGATCACTCCCCTGTTTTGGATTTATTCCACTTACACCAAATCTTTGGCTTCAGAATAAATTAGGAAATCATTTTTTAAATAAACTGAGAATTTTTTTATTTGAAATATCTCTTTCTTTTACACTAAGATTTTTATTCGCTCTTAATTTTATATAAAAACCATTTTTGATAGGTACGGTCATCCCTATTGGATCTGTATGCCATCCTGTTTTTAATACTGTAGCTACTTCTGATATAGTATCTGTAAATCCTCTTTCTCATCAAATCTTTTTGAGTGCACTTCTGTATATACATATTCGCTGTCTTGTTATAGCTTTTTTATCTTTGAGTCCTGCTATTCAAAGCGTTAGTCTTGGAATATTACGCACAGAACATATATGATTTACCACATCCATAGTATTTAGATTTCTTTTTTCAAATAAGACAAAAAATACATCTCATTTTCCAGATAAGATAAATGGTAATTCTTCTGTCACTACGAAATCTTGTGACTTTAATTTAAATGAAAATAATCTGTCATCTATAACATTCATTGTTTATTATTATCTAGTAAAGTATGACTTTTTGAAAAAAAGTAAATACTCGTAAATTTGCAAAAAAACTAGTTTTGAATATACTTATTTGGTAGAAATATACAAGTATTTATACTTCTCTACACCCTCTATGCAACTAACAAACATTAAAGTTTCAAACTTATTGAGTTATCCTTACCAACCTGATCTTTCTAAGACCCAAGGTGTACTTTTTTACAATAGAAAAAATAATAATGTAAATGTACTTATCTGACCCAATGGTGCTGGTAAAAGCTGATTTTTACGCATCATCAAACAAATCCTAAAAGTAGGGCTTATGAATGATTATATTTATGATAAAAATTCTATTTCTTCATCTAAACATACCAATCAGACCATCCAACCTACTGAACAATGGATAGAATGAATACACAAACATTTCAAATTTCTTGATAAGGATTCTCAGGTAATCATACATTTCACTCTTACCCAACATGATTATGATAATATGCAATATATAGCAAAAAATACAGAAATTCTCAATATGCTTATCAAAAAATATAGTACTTTGAATTTTGAATATCCTATATTTTCTAATGAACAAATTCATAATATCCCTAATTCTTTCATTTTGGAATGCTCGTTTGATATTGATGCTAAAAAAATACATATCGATGAACAAAAACTATCTCCTCAGGAACAATTTGTGTTATTATATTTGAGAACTATAGAACTTGTGCAAATTTGTGTCAATATTTATAATGAATTTGAAAGAAAAGACAAAGAAGAGCCATTGTTTCATCTCAAAAATGGCATTTGATTTATAGGGATGAACAGAAGCCTAAAAAAGGTATCAAATATTATAGATCCTTATGCTTGGAATACTCTTATATGAGATAAAATGTTATCTGATTATCATTCCTATCTCGGGTTTTATCTTTGTGCAAGAAAAATACGGAATATCATTTCTGATCATTCTACTCTGAAAATGAATCCAGATGATATACAAAATTATCCTAAAAAATTAAAGCAATCAGAATTTTATATCAGTCTTGCATTAGTTATTAAAAAATATTTCAATAAAACTCTAACAGTTGAATATATTAATGGTCTTCTTAATTTTATGCTTATAGATCAATTTGGTCAAAATATAAGTTTCACCGAAATGAGTGATGGAGAACAATCATTATTGTCTATGATATTTACTATGTACGGGTATGATTTTAATCATGGGATGGTTATTATTGATGAACCAGAAATTCATTTTCATCCACAAATGCAAAGAAGTTTTTCAAGAATGATTGAAAAAATTAATCAGAATATAGGAACACAATTTATTTTGTCTACTTATTCTCCTCTTTTTATTAATGAATCTAATATAGGAAACGTCTATAGATTCTCAAAAATAAATGGAGAAACAAAAATTAAAAATCCATTTTTTACATTGTCTGCTGATGAAGCTACCTTAGTTCATTTACTTAAGTTTGAAAATTTGTCTAAGATATTTTTTGTGAATAAAATTATTATGGTAGAGGGTGAAACTGATGCATATTTCTTTGAATTTTATCTAAAATATCTTCATACACTACCTCAACGAAATAATAAGATTACCGATTATGAAATCATCAATATCAATGGTAAATGAAGTAATAAAATCCGAAGTAAGTTTCTTGCAAGATTTGGTTTACAGTGATTTTTTATCGGTGACTGGGACAATATCGTAGACTATGGATTTATGACACAACTTGATTTGGTATATTATTATAAACAAGCAAGAACCCATTATAGTTGACTTAAGAAGAGTTGAAAAACACATCGTCACTATAATAAATTGATAGATACTCTTAGAAATATATTTCCAAAAATATATAAAAATATAATGTCTAACATAGATTCTTTATATAAAAAAGATACGTTTATTCTCAAGAAATGAGATATAGAAACGTATCTTGGTATGCAGGAAAAATGATTGGAAAATACTGTAAAATTCTGTCATTATGAATTTAAAAATCGATTGGAAAATAAGAACTTTGATTCTTGTAGACAAGAATTTGATGATATTTTTTCTGCTATATTTGCACCAAAAAAGAAGTCTTAGATATTATATAGCATATGGTAAAGCATTTTGAATATAATTTGCATAAACAAATATAAATCCTCATATACCCACCAATAAGAAGAAGATAAATAGGATTATAAAAATCCAGTTTTTCTTTCTTTCTGCTTGAATTTTTTCATCTATTTCAAAAAGTTTTTTATTCAAAATTCTTTCTTTACTGTCTTCATGGGCAAGTGTCATGTTTTGAAGTTTTTCTTCAATTTCATATATTTTATCTTGAAGTTTATTAATAAACATATTCTTTTCTTCTATAATACTATCCTTGATTTTTTCTTTTTCACTAATGCTTTTGTGAAGTAATACTATGTTTTTAAATTTATTTTATACTTCTTGTAATCTTTGCTTAAGTATTTCTATAGATCTTACCTTTTCTTCTATAATACCATCTTTTTTGCTATTATCTTGTTGTTCTGCAATAAATTTTTTTATCTTCATCTCTGCTTCATTGAGCTTTTGCTGTAGGATATATATAGATTTATTTCTTTCATTTATTGTGCTACTTTTTGTGTCTATAATCTTATCTTTTTCTTTATACACTATAAGAAATTTACTGATATTTTGATTCATTATTTTTGCTTGTTCTTTGTAGAGATGATTTTCTTCTTGATGTGCCTGTAATTGATATGTTTGTTGTTGCATTATTGCATTTTGATAGATTTGTTCTGGTGTTTCTTTTATCGCAACTATTTCTTCTTCGTATGTTGGTTGTCATATTTTTTCACAAAACATATTTATTTCTTTTTCTATATTATTTAATGCTAATGTTTCTTGTGTTCCGTTAATTTCTTGTTTTAGTATTTCAATATCATTTTTTATATCATACATTATTACATTTAATTCTTCTTTTTCTGCCTTTACTTCATCAATAATAACCACACTATTGATTCTTTCCATTAATGGTTTCTTCATATTTTTTAATGTTTTCATAAATTTTGCCCTATCTATTATATTTTTTGTAAAATAAATAATGAACGCAAAAATTGGAAAAACAAGTATTCCCATGATAATATACATTTGGTATTCGATAAGGGTTTTTAACATACTCTAATGGTTGGTGAGAGGGTTAAAAGTAATAATACTATAATTATATTATAGTAAAAGTCAATACAAATTAATAAAAGAAAAAACTCTGTATTTTGACAGAGTTTATGCTTTCATGATAGCTTAATTACCCTTTGAATATAAATAATCCTGCAACGATTATAAATATAAGAGAGAGTCATATGAAAATTAAATTTTTAAGTTTTTCGTTTTTAATCATTCCCTTGAGTTGTCCTATTTTTTCTTCTAATTTTTGCTTTTCTATAATAGCTTCTTGCTTTTCTTTATTGTAGTCTGGTAAAGCAATCATATGTTGAATTTTGTTTTCAAGCTCAGATACTCTTTGTTGAAGAACAAAAATTACTTTGTTTTTTTCTTCAAGCATCTTTTCTTTTTCTTTGAAAATAAGAAAGAATTTTTCTATTTTTTGATCAATAACATTTTCTGTTTCTTTATCCATCAAGTTTGTTGTACTTGATTGATTAACGATCTCTGTATTATGTTCTTGATGAAGCGTTGCAAATTCTTGTTTAAGAGCAATAACTTCTTCTTTTGCTAATAATACCTTATTTGCAATTTTTTTATAAGATATTTTCCCATTTTTGATATATCTGTCGATAGTTCTTGTAGATATATTTAAAGATTTTGATGCGACTTCTCTAGTTACGTTGTATGTTTTACTCATAATTACTATTAATAATTTAAAATACAAATTAGCTCGCTATGCTCGCGTAATTCACTTCGTGTAATAAACTCACTATGTTCGTGTAATTCATTGTAATTCATTACGTCCAAGCGGACAAATTACAATGTATTACATCACGAAGTGATATATTACTCTATTTGTTATTTTTGTTTATTGATTGAGATCGAATTTGGTTGGTTCTTGATCTTTTATATCTTTAAGTAATGACTGGACATACAAGACTGTTAATATTCCTTCTATGATTCAAAACGTAATAAGATAGAGGTAAACTCCAGTAATGCCTTTAAATACCATGAAATAGAAACTTATTCACGCTCACGCTCATCATGCATTTTGGAAATATGGAATCATAATAATGATAAACATAACAACAATTAACCACAAATAGAGCGTTTTTCCTTTTTTCATTTTTATATGATTTATTTATCAAATAAAGATATATTTTTGTTTACATTTGGCTTGTTGGCTATATTATTCTCTTTATTAAGAAGTATATTGTACTGAGAATAACTGATAATATGAATGTCTGTATTAGTGTTCCGAGTTGTATGACGATTCCAAGATCTAAATAATTAACTACTTGTTCAAATATATAGAGTACTATAATATTTAAGAGTAATGATGAGAGTCATAAAGTAACTAATCTTATTGGTAATGTTAGTATCTTGAGTATACTTTTGAGTACCGAATTTATAAGCCAGAAGACTATTCCTAGTATTCCAAAGATAATATATGTATCTTTGTAAACAGACTGAATTTTAAATCAAAGTTCTGGTACATAATTTACAATGGCATATAAGACAATCCCATTGATGACTATATTGATCAAAAGATGTTTAAGTGGCTTCATACCTATGACTAATAATTAAAATGTATTCTTTAATAATTATTGGTAGTATAACTGATATATATTTGTCTACTATATTCAATATCAATATTGGGTTTTTAACAGACTTCTATCATTTTTGTTAAAAACTTGTCAATTCCTGTACACTCTATGTCTGGACTAGTCTTCTATTAAATCATCAAATACGTCCTTTTGACCGTCTTTTATATATTCATGAATAGCATTTCTTGTGGCTAATATGGCAATAACTGCCGCTCTCTTTCTCCTTGGTGATACCTCAAATCCATGGTCTACCATTGTCTGATATGTTCGATGTAGGATGTCTTCTATAGGTGTTTGTATAATAAATTCAGATAAGAAGCTTGCTGCTGCGGTAGTTACATTTGAACAGTTACCATCAAAACTATATTCTGCTATTTTATTATCTTTAATGATGAGATATATGACAATATCATCTCAACAGATAAAATTCCCTTCATGTTGCTTGATTGTACAATCTTTCATAGCAAAATTTTGAAGAGGATTTTTTGCGTATTCTTGTATTAAAAAGTTTTGTTCTTCGTTCATGAGTAAGAATTATTAATCTAATCTATATCGGAGATGTTCGATAAGTTTTTTTATCATAAGGATAATTTTGTTACTTATTTCTACAAATCACTTAGTTGCTATGATTTCAAGGCTATCAATTTGATTTGCTATATGGTTAATGACTATTAAGAACTTGTTTGAATTGATTTCTAATATAACATCATATGATCCATCTGTGTTCTCTGTGAAGACTGCGCGAACATTGTCTAGGCAGATCTTTCTCTGACATACGTCAATTTCAGTGATTAAGCTCATTTGATTCATAAAATGAATATATATAAAATAAGACGCCGATTCCCGATTTTCCGGGGATAACGTCGGTTATATCTATGGAATTGCCTATAGATAAAAAATGTGGGTACGTGCTTTTTTATGGTTTCAAAAAATAAATGCAATAGAAAAACTATTGGAATTTATCTGGAAAAATCATCTTGATTTTTTTGTAAAAAACGTTATATTTTTACCCATTTATTTTATAGGTAAGTACTTATATATGTCGAATAAAGTTTTTGACAATCTTGTTAAAAAGTTGATAAAATATAAAGGAAAGCTTGTAGATGGGGAAAAGATCTGATCTTTACTTAAATCCTCTCTTGCTGAAGATTTTTCTATACAAAAAATGTATAAACTTATTTATTATCTCAAGATTAGGGGACATTTGGAAAATATCAAAAAAAATATCTTTTTTGTCAAAGATCCTGATCATATATATAGTAAGGAAGAGATTACTGATCTTTTTTATCGAACTATCGTCAAAAAACATTGTACGGACTTCTTGAAAGGAAATTGGTATATAGGATGACTTAAGGCACTTGAGCTTAATCTTTCGTCTTTTGATGTTCCTGAGGAATTATCTATCGTCAATAACTATAAACAAGCTACAGAAGTCGTTATATTCGACAAACAAATTGTCTTTAAGACTTATACAAAGAACAAGACTGATAATCTTTTCAAATTCTTCTGGAAACTCACCAAAAAGATAACTATTGGCAAGCAGACCTTTCCTATTGCTTGATTAGAATTGTCTATAGTAGAAAGTCTTTATAATCCATGAATGGTTTCTCAGGGATATATCAATGAACTCATTAAAAAGGTTATCAGAAAATATCATAAAACCTTGGATGTAAGTGTTTGGGAGTCAATTTTGAGAAAAAATAAGCATAATACGAGCATTAATAGACTCTATGCTTTATCTAAAACAATTGATCCTGACTTAGCTGATAAACTGAAAAATCTTATTAAGAAATATGGCTACTTTATTTAAATGGATGAAATCCTTGTTTTTTCAAATTTTTTATAGGTAAAAATAATGGAGAAGGGAATTCTTCTCGTGTAACTCGTTCTCGTTTTTCACATTTTTCTGGTTCCATAACTTTAACTTCTCATTTATCATAATCACAGAGAACGAATAATGTTATGTAATGTTTGTTTTCTTCGTGGAATATATCATTGGTAAAAGGTCCCATTCTAATATTTTTTATTTTGATACCTGTCTCTTCCATAGTTTCTCTGATAGCACACTTCTCTACTGATTCATTAAATTCTAGATGTCATCAGGGAAAACTTCGTGTTCCATCTCCATGAGCATTTTTTCTTTTACCTAATAAAATTTTTTCATCTTTATATATCATTACTCATACACCTATTTTTGGTCTATTTGTTTCCATAATATATTTGAAAATATAAAATTATCCTATTGATCCTTCCATCTCCATTTCTACTAATTTGTTTAATTCTCCTGCATATTCTAGTGGGAGTTTTTTAATAACAGAAGAAAAGAATCCATTAACGATCATGGTGATGGCCTTGTCCTTTGTTAGTCAGCGAGCCATGAGATAGAAAAGTTCAGATTCATCTATTTTTCATGCACTGGCCTCATGCGCTACGATAGCAGTATCGTTATCTGATTTAATCAAAGGAATAGTATCAGACACTGATGTGTCATCGAACAGCAAAGCATCACATTGCGTATGGTTTGTTGCATATTCTGCTCACTTTCCAATAGTGACTAATCAGCGATAGGTATTAATTCCTCATTTTCTTGAGATAGATTTTGCTACGATATTTGATGAGGTGTATTTTCCTATATGAATAGCTTTTGATCCTGTGTCTTGATGTTGTCCTTCACTAGCTACTGCTATTCCCAACATATCTGTTTTACTGTAATCTCCTTTTAATATAGAACAAGGATAAAGCATTGTTTTACATGATCAAAGATTTCCATTTACCCATTCCATGTATCCATGTTCTTCTATTATTGCTCTTTTGGTGTTTAAATTATATGTATTTGTTGACCAATTTTCTACGGATGAATATTTCATCTTTGAATTTTTTCCTACAAAAACCTCTACGAGTCCTGCATGGAGTGATGCTTTATCAAATTTTGGTGCTGAACATCCTTCGATATAACTTCCTTCGGCATCATCATCAATAATAATCATAGTATGCTCAAATTGTCCTCATGCGTAGGTATTCATGCGAAAATATGCTTGTAATGGATCAGTGAGTTTAACTCATTTTGGCACATAAATAAATGTCCCTCAGCTCCAAACAGCTCAATGTAATGCTGCAAACATATGATCAGTAGCTGGCACTAATCTCATAAAATGTTTTTTAACCAATTCTGGATATTTAATCACGGCTTGTGGCATATCTTCGAAAATAATTCATTGTTTTGATCGTTTTTCTTTGATCTGATGATATACATTGAGTGAATCATACTGTCCTCCTGCTCCTGCTAAATATTTTTGTTCTGCTTCAGGGATTCCAAGTTTTTTAAATTTATCTTTAATCTCTGTAGGTACATCTTCTCGATTATTAGCATATCATTCTTGGTCTTTATGTGGCTTTGCATAGTATACAATATCATCGAGATTGAGTCCAGAAAGATCTGGTCCTCGTGTTGGTAATTTTGTAGTATGCAAAATTTTTAGACATTCTAAACGATGGTCTAACATTCGTTGTGGTTCTTTTTGATCAGTAGAAATCTTTCTTACGGTGTCTTCTGTGAGACCCGTGAGATAAAGTTCATACTTAATTTTGTCTGATGATTCCAATGTAGATTTAAGTGACATATTTATTTCTTTTCTATATCGATAAAACCTTCTTTTTTTATAACTTCAATTAATTTTTGATCTCATTCTTTAATAATTTTTCCTTGTTCTAGGACATAGACATGATCAACGGGAATATATTTTAATATATCAAATATATGAGTTATAATGATGAAACTATTTTTTTCATGATTTAATTTTGCCATCATTTCTACTACAGACTTGAATGCATCAACATCCAATCCACTATCTATTTCATCTAAGAAAATATATGTTGGTTTAAGTAATTTTAGTTGTAAAATTTCTATCTTTCTCCTCTCTCCTCCACTAAATCAAACATTTAAATCTCTTCGAAGAAATTCTGTATTGATAGTTAATTCATCCATAAGAGGTTTTATAATGTTTTTGAATGCTAAAAATGATGTTGTTGTTTCATTTTGAGCGTCGTAAATAGATCTAAGGAATTCAAAAAGTTTAATCCCTTTGATTTCTGGAATATGCTGAAAGGCTACGAAAATGCCTAGCTTTGCTCTTTCATGAGGATTTAATTTTTTTAAATCAATGTTTCAAGTCGCAGGTTGCATGTTTCAGGTTGTAGATTCGTTTTTTCAATTCGTAATTCGTAATTCTCAATTCGTAATTTGGTATTTAGGATGTCCCATAATAACCATAGCCAATGATGATTTTCCTGATCCATTTTTTCCAATTAGACAATAATTTTTACCTAGATCAAAATCCATAGATATAGTATCTAGTATCATTTTTTTGTCTACTTCTACGGAAATATTTTTAATTGAAAGCATGATGTATAATAAGTAATAAATAATTCGTGCCGTTTTAGGTCATTCCGGATATGATTCGGAATCTATACTTAGCAAACTAGATTCCGGCTCCAACATTTAACGCCGGAATGACATATGCATTGCTTATTTGTGTAAATTAATAAAGTCACCAGAGTTACCATAAAACTGATTGAACATATCATTGATATATTTTTCTGGATTATAATTTCATTTTCCCTTGATATCAAGCATTGTATTGATTCGTCATTCATTGGTTGTTTTGATTTCTTGTAGTGCTTTTTGTTCATCTTCATCAAAGAAATCTTTGTATTTTATCTCATTTGTTGATCTTGTTTGTTCTTTATTTTCTGTCTTATTGTCTTCTAATTTTTGCAGTAATTCTTGTACTGAATTTTCTATTTGTTGATTTATTTGTGCATCATTTTTTGTTTGATTACAGAGATCACTAATACTCCTACTATCATTACTTTTCAATGCTTCTATAGTACTAATATGTTGTTGTTGATATTGTTCTAATCATTGTTTTCCTTTGATAATCGAGGAAATAATATTCTCGTAAGGAGCTTGAATACAAAGAATAGGATCTTCTATCTTGTCGGAGAAATCAGATATGTATTTTGTAGTATTTTTTTGCATTTGTAATTGTAATAATCCTACTTGTTCTCTGCTGCTATCTAAAATATAGACTAATTTTTCATAACAGACTGGATCTAAACTGTGTGCTCTTTTATTGATATATATTTCTTCTTGATTCAACGTTGTTTTGATGTTTTTTATCGTGGTATTCGTATCGTTGATATTACTTATAATGCCTTGTCCTATACCATAACATGTTTTGATATCTACGACTGCAGATAAAGAATCTATAATATTTTTATTGTCTATAATTGCATTTTTTATTGTTGAAGAAGTTGATAACTTCTTGGCTATAGTAAAGTTTTGTTGTGATTGAGCTATAAATATTTGTGCATCTTGGAGTCATGAGATACTGCTTTGTAAGGCGTTCTTATATGCTAATAATGTTTGGATAGTTCAGCGATTATAGTAATCTTCACTTTTGTTTCAGCTAATGAGTTGTAGTGCTTTTTCATATTCTCACTTTTTGATAGCTTCATTTGCTTGGAGTGTATTTTGTATATTTATTATTTTTTGTCCTAAAATACTTTCTATGTCTACGGGTATTTTACCTGCTAATCCATCATAAATCTTTCATTCATTGAATGCATTTATTATAAATATACAAGAAAAAAACAATCATATGCAGGCAATGATAGTGAAGAGATAATTGTTTTTGTTATTAATATATTTTACTTCCATACATCAAAATATTCAGGGATAAGGGTCCTGATATTTATAGTATATATTTACTTATAGAGTTCAATATTATTAATTGCAGGTTCCAAGTTACAGGTTACAGGTTTCCTTTTTCCTTATTTCTTGTCTCTTACTCCTGTTTTGTTAGAATTTATATTGTTGGAGCAATGCATCAATCTGATTGAGGTCTGGCAATATTTTGTCTCTAAAGACTTCAAAATTTTGTGCTAATATTTCTTGTTTAGCAAAAAGAAGATCATATTTTTTCTGAAGTAATCAAAGATAGAAAACTAGTTTTTGTGCAATACTTGTCTTGGCATTATATTGAATTCTTTTTTCTGTAGCACATGTTTCGTGGATGATAGATTCATTGAGTGATACTTCCATCATACTTTGATCATATCTCTCTACAGCATCAAAATATACTTTATCACTTACATTTTTATCCACTAAACATGCTTCCATTTCTCATTTTAAAATATTCATTTCTTGTTTCATATATGCAGCGATAGTATCTCATTTTTGTAATTCTTGATCACAATCTGTAAGATATTTTATCAATGCTTCTTGTTTATTTGTTGAAAGATTGATTACATCAATAACGTCTGTCTTGGTTAATTCTTCTAATCTTTTGATAGTTGTAAGTGTTTCTCATTCATAATCAACTGCCTCTATATCTTTTCCTGCTATAATAAGATGTAATTTTATTATCGTATAACTCAGATCATTCATAAGAAATCCGTGTTCTACTATCGACGTAGTATTTTCTTCAAAAACAACATCTCATAGTCCTACATCTTGTGCTCTCGATTGACTTTGCAATGTTAACATACTAACTAACATAAGCGCTATAAAGATTATTTTTTTCATCCGTAGGTATAAGATATAAAGCTATTTAATAACATTTACAAGCTCTGCCATAGGCAAAAATATTGATCCTACAATGACTCAAATCACTACGGCTATTAATGCCATAAGTAATGGTTCAATAAGACTCATAAGAATATCTATTTTTGTCTGTAACATATCACGATAAAAATCTGCCATCTTTTTGAGTACTTCTGTAATGTTTCCCGTATCTTCTCCTACATGAATAATTTGAACTAATATCGGATCAAACAATGACGATCATTCCATTGATTCTGCGAATGAAAATCCAGCATTAAGATTTTCCTTAATTTCGAGGACTTTCTTTTTGTAGAAGAAATTGGTAAAAGCGTTTGCCATGAGTTTTAATGATAAGATTGGACTTACTCATGCACTATATAACTGACTTAATAATTTAGAAAATCTATACATATAATAAGTTTTTACTACTCATGAAATTGCTGGTATGGTAATCATTATTTTGTCTATGAATATTTTGAATGCTAATACATATTTATATGAAAATTTATATACGACTATTAATGTTAGAACAACCAACAATATGATATACCATGTTTTTTGTAAAAAAGATGATGTTCACATCATAAATTTTGTAAGATTTGGTAGACTTTGTTGATCAGGAAACATTGTCACTATCGTTGGTATTACATAGATAAGGAGAATAACTACTGCTATGAAAGCAAATATAATAAGCACTATCGGATAGGCCATTGCTTTTTTTATTTTTCCATTTATTCTTTCAGAGTTTTCAAGTTCTATAGCAATTTCATCAAGAATCTCTGGAAGATTACCCATAGTTTCTGCCGATTGTACTAGAGCAACTTCTTCTTCTCAGAAAAAATAGTTGTGATTTTCCATCGCTTGTGACATAGTAGATCATTGCGTCAATTGGTCAATCAAATCCTGGATAATCATAATCAATCATTTATTTGTTTCAGAGTTTTTAATAGAAAATAATGCATTTCTAAGTCCTAATCATGATCTTTGTGCAAGTGCTAATAATCTGAAAAAATTAGTTTTTTGTTTGAGCTTGGGAGCAAAAAACTTTTTGATGACAAATTTTTCAAAGAATCATAACTTACTAACTTCCATAATTTATATAATGCTAAATGTTAAATGCTAAGTGTTAAATGATGGTATCTTTTTATTTAGAACTTTGAATTTAGAATTTAACACTCCCAAGAATTGGGGAGCTATTTGTCGAATTTTGCCTTCACATATCTATAGACTTCTTCAAGTGTTGTCATTCATTTGATGATTTTGAATACTCCATCTCTTTCTAAATTGATCATTCATCTCTGAAGCGCTATGCTTTCTACTTCAAATGATGACTTACCTTCTAAAAGCATATTTTTTATTTCATCTGTATAATCCATCATTTCAAAGAGACCTACTCTACCCTTGTATCCGCTTCATCCACATATCTGACATTTTTCTCATGTCACGGGATCTTTACCACTTCCTGTATAAATCAAACTATTATTTATAAAGTCATTTCGTTGTTGTTGAGTTATTCCTCTACTAATGATTTCTTTTTTGAGTGCTTCTTTGTCAAAATTTCTAAAACTTTCTTTTGCAAATTTATATTTTGGATCATCCTTTGCTGAGGTTTGGATTTTACAATGATCACATGTTCTTCTGATCAATCTTTCTGCCATGACTAAATTGAATGTACCCACAATCATATATGGTTTTGCTCAAAGATTATATACTCTGGTAATTGTTTCTGATGATGAATTAGTATGCACGGTAGAAAATACTAAGTGTCCTGTCATGGCTGATTCCATAGCCATATCAAGCGTTTCTTTATCACGAATTTCTCACACCATCATAATATCAGGATCTTGTCTAAGTCCTCCTCTAAGTCCATTAGCAAAACTAAATCCTATATCTGCTCTAATCTGTGCTTGATTGAGTCCAGCCATTTTGTTTTCTACTGGATCTTCATAGGTGATAATATTTACTTCGGTTGTATTCACATAATCAAGACAGGCATATAATGTCGTTGTCTTACCTGAACCTGTCGGTCCTGTCATAAGAATAATTCCGTTTGGATATTCTAAATGTCTAAAGATAATATCTTTATTACTTCATTCTATTCCCAATTGTTCCAATTTTGGAATGCTTTTTGATTTGTCTACAATACGCATTACAAGACATTCTCACCATACGCTTGGAAGCGTATTGGCACGGAGATCTATTTCTTTATTCGTCAATGTAACACTAGATACTCTCGCATCTTGTGGTACTCTTTTTTCATCTGGTCTCATTTGTCCAGATTCTATTTTAAATTTTGAGATAATGCTTTCATGAAGATTTTTTGGATATTGAACAAGCTCTTCGAGTATTCCATCGATTCTGATTCTGATTCTACAGTAACTTTCCAAGGGTTCGATATGGATATCTGATGCTCCTGCTTCGACAGCTACTGTCAAAAGATTATCAAAAATTTTCACCACATCTGATTGGAGAACTGCCTCATCTAATTTCGCTTTGTAATCAATTTCAGCCATAGGTTATTTGGTGTTATTTGTTAAATGTTAGTATGTACTAATTATACTTACAAATGGTAAAAAATGCAAATTATTGAGAAGAAATTCACGTCTTAAAAAGCTGCTAAAATTTGCTTTACATCTATTATATATCAAATTCATTGACATATCTTTTTAATGATTCATAATCTTGTGTAAGAGAGTTGTTTTTTGTTCGATTTTTTCTACACTTGAGTTAATTTACTTCATTATTTTTTTCTATGAATCCTGATCTTTGATTAATTATCGTTTGAATAATTATTTGAGTTCTTGTCTGATATCTTATCGCTAAGATCTATTTTATGTTTAAACTCAAAAAACAAAGAAGTGATGCAGTGACGAGGTCTCGTAATGTCGTTCTTGGTCATGTCCATGAAAAAATAGCTCCTTTATTGCCAAATTTTCCGTATTCTTACAAAGATTTGGTGTTTTTATGAAAAGGAGTCGATTATCTTGTTCTCGATGGTCTCTCAAAAGGTAATCTGAGTCAAATAGTTTTTTTAGAAATCAAAAGTGGTGTATCTAGTCTTAATAAAAATGAACAAATGGTTAGAAATTGTGTAAATCAAAAGCGTGTGAGTTATGAAATCCGGAGAAATGAAAATTAACTAACAACTAATGACTAACAGTGAACAACGATGGAAAATATTTATTAATTGTTAGTTGTTAATTATTCACTGTTAACTGAAAAAGGATCGTGGTGAAATGGTATCACATCGGTTTCCGAAACCGTAGTCGTAGGTTCGATTCCTGCCGACCCTGAACTAACCAACTTCGCTGAAATGATAAATTTTAAATGTTGAGTATACTATGAATAAGAACTTTGCTATCATATTTGCTTATCTCAAAAAGCTTTTCCCAAATCCAGAAACTGAGCTTCACTACTCTACTCCTTTTCAACTTGTTGTAGCGGTTATGTTGTCTGCACAAGCAACTGATGTACAAGTAAATAAAGTTACGGATAAAATATTCAAAAAAATAAAAAAACCTGAAGATCTTTTGAACATGTGAGTTACTATCTTTGAGAACTCTATTTCTTCGATCAATTACTATCATACCAAAGCGAAACATATTTTTGAAACAGCTAAAATTTTGAAACAATGGAAACAAATTCCTAGTGAATTAGAAGAACTTATGAAATTACCATGAGTAGGCATTAAAACTGCTAAAGTGATTGCTCATGTCTTATATGATAAACCATTTATCGCTGTTGATACCCATATCCATAGAGTAAGTAATAGACTCTGACTTGTGAAAACAACCGTACCAGAAAAGACTTCAGAACTGCTTGAAAAGCGTATACCAGATGAGTACAAAGACCTGGCGCATCATGCATTGGTATTGTTTGGTCGTTATTACTGTACTGCTAGAAATCCTAAATGTGAAAATTGTAAACTAAAAACTATTTGTTTATATTATAAACCTAATGTCATTGCGAGCAAAGCGAAGCAATCTAAATAATAATACATAAGATTGCTTTGTCGTTTCACTCCTCGCAATGACAGAATTATTTTTATATTATATATGTTCCAATGTATAAAATCGTAGAACCACAGTGGTGAGTAAATCTTTTGAAATCATTATTTGCTTGGATGCAAGCGAGTATTTTCTGGTCATATCGAATCCCTGTGTTGGCTGATATATTTGTCTTCACCTACCCTGTCTACTTATTGGCATTATATGTTTATGGTATGGCTAAAAAGAATATATATCATAAAATAGCAGCGCTGTATATTTGAATAGGTGTCGCTGTGAGTTTTGTCGTAAATATAGGTATTCAATTTTTTGTAGATAAAATCAGACCAAATGTAATTTTATGATTGACAGATCTTAAACATGAAACTATCTTAAATACATTTATGCCTACGAGTAGTTTCCCTTCTGATCATGCTGCGATTACTATGGGTATCGCTATGATGTCATTGTTTCGAGGGATAAAAAATAAAGACAAAAAATTCCTCCGATTTGGAGGAATCCTGATTATATTTTCATTAATTACTGGATTTGCGAGAGTGACTTCTTGAGTACATTGGCCAACAGACATCATCGCTGGAAGTATTGTAGGAACTCTTGTTCCTCTACTCCTTATGCGAAAACCAATCTATAAACTTGGTACATGAATAGTCGAAAGAATCGGAAAGATTATTTAAACTATTGTTTTTACACCTGCTTCTGATTGTAATATACCTTTTCGTTCTGGCGAAAGATATCTTGTTTTGTCTCAATTTTCCTTATATCAAAAGCTTAATGTTCAGATATCTTTTCATGAATTATCTTTCATATTAATTTCATATGTATTTCATTTTCTTCATGCTATATATGTTGTTCATTCTACCATATTTTTTGTAATATTTTCATATGTTTTTCCTTCTCATCACATCATAATTAACATATTCTTTATATGTGGCATAATTATTTTTTCAATAGTTAAATATTTTCCTTCTGCTTTTCATTCTCTATTTGTCAAAAAATCAACCTTATCTAATTCTTTAGATTCTGAAAAATATTTTCCATCAGTTTTAGTAACGTCGGTAATTGTTTCAAGAATCTCTTTGATAGGATTTATTATATCATCTTTATAATCTGGTATAGTTGATGAAGCTGTATATATATCTATTCACATATACTGTCAATCTTGAATATTTTGCATTTTTTGTTCTAGTTTTTCTCTATTTGTTTTTATTTTTTTTTCTTGATTTGTTTCTGGTATTTTTGGTGTGATATTTATTTTTTCTACCAACGTTATTTTATCTCATGCTTTAAATTGCATTCTATCTTTAATTGTTAAGTCTGTCTTACTTGCTTTGCTTGATTCTACGTATGTTTTTTGACCATCTGTTAATGTCACTAATGTAGCTTCAGTCACTGTCTTTTCTGATGTTATATTTATTTTCTTTGACGCTTTATTCATATCTATTATTTCATGAATCATTTTAGTTCCTCCTTCTGTGCTTACTATTCAAGTATTTTTATCAACATATTTTTCAATAAATACCAATTCTTCTTTTTTTGTTTCTACATTATCATCTGGTTTTTTTAAAACTACATCATTATGTAATCTATTTTCTGTCATCACAAAAGAGAGATCTTTGCTTGAGAAAAGTGATGCAGTAAGATATCTTGCGATATCCGCTTGATTATCTATCTGGTAACGATTGGATTCTTGACCTATTTTTAATCCTTGTTCATTGTAATCTGTAGTTACTTTACCCTCTACTGCAGGATTTTGTATACTTGCATTTGCTGTAGCGATTCTTGTTCGTGTAGCATCATCATCTAAAATTTTTCCCATCGCTCATGTAAATGCTTCTGAGTTTTTTATATCTACAATAGATTGTTTACCTGTCGTACTATCTGTTGTAATCGTTACTACATCATTGATATTTTTATCTTTATCGAATGCTATTAATCATGCTTTCAGTTTATTAATATTTATATTTTTATAATATCATTTAGTTTTATCTGCCATAAGATTAATATATTTTGTTTTTGCTCCATCAAATCATTTTTCTAAATCTTCTCAGCTTTCTATTGGATATATTGGTTTTGATTCGAAGTTTCCATTTTTAAAAATTTCATTAACTGCAGTTATTTGGTCAGTCGATAATCCATACTCTTTTTTATACATTTTATCAATTCTTTCTGCTCCAAACATTTTAGTTAATTTACCTTTACTGAAACCTAACAGCTTCATTATAGTAAATAACATAGGTCCGAAAGCATCAATCATCTTATCTAATCATTGAGATATAGTTTCTTGCATTGTAGCTTTATCCATACCTAATAACAATTGAGCGTTGATTTGTTGTAACTTTTTTCCGTTATCACTTGCTGGATCTATTGTCCAGTTCTTTTGTATTTTCGCAAAATTTACTAATTGATTAGCATTGTCTGTTCATAGATATTTAACGTTGATTGTATTACCAACCATGATTTTTGATAGATATACATCGAGTAATCATATATCTTTTGTCTTTGTTATTTGTTCTATAATTATTCCATAATATCAATTCTTTTTGGCAGGAACATCTATTCCTTTATGAGGGTTTGTATCTACAGCATCTAAAATTCCTTCCATAAATACTTTATTTAAAAAACTTACTTTATCTGTTTGTTTATCTATAATATCTTCAAACTCCCTATAGCTTCATATTACGTCTAGTTGAGTTATATTTTCTCATATTTTTTCACCATCTTTTCGTATTCGATCAACATCTATATTATCAGCTTGTGCTTGATATAAAATATCTGATGTTTTACCAAACATAATGTCTACTTTTTTTCCTTCATTGTTTTCTGCTTGTATAAAATAATCCTTTGTTGTATTGTATTGTTCCCTTTTATATTCTACTTTTGTTGTGTTGGGATATAATCCTTTAACATAAGATGTAATTAATTTATCAAAATTATCTTTTTGTAATATATCCGTAAATGTTAAATTTTTTGTTATTAATGCATTCCATGCAGATTCATTTGTTTCAAATAATTCTTGTGCTACTGTATCTGTAGGTGTTTTAGCCAATAAAAGTTCGAGTTTTTTTGTTTCTATATTATTTATTGACTCTGTTCTTGTATCTAAGGTCGTTGTTATTCTTATTTTTCTTTCTTCTGATAAATTTTCAAATTCATCTGAATTTTTCAATGCAACTATTTGTTCCTTACTAAAATATTTTATAAATTCATCATTGGTTTCAAGATTCATTATATCTTCTTCGTTTTGGATCGATGTTTCTTTTTTTTCAATTTGTTCGTGAAGTGCTTTCATATTCGTATTTAATATATCAGAATTTGTTTTTTGTGGTTCTGTATTTATAAGTTTATTGTATTCGGTATTTTTTGTAAATTCTTTTATATCATTTTCAAAAACTGCCTTAGCTTCTTTGAATTTTGAAATATTTGGTTTTCATTCTATTTTCCCTATATAATCAAAATTATCTTTTATGTTTTGATTAATAGCAGCAACTACATTTCAAGAATTATCGATAAATGCTTTCATAGTTTCTATTTCTATTGCTGT
The DNA here is from genome assembly GCA_041675025.1 of Candidatus Absconditabacterales bacterium. GTDB lineage: Bacteria > Patescibacteriota > Gracilibacteria > Absconditabacterales > Absconditicoccaceae > CAJBLF01. The sequence goes on from JBAYUS010000001.1 coordinate 321,351, forward strand.
TAATTTTTCTTTGTTTTTTCTTGTTTCTTGTTTTTCTTTCTCTTCTTTTGTGTAATTTTTTTTGGTTTCGGTATTTTCTTTAGACATATCTACCTTTTTATTTATACTTTTTTGAGCTGTTTTTATCTCATTTATTAAAATATCCACTTTTTTTACCTCTGTATTTTCTACAGCGTTTTTTAATTCTATTTCGTTTTTTTTTACATTTAATTGTTCGGCTGACATTGTCTTGATAATGATAGAATAAAAAAATTAGATATTTTTGAGCATATCATCTAACATCCCTATTGATTTATCATCCTTGAGATGTGATTGTTGCTCTATAGCTTTTAATTTTTCAAGGAAGTCTATAGACTTTTCAAGCTTTCTTTTGACTTCATTGTCATGTATTTCATTTATTGTTTTTGCTAAAATACTTACCAAAGTATCTATGGCAGTATCGTCCAGAGCTTCGCCACTTATGAGTATCTTTAATCCTCTTGCCAATGGGAAATAATCCATGGTAGCATCTAGAACTTTGAGAATATAGTCTTTTTTGTTCATACTTGATCTTATAACATAAAATCTTTTACTTCTTAATTCTATTCAAAAGCGCTTTTAAATACAAAAAAACCCCACTATTGTGGAATTAATTTGTTGACATATTTTGAATCTATTTCACAATCATTATTTTCCTTGCAACTTGCTGTCCTTCTCTGCTATATAATTCTGGTATACTCTGGATAGCGAGTCCTATATCTGTTATATATTTCGTCAATACTTGTTCTATACCATTGTCTTGTCAAACATATCGTGGAATAGTAAAGACAGCTATCGCTCAAAGTTCCTTGATTCTATCCAAAAAACTTTTATAGAGATCAGTGACTCGTTCCTGAAATTTTTGAACATCTTGATCTGAGGTTCATTTTTTTACAATTGGTCATAACCGTCATTCAGTAACTACCAATATATCTTTTCCTTCTAATTGATTTCATAGTTTCTCCTTAATATCGTGTTTGAATATATCAAACTGTTTGTCTGGAGTATAGAATTTATTGGTCTTTCGCCATACAGCATTTTGTTCTGCATAATTGGTTTTAATATCTGAACCTATGAAATCATATCCCATATGATTTGCTAACATTCCTGTTGTTCATGATCAAACAAATGGATCATAGATACATATTTTTTCGATATCGAGTTCTGATGCATGGATAAACTTTGCTAGTCAGATATTGATCATTATATGTGCCAATTTTGCTGGCATCATTCACATTTGCATACTACGTCCTGGCTTTCCAAAATCTACTGCTTCATAGAGTTCTATATTTTGATAGTAATCAACAATACCATAGAGACCATTTTCTAAATTTATAATTTCTTTTCCTTTAGTTTTGATTTCTCTATCTGTATGGAAGATATCTACAAGCTTATATCTCCTAATTCAGACCGTTCTCTTGAGATGTTTCCCGTTCGCTTCATTCTGAATTCATATAATCTTCACATCAGTCAATAATTCTTGTAAATCTTTTTCTTTTACAACGGTTCCTATTTTGATTGTTCCTCAAAGTTGAGGTAATAGTTGTGCATATTTTGTATCAAAAATTACTATCCCCTTTTTTGGATAGCTTATTTCTTTTGCTTTAACGAGTTCTAATTCAATCATACTTATTTCTGGATTTTTTCACAATATAGCGAAGTACATTTTGTAGTGTATAATTAAAATTTGTAATAGGGAATTTATAGGGAAACCAACAAAAAATACAACTTTCTTTTTCTATCGCCTCGCCAGCTTGGCCTTACTTTTTTCCTTCCAGGTGAAAAAAGTAAGCAAAAAAACCCTCGTCGATAGCCCCTTCATCTTTATTTAAAATCGATATTCCTTGATTAGTTACCTACTAAGCGATATTGCCATCGACTTTAAATAATTATTTTTTTAGGGTTTATGTAAAAGAAAAATCTGGCTGAGTTGGCCAGATTATTTCTCCCTTTGTATATATCTCTTAATATTACTCGGCGATTTAAGCTGTTTGAAGCATTCTTTTTAATTCAATATCAGCATTTATTTTTTCTAATTTAATCAATGCTTTTTCTATCTCTTCTATGCTTCATTCAGTTTTGAGTCTCTTTATTTTTTCTTCAATATTTTTCTTATTTTGTAACAATGTACTTCCTGATTCTTCAGGAGCAAGCGTTGCTTCAGCGCTAACAATACGAACTATTTTTCCATCAATAAATACCATTCATTTTGATGTACTTACATACATTTCGTGTCCTACTTTTACATGATTTTCCATTGGCCACAATTTAATGAGACCTGGCTTTACTGTTGTTACCATAGGAGGATGTCCATCCATTACTTTAATGTTTCCATTTTCTGTAGGGAGTGATATCTTTTCTATTTCTCCTTGAAAAATAATTTTTGTTGGAGTTGAAATTTTTAATTTCATGGTGCGTTTGTTAGTGTATAAATACAATATAATTATATTCCGGATCTCTTTCTATGCAAATTTCTTGCTTCTTGAGTAATTGTTTGCCTTGACATTATTATTTTTTTTCTCTATTAAGTGCTCTTCTTTGAAAAGCTGGAGTATCTAAGTCTTCTGCTGGTTCTTCAGTTTCATTTGTTTCTTGAGCAGTATCTTTTTTGATTCCTCTCATAATAAAGTTTTCAGATTCTCTTTTTCCTGGCATAGTAGGTCTTCCAAGAATATCTCTTTGTGGTTGTTTAAGGATATCTTCTTTACTTTGTTCTTCAAATCCTGTCGCGATAATAGTAACTTTAACTTCACCGTCCATATTCTCATCAAGTGTCATTCCCCAAAAGAAATTTACTTCTGGATCAATAATTTCTTCAACTACTGCTGCAGCCTCTCTTACTTCTGCTGGTGTCAAATCATGTCCTCATGATACTGCGAATATAATATTTTTTGCTCCATCTAGATTTTCCTCTAATAATGGGTTTTCAATTGCTTTTCTTGCAGCTTCTACTGCTCTCTTTTCTCCTGCTCCGTATCCAATTCCAAGTAATGCATTTCCTGAATCTGTCATAACTGCTTTTACATCTGCGAAATCAATATTAATATCTCCTGGTTTGATAATCAAATCTGATATTCCTTGTACTCCAAGGTAAAGGATTTTATCTATCATTGTAAATGCTTGTTTGAATGTTGTTTTTTTGTCTATTACATTGAAAATTTTATCGTTAGGTATTACAATCAATGTATCTACAGCTTCTTTGATTTTCTTAAGTCCTTCTTCAGCATTCATTCCTCTCTTATTTCCTTCAAAACTAAATGGTTTAGTAATGATACCAACCGTAAGGATTCCCATTCCTTTCGCGATATTTGCAATAACAGGACCAGCACCAGTTCCAGTTCCACCTCCCATTCCGCAAGTAATGAATATCATATCTGTATCTTGAAGCATAGCTTTGATTTCTCCTTCACTTTCTTCAGCAGCTTTTCTTCCTATTTCAGGATTAGCTCCTGCACCCAATCCTTTAGTAAGATTGAGACCTATATTAATTTTCTTTTCAGCTAAATTTGTTGCAAGATCTTGTGCATCAGTATTGATAGCAACAAATCCTACTCCATCCAATCCTTCAGAGATCATTCTATTTAAGGCTTTGTTTCCACAACCACCTATTCCTATTACTTTGATTTTAGCTCCTGGGATAAATTCTGGATTAATTTCTTGAATTACCATTTTGAAAATGAATTAATAATTAAAAATTAATAATGAATAATGTCGGTATTTGTCTTATTATAATCTATTGTTGGATACGATAGTTAGTAAGTATATAACACATTCGTTTTTCACTATTAGTTATTCGTTTTTCATTAGTTTAAAAGAGGTCTTTGAAAAATGTTCATATTTTACCTACAAAATCCATATTGAAATTTAATCATCATCCTTTTCTTCCTTCAGTATATTTATTAGACCATACGTATGTTCCTAATATATTTATGAACTGAATGTTTGATGAAATATCACCAAGATCGAGTATATTATCTTTACCATAGAAGGTAGCTAATTTGAATACATCTTTTGATAAGAGATCAAGGTTTGGCATTCTTGCTCATCATCCGATCAAGAGTACTCCTCCAGCTAATCTTCCATCTCTATCTAAATCTTTAAGATGATTATTTATTTTAATAAATATTTCTTCATATCTTGCGTTGATAATATCTGACAAGAACAAACTGTCTATTGAACTGTCATCTGTTGTTCTTTCTTTTTGAACAATAGCTGATCCATGTGTTCTTTTGATTTCTTCAGCTTCTTTGATGTCTACTTGCATACCGATAGATATATCTTTAGTTACATCTTCACTTCCCATAGCAAGTGTTCCGTATCCCAATGGATATCCATCTTCATAGATAACATAACTTGTTTGATTCTTACCAATATCGACAAGGATAGTTCCTAAGTCTTTATGGTCATAATCTAAAGCTACTTCACTAGCGGCAATGATATTTGGAACGATATCGACAATATTTAATCCTACTTTTTCAAAAGCATCGATAATTCCATTATAAATATTCTTTGGAATCATGAAAACATCAGCAATAAGCTCGAGTTTCTTTCCTTTCATTCCGATAGGATCTTTTTCTCTTTTAGTTTCATCTATAAGAAAGTGGACAGGTACTATTTTAAGTGTCTCAAAGTTACTTTTACTTGAAATTTCAGCAATAACTGTTGAAAGATGATCAATATCTTCTGAACTAATATCTTCGGTCATAATTCTTTTTTGTTCGATTATTCTGTTCACAATCATCTCGGGATGTGAGATTCCTACAAATACTTCTTCTATAAAGTCTCATCCAAGTTTCTTTATAAATGATTCTGTGATTTTATTTATTGTGTTTACAAAATTTTCTGCATCGAGAATTTTTCATTTACGCATTCCCTGAGTAGGTTCCATTTGTTTAGCTAAAATGATCTCTTTTCCGTCATCGTTAGCAAAAACCACTCATTTGATGACATCATTTCCGATATCGAAGACTGCTTTGATGTCTTTCATATTCGTTCTTGTGTTAGTTAAATAAAAAAAAATCTACAATTTGTTTACTAAGGATGTATTTATACATTACTTAAAAACAAACCCATTTTTATTGATTGTGATATATAATGGTTATCAGTTATAAAAATAGTAAAAATGCTATTGCTAATATATGGTTAGCGGGTGAAAACACTAGGCAATATCTAATAATTCTGATATAAAAAAATACACTAGTTTGACCTAGTGTACTGGTTTTAAACATCATTTTGATCTTATTTATTGATTTATTTTTTTATTTACTTATTCATTTTTTTCTTGTGCATTATATAGAGAAGATGAATCTTTTTCCTTATGTCCATATGAAACTTCAACATATTATTATTGACTACAATACCCCAACCTCTCTCTTTTAGCTGTCTTGTTTTGTAGATAACTATAGGTAATCGCAGCAGTTTTATGAAGTATTCAAAACCCTGACCAATAATTCCTCCAGAGAGAAATTCAACTATTTTTTTGAATGTAGTCTTACCTCACGTCGGTTTGATTCAAATATCGATACAATGTCTTCCTGGGAAGTTTGGTAATGCACTTTCGAGCCATTTATTCTGTTTATAAATATTTTCTGGTGTTTCTTGGTATAAAGGTACAAGGTGTGCCAACCAATAGATGAAATAAATATCGTTTTGTGGTAACATTATATTATAGAGATTTTGGTGCGTATGGGTAACATAGAAGCTCAGGCAGAATTTTTTCTTCTTGCCTCGCACTCCTCCTCTTTTAAGACCAAAAAGGAGAAACAATATTGCACTCCAAAATCTTGCGCGTCGTAGCGATCATTTCTTAGTCACAATAAAGACATCTATATCAGAATCTTCATGCAAAGCGTTGAATGTTATCGAATTACAGAGATATATTGACTGAATAAACGGTACTGACCTATATAATCGGCTGAACTTGGTAATGTACTTGATAAAATCATCCATATAGGGGGTTTTTTTGTCCCAGCTGTACTTTGGTTCATCCGGAGGAAATTCTTGGCCTCTCAGAATGTCTTCTTGCTTCTTCCATCATTTTTTTTCAAACAGAAAATAACTAGAATGACGTGGAACCTCGTAATTCATGATTTTATAGAAGATCAGATGTTGTTGATCATCCAGGGTATTTGTGAGTGAAAAGTCATAATTTTCTGCCATATACTATATATAGTAAATTACTTGTACTGTAATAAATTAATTGTCCCATTCAAGACAATCAGTACCAGTGAAACTTAAACATATTTGTTTTTTGAGACTAATAGTTCTTGTATCGCTTTCAAAACGTGCCATAGTTTTACATCACGTTCATTGATTATCGCATTGTAAAAATTCACTTCATCATGTACTTACTGAGTTTGTTCCACTGAGATAGAAAAATTGTAATGCTGCGTTTTCTTGGAGTCATTTGTTGATATGAAGTTCATAATTTTCTCAGCTAAGAATCATTGTATACCTATTACTATTACAATACATAATATTACTTCCGGTAAGTTCTATACTACTATATATATACTCACTCCCCTGTTCACTATATTTTAATTCTATAAGTTGTTGAGCTGGTTTAAAGCTGACGATATATTGATCAGGAAAAATAACACTAGTTCAAACGAACAATGATTTACTACTCAATCCTGCATGTAAAAAATTATTCACTTGTCCGTATAGTGTCTCTATGCAGGCTTGACCATATAATACATCTTTATTTTTTACTTGGAAAGAAGATCTAAACACTACGAATAAAATACCAACAATCATCATTACGATGAGTATTTCGAGAAAACTAAACCCTCTTTTTTTATCCATGATAAAAAAATAATTTTAAATTTTAAGTTCTAAGTGCTAAATAAAATACATTCCTTTATTTAGAACTTAGCATTTAACACTTAGCATTAAGAATTTATGAGTGGTCTTACAACATATCTGTATGAAGTATCATCTTTATCCATAAGAATAAGTGGTTTTTGATTATCAATAACATTGAAAGTTAATTCATCACCTTTTATTATTTTGATAAAGTCAGTTATATATTTTCCGTTGATTCCAAAACTAACTGTTGGTCATTCTATAATAGCAGGTATATTGGTCGTTCCAGCTCCTTTATCAGTCTTTCCTGATGATATAGTAATACTGTCATTTGTCGTTTCTATCTGGATATAATTATTAATATCTCTAGTTAAAATTCAAATTTTTCTGATAGCTTTTTCACACAGTCATTTATCAACTAATATTTTAGTATTGAATATTCTTGGCATAATTTCTTCTCTATCATATTCAGGGAAATTACCTTGAATAAGGAGTGATGTAGCCAATATTTTCATATCTTTGACTTGTACTTGGAATGCAATCAAATTCTCTGAATATTTAATAGTCAGATTTTCTGATTCATTACTTAATGCATATTCAGATATTTTTTGAATATCTGTCATAGTTACTTTTGGTACGATCAATGCAAAGTCAGCATCTTTAATTCCTGACGCTGCTTTAAATTCTGATAATCTAAATGAGTCTGTACCTACAAAAATCAAGCTATCTGTTTTGGCTTTCAATAATACTCATGTCAAAACAGGACTGAAGTTTTTTTCAGTAACTGCATATTCAACCTTTGCTACTCCTTCAGCAAATAGTTGTGTTTCTACAGAAAGTGTATTTTCATTTGGTACTTCTGGTAATGCAACATATTCACTTGCTGCGATACCATTGATCTCAAAATTATCTTTTGCTGATTTTAATGTCATAACTTGTGTCTTTTGATCTACACTTATTTCAACTTCTTTTTCTTCTATACTTTTGATGATATCAGAAAACATTCTTGCATTTACGGTAATAGCTCATTCCATAATTATTTTACATGGAATCTCTATTTCGATGTATTTTTCCATATCAGTAGCTCTCAATAATAATCCATCGATAGCTGCTTTGAAATAGAAGTTTTGTAATATTGGTAAGGTTGCATTTTTGGAAACAAATCTTAATCCGAGATCTATAACTTCCAATAGTTTAGCTGTTTCAATAGTGATTTTCATCAAAGAAAGAGTAACGATGTAAAATAATTATTTTCCGTAATTGCGTAGATCTGCTATTTTATCAAACCAAATTAATGCTTGTTTATATTCTTCTACGCCAAATTCTGGACATTTTTTTGGAGTAAAATATAATTCTGCGTATCCTATCCACCATGACATAAATCCTGATGTTCTTTGTGCTTGATCTCATTTTGTTCTGATTACCAATTCTATTGGTGGAACATTTCCTAGATCTAAACTATTGCTAATATCTTCTTCGGTCACGGTTGTTAAATCTTTTTTTTCTTCTGCTAACTTCTTGATTCCTCTTACGATTTCATCTCTTCCTCCATAATTGATAGCAAAGACAAAGTATTTATCAGAATCATATGTATTTCTCTGTTGTTTAGCTACTAAATATTCTCTAAAGTCATCAGTAATTCCATAAAGGTCACCTATAACTTTGAAGTTGACCTTATGTTCTTTCATAAATTCATCGAGATCTTCTTCAACCAATTTATACATAGTCATAAGGAAATCATATTCTTCTTTAGGTCTTTTTGTTGCATTTTCCGTACTTAATCCTCGAAGAGTAAATATTTTTATATCTGTCTCTGTAAAGGTATATATAATAAGTTCTATCGCTTTTTCATATCATAACATATAAGCTTCTGCTGGTGTTTTATCATTTTCTTTGGCTCGAGTTCTGTTTCCATCAGGAACAATAGCTACGTGTTTTGGATAATTCATCATAAAAGTTAAGAATTAAGAATAACAAAAAATATTGCATGTAATGTAGATGAATTGATATGTATTTGTAGGAGATATTCAAGAGAAATAAACTAGGTGACATATCTTATATTGTGTATATAATTACACAATTTGTCCATAAAGTTTAAATGGGATTATCTTTATTATTTTTACACGAATAAACTCCCCCACTTTAGCTGAAGTTTTTCATTCAACCAGTATCTGTTTCATATTGTCTGTATATCATTCAATTATTCATTTGTTGATTTTATTGATCAATACTTCTTTACTATTTCCTATTTCTTTTTCGTTGTTTATACGTGAAATGTCTTTCAAAAGTTCATTAACTCTATTTCGTCTCTCTCGTTTTACTGTACGTGAGATGTTATCAGGATAATTTTTTGCTGCTAAGGTTCCTGGTCTAGAAGAATAAATTCCGATATATATCATATCAAAATTTCCATAAGTAATGAGGTCCAATGTTTTTTGAAAATCTTCTTCCGTCTCATCACAAAATCCTACAATAATGTCAGTCGTAATACTGATATTTCTCTTTAACTTTCTAATAGTATCGATACATTCTTTGGCCTGTTCGACAGTATACCCTCTAAACATTTTCTTTAAAATACTATATGATCCTGACTGTAATGGCATATGGATATGCGGACAAAGTTTTTCTTCTGTTTCATGTAAAGCGAGTAATTCTTTGCTATAATACGTTGGATATGGTGAGGTATATCTCAATCGCTTGAGTCATTTTAATTTTAGAATTTTTTTTATAATAGTCACAAAGTCTGGATGTTTATTTACAATTTGTCCGAGCAAGACTATTTCTTCTGCTCCATTTTTTAAATGTATTTTTGCTTCATTTACTATCTGTTCTATAGGAAAATATTTTTCTAATCCTCTCGCATACGGAACTATACAATACGCACAAAACTGATTACATCATGTAGAGATAGGTATATAAGCTGTTTTTTTATGATCATTCATCGATGTACCAATATTTTCAGGAATTATTTTTTCATATTCATTGATCAATTCTTGATCATAAGAAATTTTGTATCATAATTTTTTCAACATCAAAGGAAGAAACCCTGTATCATCTATTCTTCGCATAAGCTCTATATTTTTTCGTTTTTGTGTGAGACTATAGAAGACGGGATTGAAAGCATTATTGATAGGAATAAATGTTTCAGGTTTCAGGTCGCAGATTTCAGGTTTATTAATTTCTTGTGCAGTGAATCAAAGTATTTTTGGCTGTTTGCTCTCTATTACTCCCATAAAATTACCAACTTTCAACTTTCAACTTGTAACTTGTAACTTTGAGTTTCTTAAATTGTGTTGAATCATACACCCCGTGATTCGTACCTTTTGATCTGGTCTAATCGTTTTGAGTTTTCCTGTGATCTTATCTTCAGATTTTTGTTTTATTGAACAGGTATCAAAAATAATTATATCAGCTTCTGTACTATTTTCTGTATACGAAAATCAGCAATTTGTGAGGACTGCTGTTATCCTTGCACTATCTGCATAATTCATCTGGCATCAAAAAACCAGTATATGAAATTTCATTTTTATTATCATGTTTTAAATAAAGAGATATTAAGGTAATAATTTGGTTTTTATAATCAATCGTAGTTTTTTTAAATATTGAATTTCAATTCCAATACTATAAGCTTTTCATATTTTACTGTTTCATATATACTATGATTGCTCTTATATTTATTGTTATCTCAATATTCTTTTTTCCACTCTTTTTTCCTGGATATTATATAACTGAATTACTTATCAGTTTTTTACCGTATATAACTGCGATAAGCGGTATTTTTGTCGTTATAACATTCATCAATTTTAGAAAGAAAATGAAATCAGGATATAATTTTCCTACTCAGCGTTATTTTCGAGGAATATCGTTTTTGGTATTCTGTTTGTTATTTTTTTGGTATAGTAAACAGTTTAATCGTTTTTATATTCAAGAACCAATAAGCCAGGAAACAACACAAGAATGAACTCTTAAAATACTATTTGCAAATATTCACAAAGATAATATTAACTATGAATGAATCAAAAAGACTATATCTGACAATGATCCCGATATGCTCATGTTCGTAGAATTTGCTGACCATCATTATGATAATCTCAAAGATTTTCTTCAAGCAAAATATCCTTATACCAATAGCACTACACGATCCAAAAAATTTGTTGGAAGTATGGTATTTAGTAAGTATCCACTCGATAATAGAGCTGATGATTTCCCTCAAGGAGCCCGAAGATATGGATATTTTTCACTGCCTTATCAAAACCAACAAATATATTTCTATCTTGTGCATACCAGTTCTCCTGATAGTTATAATCATTTTATTATGAGAAACGAACAGCTTACAACCTTTGTAAAAAACTTTAAAAGCCATAAAACTGATAGACAACATGATAATATTGTAGCCGTTGGTGACTTTAATGTGACACCTTGGTCTCCTTATTATACTATCTTATCCACCGCTTTTTCTGGTGAATTGATAAATATAACTAAACATATACCTTTTCTTTTTACATGGAGACTTAAGCCACTACCTATATTTCAGGCACATATTGATCACCTATGGACAAGCCCATCATTGAATACACAAAATGTAAAAATCATAAAATTACCATGATCTGATCATAAAGCATTTTTATTCACTATTAGTCTTTAGTACCGGGTGCGAACTTAATAACTAAAATTTGCAAAATTACTTAAAAACAGTATAATTATTATAAGATTTATTGTTTATACCCACAAAACAATGATAAACAAAAAAGAAAAACCAATGGAAGACTGACAACTCTGATCTATTAAAAAAGATTTCTTTTTTGATATGGAAGATGAAAAGTCTACTGAAGAAACAAAGAAAGAACCAACAGCTCCTAGAAAAACTGAATGTTTGTTTAGTACAGACTCACTTTCTGGATACGGATTGGATCTAGTTTTTGAACTTGTAAAAGAAGCTTGATACGATGGTATAGATCTTGCGATTTGGAAAAATTTTGATTCTCGAAAAATTGATTATGTAAAAAAACTTTCTGCCACATATGATCTTCCTATTAAAGTTATTCAAACCTCTGATAATCTTAATGATAAAGAAATAAATAGAGCTATAGATTTATGTTATGAACTTGGTGCTGATACTATTTCTATCAATGCTCCAAAATTTTTCAATTTCAAGACATTTAGTTTCATTACTGATAATATATTGAGACGAAGAAAAGAAAATAAAAGTCTTCATTTTGCTATTATCAATCCAGAAGACTCAAGTGTTTTTGCATTACCAATTCCAAAATACCGTTTCAGTAATATGGTAGAAATTGTAAAAAAATATCTTTGTTATATCTGATTAGATATTTCTAATCTTAATTCTGATTCTTTTGAAAACGATTTTCTAAGAAAAATAAAAGATTTTCTTCCTTATCTCGCAGTTATCTATTTCTCTGATAAAAGTAGAGTTTGAGAAGGACATATCTTACCTGGTGACTGAGTTTTGAAATTACCAACCTTCCTTAAAAAACTTAAAGAATTTTGATATAACCGTTATCTAAGTACTAAGATCAATATTTTAAAAAGCGATCTTTCTGATTCTGATAAAGTAAAAATCATCCTTAAAAAATCTAGAAAATATCTTCAAGAATATTTCGATGAAGCAGAATTAGACTAAAGAAATAACAAAAAGTCATTGCGAGGAATGTAATGACGAAGCAATCTATAACTGGATTGCTTCACTACGTTCGCAATGACTATTATTGGATATTTGTTCACTTAGGTGAACATTTTTTTATTTATTTGAAGTCTTATTTTTGAAAACATAGAATAACATCAGAAATGGAAACGCGATTATTTTTCTGAAGTTAGGTTTAATCCAGAGAAATGCGGGATAATCTTTGAATATCATTTTAAGAAAACTAGCAAACTTATTCGTTTCCTTGTGAGAATCAAATGGATAAATAATAAGATCTCGCAGAAATCTAAACATAAAATTATTAATTAAATAAAACCTATTTGTCATTGCGAGGTACGAAGCAATCTAGTATAAGACTTGGATTGCTTCACTACGTTCGCAATGACTGCATTATTAGTGACCATGTGGTTTTTTAGTTTTACTTTCTGTACCGTCGTTTTTTACAAGTTTATCATATATTTTTTGTTCTACATTAAGATGTTCTGTTTGATTTCGATCAACATCTAAAGCAAGCAATTGAGTAAATTTTTGTAAGATAAAGAATTTTTCTAAGCTTTCTTCTGCTGCTTTTGTGATATCTTCATAAAATGCTTTTGCTTTTTCATCTCACATGTTTTTGAAATATTCATCCATTTTTTCTTTTCCTCATAATCTTTTTTCAAGACTCTGCATTCTAGTTTTAAGTTCTTCATTTATTAAAGTTTGTGGTATCATTACTTTCATAGATTTATTTCTCAAATTTTGTAATATACCTTCTATTTTTTTGATTAGTTCTTGATCGTATTTTTGGTGTTCAATAGATTCTGTAATATAAGCTATTAAATCTTCTTGGCTTTGTAATTTAGTATCGTCTCAAAACAATTTTTTGAGCATATCACCACTCATTTCTGGAAGTACTATCTTTTTAATATCTTTGACAGTAAGTTTAATTTTTTCTGCTGTAACATCAGTTTTTTTATTGTGTAATACTGCAGGTAATTTTTTTTCATCATGAGTAAGTTCTATTGTTTCATCTTTTTTCTTAGTAAGAAATGTCTTTGGAAAAAATGGATCTTCAGCAAATTCTTGTTCACCAATATATGTATGACCTGTATGTACTACTTTTCCTTCTTTGTCGAGATATTCAAGCGCAATCTTTGAAATAGTATCAAGTTCGATACTATCTGCATCTTTATAATCAGCATATTGTTTTTTGATGTTCATTAATGTTCCATTAATTTCTTCTTCAGTAGCAGTATTGTCGATAGGAGTACAAGATTGTTTTTCCCAATCGTTGTTTATAACTTCTATTTCAGGAAAGATATCAAGTTTAAAATCCATAACAGTATTCCCATCTTTTTGTTCTTGTTTGAGATCATAGGGTTCACCAATAAGTTTAAGATCTGGTTGTTCTTTGAGAAGTTCTTGAAGTCAGATATTAATAAGTTTTTCATATGCTCAGATAGAAATATATTCTGGTTTTACATTTTTTTCTACCATATCTAATGGTGCAGATCCTTTTCTAAATCCTTGTACTTCAAAATCTTTTTGAAATTCTTTGAGAATGATAAGTTTAGTATCATCAAACTCTTTTGTTGTGATAGTAAGTTGGATATCGTAATTTGCACGATCTCATTTTTTTACTTTTTTTCCATTATAATATTTTTTATATATAAAAAACTTGGTTAGTCTTGTAATATATAAAACGACCTGGATTTCAACGAAAAATTGAGAAATAAAAAAATCCTCTAGTAAATACCAGAGGACTTTATCTAATAATTAATTTTTAATAAACATTTTATTGGTGGTTATATCGTTAGCACTAATGCTTATAATATAGACTCCTTGAGGTAAATTATTTACATCCAATACTGTTGTATTATATTTGGTGAAGACTACCTGACCAAGCACAGTAAATATATTAACTTCAAAGTTTTCAATACCAATAGAAATATTCAATTGATTTGTAACAGGATTTGGAAACACCGCAAACGGTATAGTTACCAATTCATGTACACTAGTTACAATGTCCAGATAATTTGAACGAACCCATCCATTGTTTGTTTTGTTGTTTGTTACACATGTGTGTTCAAAAGCAACAAAATACTTTAATACATTTGGATTGGGTACAATTAAATCGTGATTTAAACATCCAGCTCCTGAACATGCAGGGATTGTATCCATAGGAACAATAGTTCCAGTCGACATAAGAGCAAATACTACATAATATGGTGGTGCGAAACTTCCTACATAATTTTGCCATTGTAGCTCATTAGTCAGAGTCGTAAGCCATATAGATCTATTGATAGTACTTGGTGTACCTTCTCCACAGGCAGTAATAGCAGTTGTATAATATTCATTATAATCTGCTTGTGGATTGGATCCCATATGAATGTAGGATTCCTGAGAATACGGTATAGTATCCAAAGGAACAAATACTCCGAATTGATTTTTAACCCATATTACAACTGAAAGGATCTCAGTCTCAGATGGATTGACAAACCAATTTATAGAATTTTTGTTGTACGTTGTATCATACGTTACATCACACATTTCTATTGTCCTTGTAGGTATAATTGTGATATTAATAGTATCACGACCACTACAACCAGCATTATCAGTTAAATAGACTGAATAACTTCCGGTAGTATCCACACTAATTGTATTGGTAGTTTCTCCAGTTGACCATAGACATGAAGCAATATTAGTACTTCCTGTAGTCAAAATAGAAGAATCTCCCACACAAAAAGTTTGATCAACTCCAAGATTTGGAGCGTTTGGATTTGCTTGAGTGACAATAATACTGTATGTTCCCGTTCCACAAGCGTTGGTAATGGTTACGCTGTAGGTACCTGGTGTAGTAACAGTAATTATTCTTGTAGTTTCCCCAGTTGACCATACGTACGTAGAAGCAAATCCTCCAGGCAAATGATTTTTTGCATCCAAAGGAAGTGAGAAACTAGCAGTACAAAATGAGGTATCGGTTACCATACAGGGTGGTTCAAATGGCGGAGATGAAAGAAAATAAACATAGAAATCTTTAAATACTTCATCTGAATAAAAATTCCAAGTACCTGTAGTAATTGATGTAACAACCACCGAATCAATATTAGAAATATTTGATCCTATTGGTGGATCCCAAAAAATACTATTTACTGCAATACTTGGCTTATGGACAATAACGGTATCCATATTACAGAAATAGAAATATTCAAGACTGTAGGTATTGTTTAGATACACATGTACACTAGAAGCCCAACTTTTAAAGTTTAGACTCATGCTGAAAAAAATCAGCAAAAAAAAGATAAGTTTTTTTGTTTTCATAATTTTTATTTTTTTTAGATTGTTTTTATTTTGTTTTTACAAAAATCTGTATATAGATTTGCCAGTAAAAGTCAATCTATCAACCATAATTTTACTCTCTCCTATCTTTTTTCAAAAATAGATATTAGAAAGAACAACTGTTATTATCATAGACATATAATCGCTCTCCTCAATCACAATAACAAAGTTTATTTCATGTTTGATTATAAACTATGGATCCTGTTACATTACAAAATGATTTTACTGCATTAATTCATTGGGGGTTATTTATTTGTGGTTCAAGTACAACTACACCATTTCCTCATACATGTAATTCTCATTTTGGATCGGCTGTATTGATTCCTACTCACCCCTTTGGATCACCTCATCATACAAATGGTACATTAATAATAAATGTACCCCTTTTAATAGATTGAAAAAGAAAACTATCACTATTTCGTAAAAAAGTATTTGAGGTATTTATTATTTGTGCTCAATATCCCCCTGCAAAACTCCTTATTGAATTTTCTATTTTATTATTTTGTCCTCCTGGAATGACCGATCAATCTGAGCTTCATGTAATAGTATTTCATTGTCCTCATCCAATAAATCAATTCTGACTTGATATTATTTGATTATTAAATCATCAAACCATACTATTATACATTCATAGAGAAATAATATTACCATTTCATCAGACGATACTAGAATAATTTTGTCATATAATATCATTACTATATCCTCATCAAATAAATGAATTATCTCAAATTAAGTTGTTCGTTTGTCATCAGGCTATACTAGAATTAGCTCCAGAAATATTATTATCATAATCTCCTGCAATAAACGTCCCTACTACTTGTAAATTTGCTTTTGGGTTTATATTTCAACTTCCGATACCTACATTTCCTGTTGGCATAATAGAAAAATATCGAGGTCCATTTGATGGTCAGATGTAGAAAATATCAGGATTTGAATCTCATCATAAAGCTCGCGTTCTTATTGTATTTTGAAAATTTATATTAGCCGCATTTCATACATTACTTTCTTGAAGATATAATTCTGTTTGAGCTGAACTTGTTATATGTAATTTACCACTCATGGTTTGTGTATTAATACCCACATTACCTGCATTGATGTTGTATATATCACTTCCTGCTCCTGTCCAATGTCCATCTCCAGTTCATCATCCCATTCCTCCACCTCATGATGTTACGAGACTTTGACTGAGTACATAGATGACATTTCCATTATCATCGATTCACAATACCTTTCATGAAAAACTTGTTTCTTGATTTAAAATGACAGTATCGATAAATATTCCTCATGAAGACATTTCTATCAAAGGTGAAGTATTTGTTCCAAATTCTGTAATAGTTGTTTTTGCTATAGTTTGCCATGCATTATCTATACTTGAAGGTATATTTATTTGTGCCAAAGTAATCACTGATGCAAATCCCAAGACTATCGTAAAAAACAAAAGAATAAGGTTTCTTACGGAGAGACTATTTGATCAAACTCTGTGGGCGTTAAACATAGTGATTGGCTTAAAATATTAAAGTTTTTAGACTATAGATAATTATACTCGGAAATAGCAAAAAATGCAAATTTTACAAATCCACCCGGGTGATTTATTTTTTTTCACCCGGGTGGATTATTAGTTTCTACTTGATATTGGGGTCTATATTTGTACTATCTTCTGCATCGTATTTTACGTTATTTTTCATTATATGCCAAAATTACCAGTAAAAGCTGCAACAAAAAAAACAGTAAAAAAATCCCCTGCAAAGGCTAAATCAACTACAAAAGCAAAAACTTCTTCCAAAATAAAAGAAGCAAAAACTTCTGTTGTTAAAGAAAAAGATACGAGTACAAAAGTACTCAAAGCTGATGAACTTATGTGATGATGAGGATGATTTTTGTCGTGATTGTGATTTAAAAAAGAAGTTAAAACAATCAAACAAAAAGAAGAAGAAAAGCGTATAGAAGAAGAACAGGAAGAAAGTATTATTCTTGAAAAACCTAGACGTGGTGCATCATTTTCTTTTGATAAAGTTGAAAAATCAACAACACGTATAGTTGGTAGAAAAGATGATTCTTTTGCTACTAGACCAGCAGTTAGTAGACCAACTAGTAGACCATTTAATAGACCAGCTTCAGCAGCTACACCAAGTAGACCAAGAAATACTGCTCCACAACATGGAGGTAAACAGTTTCCTGCAAGAACTTGATATCAATGATCTAAACCTAATTATGCTCAAGGTAAACAAACAAATAGACCATTCAATAGACCAGCATTTCAACCAGCAAAACCAACTATACCCCAAGTACCAAAAGTACAAAAAATAGCTACTACTTCTGCCAATCTTGTAAAAAAAGTAGAAATATATATCGATGCTAAAATTACTGTAAAAGAATTTTCTGAAAAAATGTGAGTACCATTACCAGAACTTATGAAAAAATTAATTCAAAATAAAATTATGACATCTATCACAGCTTCATTAGACTTTGATACGGCTGCTTTGATTGCGTCTGAATTTAATATTATCGTAAAAAGAAATGATAATAAAGTAGATGTTCAAACATTTATGAGCTGAGATTTACAAGCTATCCTAGATATGGATAAAAATGCTGAACATTTACTTACAAGACCACCTATCGTTACCGTTATGGGACATGTAGATCACGGAAAGACCTCATTACTTGATTATCTCAGAAAAACTGTTATCGCTGAAGGTGAAGCAGGAGGAATTACTCAATCTATTTGAGCTTCTGTAGTAGAATATGATGGTAAAAAAATATGTTTCATTGATACTCCAGGACATGAATTATTTACAAGTTTAAGAGCTAGATGAGCTAAATTAACTAATATTGCAATTATCGTAGTAGCAGCTGATGATAGTGTTATGCCACAGACGATTGAATCTATTGGACATGCTAAAGAATCTGGTGTGCCTATCATTATTGCGATTACCAAAATTGATAAACCAGGAAAAAATCTTGAAACTATCAAACAAGATCTCGCCAAATACTGACTCACTCCAGAAGATTGGTGAGGAGATACTCCTATGATTGGTATTTCATCAAAGACAGGACAAGGAATACCTGAACTTCTCGAAACAGTTCTTCTTCAAACAGAAATGCTTGATCTCAAATATAATCCTAATAGACCTGCAGTTGGAGTTGTAGTTGATGCACACAAAGATCCTAAACAAGGAGTTGTTTCTACTATTATTGTAATGACAGGAACACTTAAAATATGAGATACTATAGTTGCATATAATACAACAGGAAAAATTAGAAGAATGCAAAATCGAATGTGACAAAGTATTACTCAAGCAACATGATGAGAACCAATACAGGTACTTGGTATTACTGATTTACCAGATCCAGGTCGTATTGTTGAAGTAGTTAAAAATGAAAAAGAAGCACAAGAAAAAATATCTCTTATCCAAGAACAAGTAAATCAAACAAAAGACGACTCTGTAGTAGAACAATTTATTTCACAACTCCAAGCAGATGTTTTCTGAGCAGAACTTAAACTTATTTTGAAATCCGATGGATCAAGTAGTTTAGAAGCTCTTCAACAAGCAGTAAGTGTAATACAGTTACCAAAAAATGTTACTATGAGAGTTATTCAAGCAAGTGTAGGACATTTCACTGAATCCGATCTTTCTCTTGCACAAGCATCATGAGCATTACTTTTGGGATTTAATATTTCTATGAATGCTCTTCTCAAAAAGAAAGCTGATTCTATGAAAATAGAAATGAAAAACTTTGATATTATCTATGAACTCGTTGATTACTTAAACAAACTCCTTCTTGGAATGGTTGAGATCGAACAACATGAAGTAATGTTTTCTAAACTTGAGGTTCTTTGAATCTTCTTTACTAAAAATAAAGATATGACGATTTGAGGAAAGGTTACCTTTGGAACACTTCATGGTAAACCAAAATTTACAGTATTGAGAGGTGAAGATATTCTCTGTACAGGTAATGTAGTTTCTCTCCATAGAAATAAAGATGAAGTTAAAGAAATCATTGAATGAGATCAATGTGGAGTCAAAGTAATAACAGGTAAAAAAATAGAAATCTGAGATATTATAGAATTCTATGAGATGCAAGATAAACCAGATTAATTATTTTCTTATATAACCAATGAAGCTTATTGTAGGACTTTGAAATCCAGGAACTGAGTATGCTAAAACAAAACACAATATCGGATTTACAATTCTGAATGATTTTGTTGATCGTGAAAAATTAGGAACACGAGAATATGATAATAAACGAAAATGAGAAATATTTGAATCGAATATTAATGATCAGAAAATAATATTTTTGAAACCTATGGAATATATGAATCGTTCATGATGAGCTGTGGGTGCCTTAACACATTTTTATAAGATTGATCCGAAAGATATTCTTATCATCCATGATGATATAGATTTACCCATGAGCAAAATCCAACTTAAATTGTGATGAAGCAGTGGTGGTCATAACTGATTAAAAGATATTATTGCAGTATTGGATACTCCAAATTTTCGAAGATTAAGAATCGGTGTTAGTAGACCAGCCAATCAAAACGATGTCGCTGATTATGTTTTAACATCATTTAAAAAAGAAGAAAAAAATCTCATCGATAATAAGATAAATGATATAGAAAAATTGATACAAGAATTTTTATCTAAGTAATTATTATCCGATGAAAAAAATATTTTTTATCGTTAGTATATGTTCCTTGTTCTTTATTGCTGGATGTTGATCAACTTCATCTATACCTGTACAAGCTGTTCCTACTACTCCTACAGTAACTCAGATACCAACAGTTACACCGACTCCAACGCCAGCTCCTTCATGATATACGACGCAAGATGTGAAACAACATAATACCCCTAATGATTGTCGAACAGTTATTAATTGAAATATCTATGATATGAGTGCTTTTGCTTCTCGTCATTCTGGCGGAACTAATCCTATAATATCAATATGTGGGAAAGATGGAACATCAGTATATACCCAACAACATTATTGAGCGTCTTTGATACAGAACTTTTTTGTGGCTAATCTACAATAGTATTTGGAACATATAATGCTCACTTGTTTAAAAAATCATTGAGTGGTTTCATGATTTTAAAAACTGAAATACAGTAATTTACAAAATCATCCTGAAGAACCTCTTTGTCTGAGAGCATGTGTTCTGTAAATCGTCATTTCATCTTAAGCAACCTGCCTGCCTTGTGATTCTGATCGAATCATCTCGGTATTTTTTTTAGTTCATCTCCTCCTATGAGCGGACCAAACATTTTTTTGAACGCGGGAACGCTAACAATCTTTTCCAATTGTTTATAATTTTTTGCGATATACATCCTCACTCTTTGGAGTACAGGTGCAGCTGGCATATACATTCCCCCACCGATAAAACATTTTCCTGGTTCTATATGTACGTAATATCATGCCGCATTACCATGTTTCCCTTCTTCACAGATGATAACTCAGAAATTCCCTTTGTAAGGAGATTTGTCTTTGGTGAAACGGATGTCTCTATTAAAACGGAAGGTCGCGTCTTTAACAGCAAGTGTTCAAATGTTTTTATCCAGCTTACTTGTTTTCTCTATCAGCTTTCTAGCGAAATCGTGAAAATCATCTCTCACCATATGATAGAGATCCCTATTTTTATTCATCCATTCTAGATTATTATTTTCTTTGACTGCTTTGAGAAAAGCGAAAGTGATTGGTGTAATCATTTATATATTGAATAATTTAACTAAAGAATATTTATACCTCATCACGTCATTCCGGTGTTATTGGCGAAGCCTGCAACCGGAATCTATACTATAAAACTGATTGTCTTTCTGTATGGATTCCGGCTGCAACACTTGGCGCCGGAATGACGTTGGAACGGTTTAAAATAAACTCTGTGTCTTTGATTTATCTCATTCGTTTTGAATATCTTTGAGAAATGGAAACTGTTTTACTATAGTATCTCGTCATTCATATATTATGAGTCAAAGCTCTTGCGCTTTGACTTTTTTGCTTCCAGCTTTGTCACCGATAAGCATAAAGTCCGTTGTCTTGGTAGGAGATTCATGGAAGAGATAGCCGTTCTGTTGGAAATATTCAGCGATTTTGTCTCTTGAAAGATCAAATGATCAGGTTATTGAAAAACTTGCTTTGGCATCGCTTGCTCTAAGGAGATCTGAATATTTTTTTGGATCCATATTCACTCCGTAGCTTTGTAATTGATGAAAAAGCTGTAATTTTTCTTTGTTGCTAAAAAATTGAGTAATAGTTTCTACACTCTTTTCACCTATACCATAAATAGAACGAAGAAATTCTTGATTCGTTAATTGACTGATAATATTTTCACTATTCAACTGTTCTGAAATATCCTGAGCCATCTTTTTTCCTACGTGAGGTATTCATAATCAGTTTAATAATCTTCGGAGCGCTTTACTCTTTGACTCCTCTACCCCCTTGGTTATTTCAGCAACTTTTTTGTCTGCAATTCATGGAAACTTAAGTAATTGGACTTGAATAGTATTGTCTGTAAGTTTATATATATCTGCAATATTTTCTATAATCTTATTTTCTACCAAAAGATCAACAATACTTTCTCCTATCCCTTGGATATCCATACAGTTCTTGCTCACAAAATGTTGTATCTGTTGTTTTATCTTTTCAGGACAATATTGATTGGTACAGTAATAATGAATATCAATATTTGTAACACCTTCGTGACATGAAGGACAAGTCTTTGGTGGATTAATTTTAGTTTCTTTACCCGTTCTACGATCGGTAATTACACTTACAATATACGGAATAACTTCACCACTTCTTTGTAATCGAATCCAATCATGAAGATGAATATCTTTTTCATTAATAAAATCAAAATTATGAAGACTAACTCTTTGAAGTTTTGCTCCACTTAATTGTACAGGTTCGAGATTTGCAACTGGCGTGATAATTCATGTCCTTCCTACTTGAAAATCTACTGAAAGAATTTGTGTCGCTGCAAGCTGTGCAGGAAATTTATATGCAACAGCCCATCTTGGATGATGATCAGTAGTTCAAATTATTTCACGTTGTTGTTTATTTTTTACTTTAATAACTAATCCATCGAATTCACTATCTTGTTGATCTAAATATTTTTTTGTCTCTGGATTTTGACAAAGATCGATAATTTCTTGTATGGTCTCCATATCCTTTTCTCGTGGAAATGCGGGCAAACCTAATGTTCAAAGTTTCAGGTTTCAAGTTTCAGGTTGTAGGATATCATATACATAACAAATCAATCCTCTCTTTGTTACTTCTTTGGGATCTAGTAATTTAATACTTCCTGCTGCGGCATTTCTTGTATTTGCAAAAGGAATATCTCATTCTTCTTCTCTTTCTTTATTGATATCTCTCCAGACAGATTTCGGCATAAGGATTTCTCCTCTCACATGAATATCCAATGGTGATCTTAATTTCTTCGGTATGTTTCTTATCGTCCTTACATTTTCCGTAATATCTTCTCCTACCAATCCATCACCACGTGTAATAGCTTGAGTAAATATTCCTTTTTTATAAATAAGCTCTACACTTATTCCGTCGAATTTTGGTTCTATATGATAAGAAATTTTAGTATCAGGATCTTGTTTAAGAAGAATTTTATATACTCTTTCATCTCGTTCTTCGAGATCTTTTGCATTATATGTATTTTCCAATGAAAGCAATTTCGTCTCATGTTGTGCTTGAACGAATCATTCGCTTACTTGCCCTATCAATGATTGTGTTGGACTATTTGACGTGATAATCTGAGGAAAATGTTCTTCTATCTTTTTCAAATAATCGAAAAGTTCGTCATATTCTTGATCAGATATAATAGGCATATTTTCTATATAATATTGGTGATTATGATCTACAAGACAATCTATTAATTCAATATAAAAATCTGACACTTCTTTTTCATTCAGCCCATTTACCTCATGATGTGTCCTTATAAAAGATTGAATTTTTTTTGTTTGTTCACTTAAACTCATAGTAATTATTTTCCTTTAAATACTACTCAGAAGGTAGCTAAAATAATATATACATCCAAGAAGAGTGATCGATTCTGTATATAATATAAATCAAGTTTTGCTTCTTCTTCAAAGTCTAATCTATCTCTTCCAAATACTTGTGCATATCAAGTAATACCTGGCTTAATAGAGAGTAATCTCTTTTGTCGTGATTCGTAATTTTTCACTTCATTTGGTAAATGTGGTCTTGGTCCTACAAGTGACATCGTTCATCGAAATATACAGAATATTTGTGGAAGTTCATCAAGTGATGTTTTTCTTAAAAATTTTCCTACTCTTGTGACTCTTGGATCATTTTCTATTTTTGGTAATACTCATTGTCTTACATTCGCATCTGATTGAATCAATTTATTGTATAATTCATCTGCTTTCTCTCCTCAATATCATACACTCATGTGTGTATACATACTACGGAATTTAATAAAATGAAATAATTTACCATATTTACCTACCCTTTTAGATTGATAAAATACTGGTCCACGTGAATCTATTTTTATAATAATACCGATCAAAATCATAAATGGCAAAGTAACAATAATCATAACAAATGATACAAAAAGATCAGTAATTTTTTTGAGTACAATAGATCGTCCATCAAGTTTTGAATGTTTATATTCTAGTGCAATAATATTATCAATATTTTCTGGAGAATATACTACATCTTCAAGAAAGAATCATTCACTTATATGGTAAAACCTAGTATTATCACTAAATCTTACTCTCTCAAAAATACTTTGGAGTATTTCTTTTTCAAAACTTCCTACAGCGACTACTATGAAATATTCTGCAATATCTATATCTTTTATTTCATTGTGTGCAGCAAATTCTGTCTTAAAAGAAAATCCATTTTTTATTTTTTCTATAGCATTATAACTTTCTATAGCATTACTTCCTACAATAAGAATTTTGTTATCTCCTTCTCTATGTCTTTTTGCTTCCAAATAATTTCGTACTTGATCAAATAAGAAAAGTGCAGCAAAACTTGTGAATGTACCTAAAATAATAATAAATCTTGAAATTCAGAAAAAGAAAACGAATCCTTGTCCAAAATATCCAATAAATGTAATGATAATCACCCGATATATCCAAGTTTTTGTAAATGTTTGAAAATATTTCTGAATAGGTTTATGAAGTTCGTAAAGATTTTTAATAATACCAGTGAATACAAAAGCAAAGGCTGCAATAATACCAAAAGCCATATTTTCCTGATAATTAATTACTGGTATCCTCAACTGAACGCCTGGTATTAAATCAGTAAAAAGACGCATTCTATACATTACATAGAATACTATTATGATTATTCAAACATGAAGTACTGGTCTAAGTAAACGAAGTAATACGTTGTACTTTTGTTTCATAGTACCATGATGTAAAATATAAAAATTATTATAATTCTTTTATTGTTTTATTTATATGTTTTACAATTTCTTTTATTTGCTGTTCGAATTCTCCTTTGGCTGGGACACCAAATCATGCTGCTAATTTATGTCCTCATCATCATAGTGTACTTGCTACAATATTACAATTTATCTTTTTCTTACCTGGAATATTTTTTGCCCTAATTGATCATTTAATATAATCACCCATTTTTCTTATTAAAAGAACTATCTGTGGTCCATCAATATTTTGTATAATATGTAACCCATACGATGCTTCCTCTGGATCAATATTATATTTTTTTATTTCTTCTTCATCATAATATGTATAAAGTAATTCTTCTTTTTGATCAATTCTACTAAGTAATAATTGAAGAAATTTTATTGAATTGAGTGATTTTTTACGGATTAAATTATCTACTACAAAATCTTTATCAGCACCAAGTTTAAAAAGTTTTACTGCATTATTAAACGTTCTAATATGATCTTCACCGAATAGAAAATTCCCCGAATCAGATGTTATACCTAGATAAAAATATGTAGCTATATCTTTGTCAAAAAGTTTTGGTCGCCATGCATAAGTATATTCAAATAATATTTCACAAGCACTTATACTTTTTGTGTCTTTGATCATAATACTATGATCTAATCAACCATCAAGATGATGATCAAACACTACTATAGGTTTTTGTTTAAAATAATCTGGATTTGTTTTACCTATAATTCCCATACGATCAATTCATGTGAAATCTACAAAAATAAGAAGATCATAATTTTTATAGTCAAAATTACTCTTGAGTCTTTTAATTCATTTTACAAAATCAAATCCCTTGCTTGGTTTATTTGGTACAAAATAACTTATACGTTTTTTTTGTTTTTCTAATAATTTTCCTAAACCAAGCATAGCTCATATACAATCACCATCTGGACTCATATGTCAAAAAATTGCTATTTTATTAGCACTTTCTATCATGCGTTTTGCTAAATTATCATTTTTATTCATATACATTATTTGATAAGTAAAACGTGTATTTTTTCTATCCCTTCTTCATTGAGGAGAAATGTTTTATTACTAATATTAATTTCTTGATCACCTTTATGTGTTTGTATTATCGTTATAATCTCATTAATTTTTTGTGTATTATCAGGCAAAGTAAGTGTATGTGGTAAAGGAGGTCCTACCATTTCTATAATAGGTTCTTCTTCTTTGTTTTCTGTGGTTTCTGAAGTATCTCCTATTAGAGTTTGTCATCTTAAAGATTTTGCTTTTACGACTGTCATTTCTGGATCATATTTACTACCAGCTTGTTTGATTAATTGATCACGAGACACCTTCACTATTTTCTCTAAACTAATAGATCTTCCCTTATATCCTATGATTACCAAAATATCAAATTTTTTAAAATCTAATACTTCTCTCACGAAAATCTCTGTAGTTCCTGATATATCTTCTATTTGAACAAAGAATCATTTTTTCTTAGCTCTTTGAATATTTTTTATATATCATACAATTATTAAATTTCAGAAATTTTCCTTTTCTTTGAATTGGGTAATAAAATTGTATCTTTTAATATAGGTATATAATCCATCAAGAGGATTTCCAGACACAAAAACTTTAAATACTTCATATTCAAGCATAAGTCTTTCCATCATTGTTGTTGTAGGTCATTGTTTGAGTATCATTGTAGTACTCATTTCCATCATATCAAATAATCATCCTCCGTTATCTTTAGATTTTTTTGCTCGTTCTAATATAGTCTCTACGTTCAATAACAAAACATTACGATCACCAAATTCGTCAAATGCTCATGATTTAATTAATCATTCGATAGATTTTTTATTTACTATCGAAGAACATCTTTTAATAAAATCCTCAAGTGTTTTATATTATCAATTTATTTGTCTTTCTTTTTGTATTACTTCTCCTATTTCTAAACCCAATCATTTTATACAAAAAAATCATAATCTGACTTCATTTCCTAGTGCCGCAACATGATTAAATGATGTATTGATATTTGGTGGTAAAACCGTAATTCATTGGTTTTGTGCCTCAGATATATATATACTTAATTCATCCGTATCTTCTTCTACTGATCTAATTAATGATGCATAAAATTCTACTGGGTAATATGCTTTTAGATAAGCATTTTGATATGCTATCATTGCATAACACACTGAATGTGATTTATTAAATGAATATGCTGCTGCTGGTTCTATCATCTTTTCATATACATAGATAGCAGTTTCTTTTTTATAACCTCTATATTCTTTTGATCTTTTGGTAAATTCTTTTTTAAGTTGTTCAATAATTTCTTTTTTCTTTTTACCTACTCATCTTCTCAATAAATCAGCTTCTGCAAGTGAAAATCATGCCATAGATTGTACAAAAAACATAAGTTGTTCTTGATATACAGCAATTCAATAAGTAAGATTCATAATCGGTGCAAGATCTTCTACAAGTCTAATATTTTCTTTGTCAGTTTCTTCTTCACCATATTTTTCTACCAATATTTCTCTAAGTTCTGTACTCATATAACTAATAGGTTCTTCACCATTTTTTCTAGCAATATAATTTGGAATAAACTCCATAGGACCTGGACGATAAAGTGCATTCATCGCCACAAGATCATTTATCGAATCTGTCTTAAGTTTAATAAGAAATTTTCTCATTCCACTCGATTCAAACTGAAATATTCCTGTAGTATTACCCGTCTGAAATACTTTTTGAAAAGTTAATTGATCTTCCAATGGTGGTTGAAATGAGGTATCTTCAAAAAAACGTGCAAACATTTCTGGGAGAATTTTATTTTCTTTTTCATATTTTTTTTGAATAATCTTAATACAATTTTTGATAACAGACAAATTTCTTAATCCAAGAAAATCCATCTTGAGCAATCAAATGGTTTCTAATGTTGGTCAATCATACTGACTCACACTTGTGTTATTTACATATTGTACAGGTGAATATTTTGTAACTTTATCTGGTGCAATGATAATACCACAAGCATGCATACCAAGTTGTCTCATATTACCTTGTAATTTTTCTGATAATTCTGCTGCCTGCTTTACTTTAGCGTCTCATTCATATATTGCTTTAAGTTCTTCTGAAGCATCTTTCGATTCTACTGCTTGAAGCAATGACATTTTATCTGGCATCAGTCAAGAGATGAGATTTGATTTTTCAAATGGCACACCAAGCACCCTTGCTACATCTTTGAATGCAGCTTTACTCGCCATTTGCATATACGTTCCTATAGAACTTACTTGTTCTTGTCCATATTTTTCTGTCACATATTGAATAACCTTTTCTCTTTGTGTATCCTCAAAATCAATATCAAAATCTGGCATCGATATACGTGCAGGGTTGAGAAATCTTTCAAAAAGCAAACCAAATTGCAATGGATCTATATCAGTAATTCTTGTTACCCAAGCCAATATCGATCATGCTCCCGATCCTCTTCCTGGTCCCACAACAATCATATTTTTTTTTGCCCAACGAACAAAATCCGCTACAATAAGAAAATAAGAATTGAATCACATCTCATTTATTACCTTGAGTTCATACTCCAAACGGTCTATATATTTTTTCAAAGTTCAAAATCAAATTTTTCCTCAAACAGGAATAAGTTCCTTATCTTTATTATTTTCTATATATGTTTTCTTGTATTGAGTATATGTTTCCAAAGTTATTTCATGTAATTCTTCTGGTTTGATCTCTTGCACTGGTTTTGTTAATTTTCATTGATCCGATATTTTTATCATTTCCAAAATAGTATCTTGATCCATTCATAGGTCAAATTTATAGTTTAATCATTTATATGCACGATAACGTAATTCAAATTCATGGATATTCATCTTATTGTTTTATAATTAATAATACAAAAAATATCTACATGTTTTGTATAGTTATTTAACTGGAATTTTCAAACACAAATCTGATTTTTTAAAAAAAGAAAACCCCACAATACTGCAGGGATTCTCTCTATTTGAAATATATAATATTATACTATCCTATTACTGTAGCGAGTAACCAAAAGATTACACTTACTACTAACCAAGAAACTCCGATAAATACCAATCCGACAGCTGCTTGTTGTAAAATTTTAAATCCTTTCTTATATTTAGTTTCATCTCCAGCTGCAGTAACCATTTGGAAACCTCCCCAAAGCAAAACTACCAAAGCAATCAATGCTAACATTCCTAATGCCCAGTTGATGAAGTTTTTGATAACATTGATCAATGAGTCATTTGTACTTGCTCCAGTTCATGAAACTCCTACGTTTGCTGATGAACTAGCATCACCAAATCCTGAAGGTGTGTTTTGTGCGAATGTAATGAGACCTCATAGACTAAGTATTCCCAATACTGCAAAAGATAAAACTTTTAATGATAATTTTTTCATTTTTTTAGGTTTTTAAACAAATTAAAAGAACTAAACTAAGTTGATAATAGATTTATAGAATAAAAAATCAAGTATTTTCTACAAACCATATTTCAATAATACTATAAATCTTTATTCATTTTGCAACTATATTTTTGTCCTAGACAAAGTAATTTATATTATAGCTTATTAACCTATATTACCATGAATTTCATTCATATAAAAAAACCAAAAATACTATGGTTGAAAAAAACAAACAAATAATTACTCTCTAATTTAGACCTTTACTGTTATTGTTTATATGATAAAATCACTTTCACATTATAAAAGTTTTGATCAAAAATTAGAACATTGGTTACAAACCAAAACTTTTTTAAAATACATTAAAGTGACTAAAGATTTTTATTTACTCACTTTTTTTTGATTTTTGTTTTTATTTTTGATATTAAGATTATTTTATATTCAAATAATACAACACAATTATTATGATACTCTTCTCAATCAACAACATGTAAGTGAAATTTCACTCAAAGCAAAAAGAGGAAATATATTTGCTGATGATAAAGCAGAAAAACACATACAGCTTACCGATAATATTTCTATGTATAATATATTTATAGATCCAAAGTTTGTTTGGGACAAAGAAAAAGTTATTGATATTATCTCTCCAGTAGTTTATAAACACTTTTGTGAACTTTATGGTATGCAAGAAACAAATATACTTCAATGTATAAAAAATATAGAACAATTTACTCAAACACAAATAATTCCCCCAAAACCACAATTCTTTTATTATGGAAGTGGTATAATTTCTTCATGATATTATCTCTATGATCAAACATGATATGATTTACAACTTCAACAAATTCTTAGTTGATTTACACCAAATATTGCATTAAATCTGATTAAAACAAGAATTAATAATATGATATATATTTGAATAAAACCAAAAAATTATATTGGATTTTTTGCTAATACAAATTTTCTTACAGACCTAGCAAAACTTAATCTTGATTATATAGATATTCAAGGTAAAAATTATGTTTATATATTGCCTGATAGAGTCGGTAATATAAATAAAGATATTATTCCACTCAAAAACATTCTTGAAACATATTGATATCTCAAAAATTTTACTAATTTAGAAAAATCATTTTATAAACAAGAAAATAGATATGTAAAAATAATTTCCGATGCTAATCCACTCATTGCTCAAGAAATAAAAGATTTAAAAAATAAATATTATCAGACTCGTTCCAAAGATAGAATTCCTATCCTTCATTGATTATGAATGGAATCATATACCAAAAGATATTATCAATATGGATCTTTTCTTGCCAATGTTATGTGATTTGTAGATAAAAGTAATAATGCATATTACTGAGTAGAACAATATTTTGATGATATACTTCGTGGAAATGATGGAAAAATTGTTTGACGTGCCTCTGCTTGGATTGGTCCCGTATGAGCAAATGAATTTGAATTGGATGAAGCACAAGATGGAGATGATGTTTATCTCACCATAGATATTGGTATCCAAAAAGAAGCAGAAAGTATAATCCAAAAATATCATAATCTACTTCAAGATGATTCTATTAGTGTATTAGTATATGACCCATTTAACTGACAAATTAAAGCTTCAGCAAATTACCCTTCATATAATCCTAATAATTATAATGATGCATTTACTCTGCAAGCTCTTTGACCAGAGTATTGATATGTTGTAGATGATCTTAGTTATATAGAAAATCCAGTATATATTAAAACTGGTGGAGAATATAAACTTGCTACAAGTTATGAAAGAATTGATACTACTATTGCCAAATATATAGCAAAAAATGGATATGGCCCACAAGTATTGGTAGATAAAAATACTGCTATGGCATATGAACCATGAAGTGTCTTTAAAGCATTTACTGTAGCCATATGACTTGATACTGATGAAATAAGATTTTATGATCCATACAACGATCCAGGTGAAGTCAAAGTAGGACAGTTTACTATTAAGAATGCTGATGATATATGTATGTGAGATTGGAATTTTTTGCATGCATTCGTTTGGTCTTGCAATGTAGGAATGGTAAGAATAGCACAAAAATTAGGTAAAGAAATTTTCTATAACTATGTAGATAAACTTTGATTTGGAAAAATAACTGGAATAGAAGTAGCAAATGAAGACTGATGATTTGTAGAATCAACAACAACTGTCTCTGATGCCAGATTTTTTAATAATACCTTTTGACAATGACTTCTGGTTACTCCGATACAATTGGCCGCATGATATTGAGCTATCGTAAACGGTGGGTATTATGTTAAACCTACTATTATAAAATGAATATTTGATAGAAAAACTGAAACATATCACTCTACTACAACAAAAATAACTAAACAAATATTGAGACCAGAAACAGCAGAAGCAATTAGAATTTGATTATTTGATGTCGTAGAACAGAATCCAGAATTAAAATATGCAAAAGTAGAGGGATTCCAACTTGGAGGTAAAACATGAACATCACAAATATCATATAAAGGGAAATATATGAGATGAGTTTGACGAACTAATGGATCATTTGTCGGAATTATAACTAAAAATGATCCTAAGTATGTTATTATTATACAAGTACGTAGACCAAGACAAAATCAATGGTGATTTGCAACTGCAGGAAAAATATTCTGAGATTTGGCAAAATTTATTATCAATTATGCATTGATAGAAAAATAACTAAGAAAATGATGGAGCAAGGAGCAGGTTGCAGGAAGTAGGAATCTAAACCTGAAACTTGTAATCTGCAACAATAGTCAAAAAATAAATAGTTGAAAAAAGAATTGTATTCTATACATTGTTAGCAACATTTTACTTTGTTAAATAATCAGTATGTTTGGAAAATTATGAGAAATGAAAAAAATGTATGATAAGTATAAGACTTTACAAAAGGCACTTAAAAACTTAGTTATCAGAGCAAAAGAAGGAAAATTTACTTGATCAGATGGTACAGAACAAGATGCTATCGTAGTAGATATCAGTGGAGAAATGAAATTAAGAGAATTACATATTAATGATGATGCTTTATTAAGTCCTTCAAAAAAATCTGAACTTGAAAACCTTATTACTTCTTGTTTTCATAAAGCACAAACTAAAGCTCAAGAAATAGTTGGTGAAAAAACAAAAGAAATCCTTTGAGTAGATCCTTCTGATATGGCTGGAATGCTTGGTTGAGGTTGAATGCCTGGTATGAGTTAAAAAAATATAAGTGTATTATAACACAATTATAAAAAATCTCATCTGTCTCATACCAAAGACTCATGGATATTTGAAGAAAAATACTGTATATAAAAAACAATAAATTTCATTGAGTCTTCATTATTTCTGTAACATTTCTATCATTAAATCTTGATGTCTGTTTTTGAGATCACGGACCAATGTTTTTTTATTTTCCAAAAATCTTTTAATATCAAATCCATATTCTTCTAACATAAGTGATGTATGATCCACTCCTATATAATGAGGAAGAATAACATAGTCAGCACCCTGTTCATAGAGTTTGATTGCTTCATAAATATGATTGGATACGAGAATAATAATCAGATTTGGATTATGTTGTTTTGTTGTTTTTAATAGCACTATATTTTCATCGAATGATTTTATCGTACTAATAATCATTTTACTTTTCTTAAGATTTAACTCTTCGAGAAAGTCTATATCACCGATATCACCATAAATACAAGGCATTTTCTTTTTTTGAAGATGTGCAATAATTCCTGGATGTTCATCTACAAGAAGAATACTTTTATGTGTTTTGTATAATGTACTATACACATTACTTCAAAATCTTCCGTATCCGAAGATTACTATTTCATAATTCTTTTTATTGATTTTTTTTGATTCCTTATTTCGTATTCAAGGAAGTAATTTTAATATTGGTTTTAAAAAATGATAAATTTTTTCTCCATATACTACCAAGTAACTTGAACCTGTAATAGTAATAAGTCCTACCAATGTAATCATGGATAATATTGTCGGATCTTTGATATATCATGATGTTATTCATATAGTGATAATGAGAAATGAAAATTCACTAATTTGTCATAAAGATATTCATGTAAGGAAATTATTTTTTCTTGTATGTCATAAAAATCATAGAACTATCATGGTTATGATTGGCTTAATAATCAATACAAAGACTACGAATATAATCAATGGTAATATCATCGACATATTTGTTGTTCAAAAATTTACGTGCGATCAAAGTAACACAAAGAATATAACAATAAAGAAATCTCTCAATGGTTTTATTCTACTTGTTATTTCAAATCTATATGATGAATTGGCCAATGTTATTCATGCCATTAATGCTCCTATCTCTATACCAAATCCCAGTCGATGAAATAATGCTCCAAGAATGAAACATCGTCCTATCGAAAATAAAAATAAATATTCTTGAGACTCAGCAATTTTTTTTGTTATCATAGGAATGAAATACTTACTCAATAAGTATATACCGATTCATAATCCTATAATTTTTGCGACTAAACTTATGATAACAACGGATGATCATACACCTTGAATATTTTTTAATGTTGCCATTCATAATATGATAAGCATCACGATTAAATCTTGTACGATAAGTACTCCTATACTCAATCTTCCTGAAGTAGATTCCATTTCATCCCTATCTCCTAAGAGTTTTAATACTACGATAGTACTACTAAATGCTAATCCTATCGATAAAAATATCGACGTCATCATATCAAATCACAACATCGTAGCTATAAAATATCCCAATCCTCACGTAATAAGTACTTGGAAAAATCATGCTATAATTGAGGTCCTTCATAGATCTTTTATAATTGTTGGATTCAATTCCATACCTACGATAAAAAGCAACAAAGCAATACCTAAGTTACCAAATGACTGAAATGCTGTATTTGTTTGAAGTAATGATGGTAAAAATAAACTGATAGCGGTACCAGCAATAATATATCAGATAATCATAGGCTGTTTTAAGACTTTCATTAAACCTACGCTCATAAGAACGATTCAGATTACAATACCGAGTGATATAAATATTTGTTCTTCCATCCTATTAACTATACAATATAAACTATATTATAGTATATCTTAAATTAATTATTTGTCAAATATTTGACTTCTTTTAAAAATATATATATTATTCACTGAATAATTATTCTATTTTTCACCTATTTTCTTTATTTTTTTGTTTTTCGATAGTTTTTCTTAGTTGCTCTTGGATACATAAAGATATATACGGACTAAAAAGCAAAACACTTAATAATCTGTTTTCTTATATTTGTCAACCATTGAATATGGGAAATCCATTGAATTTCTCTTAAGTTTTGTTATATTTTTTGCCTAACTTATGAAACTTTATATTATTATCATACCCGATGAGAGAAGATGATAAAAAGGTAATTGCTACATGAACTGTAATACCACATTCTATTGAAGCTGAGATTTCTAAATCGTATATCGAATATGCGATGTCGGTTATTGTCTCACGTGCTTTACCGGATACAAGAGACTGATTTAAACCTGTATTGAGAAGAATCTTGTTTGCGATGCAACAGATGAATAATTTTTATAATCAAAAACATAAAAAATCAGCGAGAATTGTCTGAGAAGTTATGGGAAAGTATCATCCACATGGAGATAGTAGTATCTATGGAGCTATGGTTCGTATGGCTCAACCATGGGCATTTAGATATCCGTTGATTGATGGACAAGGTAACTTTGGTTCTATTGATGGTGATGGAGCTGCAGCGATGAGATATACAGAAGCAAGATTGACTAAAATAGCTGAAGAAATGCTTACTGACATAGAACAAGATACTGTTGATCGAAGAGATAATTTTGATGGAAGTCTACAAGAACCTATTATGCTTCCTACAAAATTTCCAAATCACCTCTGTAATGGTACTATGGGTATTGCAGTTGGTATGGCAACAAATATGGCACCACATAATCTTAATGAAGTACTTGATGCTTCATTACTTCTTTTGGAAAAAGAAGGTAAAAAAGATAAAAAATGAGAACCTATCGTAATTTCTATCGATGAAATTATGGAAATAATTAAAGGTCCAGATTTCCCTACTTGAGGTATTATCTATGATAGCAACAATATCAAAGAAGTATATAAAAAAGGAAAATGAGGTATTATTATGAGAGGAAAAGCTCATGTAGAAGAAGATAAACATGGAGACATCGTTGTTATCGATGAAATTCCTTACCTTGTAAATAAATCCCTCTTAGTTTCAAAAATCAGTGAATTAGTTATAGATAAAAAATTGGAAGGTATTGCAGATATGAGAGATGAATCAAGTAAAAATAAAATTAGAATAGCTATGTATTTAAAACCTGGTATTGATGCCAACAAAATTTTGGTAGAACTTTATAAATATACAGAATTACAAAGTGCATTTAATCTCAATAATGTAACACTTGTAGAATCTGGTAAACAACCAAGACTTTTGAATATCAAAGATCTTTTGATGGAATTCGTTACCTTTAGAAGATCAGTAGTATACCGTAGATCAGTATTTCAACTTAATAAGGCAAAAGATAGATTACATATCCTCGAATGATTGAAAAAAGCTATCGATATTATTGATGAAGTAATTGAAACTATCAAGAAATCAGATACTAAAATAGATGCCAAAAGTAATTTGATTAGTAAATTTGATTTTTCTGAAATGCAAGCAGAATATATTTTGATGATGAGATTACAATCATTGGTAGGTTTAGAAATTAAAAAAATTATTGATGAAATAGATGAGAAAAAGAGAATTATCGATGAACTTCAAGCAATTCTTGATCAACCAGAAAAACTTGACTGAGTAATCAAAGATGAATTTAAATATATGAAAAAACACTATGGAGATGAAAGAAAAACTGAGCTCTCTCAAGATGTTAGTGTATATAATGTCTCTGGAAGTCTCAAAGCATTTATGGATGCTGCAGACAAGATTAAGGAAGATGTAATTGTATGGATTGGAAATGATTATAGCGTTAGAGTTTTATATCAGTCTAGAATCCAAGCAATACCTGATGAAACTATGGATCTTATCTATACTCATAATCAAGATAAACTTATTGTGATTACTGATATCGGTGAATTGGTTGTTCAAAGATTGAAAGATCTTTGAAGTTTAGCTATGAAACAAACTGCTATCAATCTAAAAGAACATTTCTGACTTAAATGAAAGATTATATTTGCTAAAACACTTCATTTTGACTACCATCATCTCGTTTTCCTTACAAACCAAAATAGTACTAAAAAAATCAAGAAAGAATTGGTTCTTTCATTCAAGAAGTTTCCAACAGTTATTATGAAACTCGCAGATAAAGAAAAAATATTGAGTATAGAAGCAGTAAATGATAGTGATAATATCGGTATTTTAACTAAACATGGATGGATGTTGCTTTATAAGAGTAGTGATTTGAGACCTATGTGAAAAACTGCTTGAGGAGTTAAATCTATTGAACTTCAAGAAGGTGATGAAGTAGCAAATATGTTTTTACATAAGGATGAGCCATTTATTCTTATTCATGCCAACAAAAATGGAAAATTACTTAATCTTGATGATCTCAAAATACGAAAGAGAGCAAGAAAGGGTCAAGTAGTAATGACAGGAAAAGAAATCCTTGAAGGTGGAATAAGTATTATCGAATGAGCAATCAGACTTAGATTTAAAGATGGTACTATCAAAACTCTACATTCTAATGACATACATCTTGATGAAACAGATACTCCATTAGCGAAGATGGTTGATAAAGATATCGACGTTATTTATAGACCACGAGAAGAAAAAGATGAAAACCTTAGATATAAGGAAGAAAGAAAAAAAGCTGAAAAAGAAGCTGAAATGATGGAAAAATGAATCACAAGTAATGATACAGAAGAAGATGATACAACAACTACTTCTGAGATTGAAGAAGAAACTACTGAAACTAAAAAGTAGACTACACTTTATCATATATTTTTTTGGTACATGCAAAAGAAACACATTAGTTTGCTCGTTGTTTTCAATATTTTTCTTGTATTATTAGGGAGTCTTATTGTATGGTGAGTCACTCAAAATAAGATTAATACCTTATGAGGTTCTATAGAATCCCGTGTATGAAATAAAGTAAATGATATAAAAATATCTACTTTTTTATGATTACAATCCTCTCTTGTAGAAACTATCGCAAGCACAAAAAAATCTATAGTAAGTATTACTATAAGCAAGGATGTTAAATTTTATGTAGAAGACCCTTCTCAAATGAATGGTCCATGAACCGTTACTCAGCAAACAAGTAAAGTTGGCTGATGAAGTGGTATTATTGTCTCTAAAAAATGATATATTATAACCAATAAACATGTTGTTCAAGATACTACAGCTAAATATTCTATCAGTCTTTATGATGGGAAAATATATAATGTAGATAAAATATGGTTTGATGATCTCTTAGATTTAGCAATTTTAAAAATAGTAGATTCAGAATGAAAGACTCCTATTGATCTTAATCCTGCTTCTTTCCTTTCTTTAGATACCCAGGTAGATATTGGTCAATTTGTATTAGCTATGGGAAATTCACTCTCTAATTATTCAAATAATGTAACCATGTGAATAATCTGAGGCAAAAATAAACAATTTACTATCAATAAAAATAATCTTTATATCTGACTTTATCAAACCGATGCACTTGTAAGTCCTGGAAATAGCGGTGGACCTCTTCTTGATATCGAATGAAATGTTTTGGGTATGACAACGGCTATAACAGAATGACAATGAATAGCCTTTGCTTTGCCAATTAGTAAAGAATTTGTTGCGAGTACAATCACATCTATTGAGAGTTTCTGAAGAATTGCGAGACCTATTATCGGTATACAATATATAGATATTACTCCTGCTATTAAACAAGAAAATAAACTCACTATAGATAATGGTATTTACATTAAAGATGTACTTACTGATTTACCAGCATGGGAAGCCTGACTCAAAATATGAGATGTTATTCTCAGTATTAACAATAAAGATATCAATAACCAATTACCATTTCTCTATCAGCTCTATACTTTTATTCCTGGAGATACTATTTCATTACATATTCTTAGAGAAAATAAAGATCTCACAATAAATGTCATTTTAGGCTGAAATACACAGTAATATTAGTTATTTTTTATAATATCAGCTATTTATGCCATTATTTCTATAAATGTAAATCCAAATGCCAACAGTAATACCAGAAAAGTTGAAAATAGGCACTTTCTTGAGTACACTTGAGTATCAATATCTTTATTTCATGAATTGATAGTATGCCTACATATATACCTGATTCACTTATCAATGAGATAGAAGAACTCAAGGAGTTGTGAAAATTTGATGAAGCTATCAAAAAAGTAAACACGATTCTTTTTAGAGATCCGAATAATGAAGACGCACTTTTGCAAGTGACAGATATTCAATATAGAAAAGGTGAAATTGGAAAAGCTACCAAAGCTATTGATTTTTTGAATTCAAGAAAAAATAATACTGATCCATTAGGACTCTATATCAAATGAGTACTTGAAATGGAAAAAAATCATCGAATGGAAGCAAAAAAATTTCTTCAACAAGCATTAGAACTCACTAAAGCAGAAAACCATGAAATTCTTAGATGTTATGGACTCTGTGAATATTGGTATGGTAATAGAGAAAAAGGTCTTAACTTTCTCAAAGACGCTTTTCATATCAATGGCACTGATGCAGAAGTTATTTACAATCTCATAGAACTTTATATCCTTGAACATAAATACAAAAAAGCTAAAGATATGATTAAATACTTTTATAAACATCGTGAAAAATTACAGACTATCGACAAAGCAATGGATTTCTATGACCAAAAAATCTCCTTATTCGAAAAATTTATTACTACTCAACATATGTTTAAGAAATAATTTATTATAGGAGGACGAGGAGAAAGGAGAAAGGAACAAGGAAGAAATTAAACCTAGCACCATGTCCCATGTCCCAGTTCCCATTTATTATTTTAAATAATAGCTAATGTTAAAAAATTCTCTCTCAAAAATCTTTAAACATGACCTCTCCTCTCTTCTAAAAACTTCTTGGACTAATGTGCTTTGAGTTAGTATTTTCATTTGATTTTTACTCTTTCTTTTAAATATTTTTTTATGAATATCATTATATTCACATCAATTCACTGGCGATCTCAAGGATAGACTTGGTATGTATTTTTATATAAAAGAAGATACAACTCAAACAAATGAAATCTATAAAAAAATAATTACACTTAAAGATGAATTGGAGTCAAAATGACTCAAGGTAATGTTCTCATCAAAAGATGATGCATTAGCGTTTTTACAAAAAAAGATTCCTGATGTAGTAAGTAACTTTCAAAAATTTGGTATAGATAATCCACTACCAGCTACATTATATGTTATGTTTGATAGCGATAATAAATACGAATCACTCAAAACTATTATCCTCAAAAACAAAGATATTATCCTCAATACCAAAGATATTGATACATGATCAACACTTCAACAACAAGAAAATAGAGTTCTTACCATCATCAATTTAAGTAACTTTGTTATCGGATTGTCTTATGTTATTATTGCCATCTTATTATTGATTATTCTCTCATTCTTAGGATTCTTACTCAAAAACATATTCCATACTTTTCATAGAGAACTTGAAGTCAAGAAAACATTATGAGCAACCTATAAACAAATTACTCAAGGATTCGTAGCACTTACCGTAAATGTACTTTGATTTTCATTTCTTATCTGCTTAGCATTGTTACTTGTTAGCTGAATCACTATTAACTTCTATATATATAGTCTTTTCAATGTAACGCTTCTGAGTATGTTTAGCAATATTGCTTTAATCTTAGGTATTTTTATAGCAGAAATACTTGTCGTTGCTGGAGTTTGATTTGGATTTTCATACTTCTTTGCTCGTGCACTCAATAAGAAATTATAATAGGAGAAAGACGAAAGGAGCAGGTTTCAAAAAATAATAAATAAAAAAACAGACTAGCTATAACGCAAGTCTGTTTTTTTATATTAAGAACTAAGCTTCTATTTGAATACCAGGTCCCATAGTAGAAGCTATATATGCTCTCTTAATGAGTTTTCCTTTTACTCCTGTAGGTTTACTATCTTCCAAAGCTTTAAGGAAAGATTTAATATTTTCTTCAATTTGTACTTCTGTGAATGACATTCTTCCTATAGCTGCATTAACATTTCCTGTTTTATCAAGTTTGAATTCTATTTTTCCTTTTTTAAATTCTGTGACAGCTTGTGCTATATTTGCGACTACTGTTCCTGCTTTTGGAGATGGCATAAGCCCTTTTGGTCCAAGTTGTTTAGCAACTGGAGCTAAATCTCTAATATGTTCAGGTGTAGTAAGTAATATATCAAAGTCAAATTTTCCTGCTTTAATATCATTGAGCAATACATCTATACCAGCTATATCTGCTCAAGCTTTTTTAGCTTCAGCTTCATCTGCTGTAAATACTGCAATTCTTTTGCTTTTTCCTGTTCCGTGAGGAAGAATAGTAGTCCCTCTCATCATCTGATCGGCATATTTTGCATCTGCATTGGTTTTGATTGCAATTTCTACAGATCCATCAAATTTTGAGTATCCGGTTTTTTTAAGTAAAGCTACTGCTTCACCGATAGAATACATTTTTGTAGGATCTACTAATTTACTAATTTCACGATACTTTTTTCCATGTTTTTTCATTTTTTCCATATTATAAATAATAAAAACGGTCATAACGTCAGCCTAGGCAGACTCCCGTAGTAATTAAGAATTTAACTATTTTTCTATTTCTACTCACATATTTTTTGCTGTCCCTGCGATAGATTTCATCATTTTTACAAGATCTTCAGAATTCATATCTCATTGTTTGATATTAGCGATTTCTTCTAAGTCTTTCTTTGAAAGCGTTCAGATTTTAATCTTATTTGGTTCTCCTGATCATTTTTTAAGATTGAGTTTCCAAAGAATTAAATTTGAAGTTACTGGACTTCCGATTTTGAGATCAAAAGTTCTATCTGCGTATATAGTAAGTTCTGCTTTTACTTTAACATCTGCTCCATTAAATTTTTTCATAATTTCCATAGTTTTATCATTGAACTCTTTTATAAATTGTCCAATATTTACACCATTTGCTTCGAGCATAGGCCCTAAAGGAGGTGCTGGTTGTGCTTTTCCCGCTACTACTTCGAGATTGAGAATATTAGTAATTTTTCCTGCCATTGTAATTTTAATCAATAAATAAAGATTTAAGATATGCTTTAGACTTG
Source organism: Candidatus Absconditabacterales bacterium (assembly GCA_041675025.1). GTDB lineage: Bacteria > Patescibacteriota > Gracilibacteria > Absconditabacterales > Absconditicoccaceae > CAJBLF01. The sequence goes on from JBAYUS010000001.1 coordinate 363,245, forward strand.
TGATACAATGAATATTCCATTTGTACTAGCCATATACCATCATTAAAGTATATCAACATAAGTACTTGTTTATCCTTATATTCAGGAAGATTTATAAAGACTATTTTGTTTCCAAATAATTTGTTTTGGAGGATATCTTGTTCTGTAGTCAATGTATATAAGCTTCCTTTAAGTGCTCTTGCTATGCTTGTAAAATCATAACTTGGAGTACCTAGATAAATAAACCATATTCCTTGTTCATCAGCCAATGCATATTGATATTTAATTCATAATTTTTCTATAATTGCTATCGATCAGTAATAAATACTAGTTCCGGAAAGCAATCTAATTGTATTATTTTTATTCATTGTCTCTGTGGTTATTTTAGGTGCAGAGATAGTTGTTCATGTTTTATTTACTATAGTTGGAATAAGTGATGTTTTTCCACTATTTATTATTGAACTCACAGTGGGTATACTATTTCAACTTTTACTAACAATTTGTACAATAGATCATGAATTTTGTGGTTGAATTGTTTTTTTCAATTCATTTCATTTTACTTGATACCACACAATATATACAATCATCAGCGCCAAAAAGAGTAACATCATCGAGAATCTGAGGATTTTTTGCTCTTTTGTATACATCCTAATGAAGCAAAATAAAAGCTATTACAGAGAAGCGACGAAACTAATGAATAATGAATAGTGAATAATTAATAATGTTGGATTTGTTTCTTTTATGACCTACAGTAAATTACTATAGTCCATCAGTATACAATTCTTTCATTTTTCATTCTTAATTCTTAATTTTTCATTAATTTGTCCTGTAAGGTATATAAGATTAACTCATGAGTTCAACTTTGTCTAGATCAATAACTACTGGTGTAAGTCTTCCTAACATTTCGATATTTACGACTGCTGTTCACTTTGCTGCATCTATATTTCTCACACTACCTTTCATTCATTTAAAGTCACCTGTCTTCAATAAGACAACATCACCTTCTTTGAATGGTATTTTGAGTTCTGATCTTTCTTGTGATATTTTTATCTGTTCTACTATTTTGAGATATTCATCATCAGTCAATGGAATAGGACGTGTCTCAGCTCCAACTATCAATCTTACTCATGGAGTATTTCTGATAACATACCATATTTTATCATTCATATGTGATTTAACAAATACATATCCAGGATAAAGTTTTTTTTGTTTGATGATTTTTTCTCATTTTTTGAGTGAAGATTCATTAATCATAGGTGACATATAGTCCTCTACTGTTGCTTCAAGATCTTGTTTTTTCATTCTTTCTCTTAGATTTTCTATTACAAGTTCTTCTTGCCCAGATACTACACTTAATACATACCATTTAAAATTATTATCTTCAATCTGTCTTCTGATCTCTCAGGTATTTGTTTCTGATTTTTGCATACTTGATACGATTAAACAATAAAATCCTATAATTTAGGATACACTTTAAATTGCTCTAAATATTATTGCATGATACTATAAAATCGTTTGTAAATACCAGAAAATATGGTATCAACTGCGATAAAGTAGAGTCCTGCAAGTACAATAGCAGCAAAGATTGCAATCGTAAGATTGATAAAATCTTTTTTGGTAGGATGTTTTAATTTTTTGACAGTTTCTAGACTATCATATATAAATTTCATCATATTGCTTTTTTTCAATAATAAAAAAAAAGTTTGGTGACATACTTGTACCAAAATTAGAGGTGTTTTCAAGGGGAAATGACGAAAAAACTAATGAATAATGAATAGTGAATAATTAATAATGTCGGATTTTTGTTTCTTTATATACTATAGTAGATTACTATAGTTAATAAGCATACAATTCGATCATTTTTCATTTTTCATTCTTAATTTTTAATTAATTTATCAAACAGCACAGATATATCTAGTTGTCAAAGATTTAGTTTTACCAAAATCACCAGGATTTACATAAGCAATAATTTCTGGTTTCTTTTTTTGTAATGCAAGTATTTGTTGAAACGTTGTAAGTAGTGGTGTGGATTGTGATTTTGTTTGTATAATTTTTGCTATCTGATCTTGTTCTTCAGATTTTTTGGATTTCATAGACTTAGAAAGTTCAATATTAGTAAGAATAACGACATTGTATTGATTAATATGATTATGTATCCAAAGTCACAATTTTTTTATCTGAATTTGTGAAATATTATCTCCTATACTTATATGTAATAATTTTTCGTTGCCGATAATAACTCTAAAAAATGGTATTTGAAAATCTATTTGATCGGATAATGGTTTTTGCTGAAAAAGTCATTTTTTAGCACCAATACTACGAACAATACTATTTATTTTGGTAGCAGAATTTTTCCAAGTTTGTCCAATTATAGGACCATAATCAATGGTATCAATAAGAATATTTTTCTTATCGTCTGATTGTTGAGAAAGTATAAGTAAGTTCTTTTTTTGATTATTTAATAAAAGATACCCAGCAGCTTGAAGCAATCCAGTATAAAAATGCGGCCCTTGAGGAAGGATCGCTACAGAATATGACTTTTTGGAAGAAGGATTGAGTGTCGGTATAAGTTCTGATGCTCAAACTACATACCCCATGACTTGTTCAGCTAGTACCTCTGGTGACAACATCGATAATGAATAATTAATAATGAAAAATGAATAATGTAGGACTTATTTTTTTATTACAAACTATCGTATATACAATAGCCCATATAGAGAAATCATTCACTTAACACTTAAAACTTAACACTTAGCATTATTTCTTAGGAATGAGGCTTTTTTTGATCTGAATGACGAATCTATCTGCCAATCTATCACGTTTTTGCCATTCTTCAAGACCCATAAATACTACGGAAACTATCTCTATAAAATATGCTCTGAATATTTCATTTATATTTTCTTTGATCATATCTATCTGAGGTTTCTCACAATTTTTATATACTACAACAAGATCCATTTCCAGATCTCTATTGAATTTTTTTCCGAAGTAATACTGGTCGATCATCACTTCATAGGTCGTGAAAAGGGTTACAAGATCGTTTTGAAGTCAGAAATAAAATACATTTTTTAATGTATCATGAAATTCTGGTTTGATTGATATTGCCCATCATTGTCACTCTTTATTCACATTGATCACATTTGATTCATTTAAAGAATCTACTTGTTTTTTGATTGCAGGAAAAGTCCGCTGAATTTCACTTTCAAGCGCTCTCATTGATATTCCTTGTCTTCTAAACAAAAGATATTTTAGGATATCGACTTTTGTCTTACTACCAAACAACTTTTCTAGATTCATAGAAAAAGAAGACCAGATAAAAGATCTTCTTTGATATAGGGATTTGAGTAAAAATTACAAGTGGAGGGGGGCCGATTGAATTAATACATATAGAATTATAATTCTTATACAGAGAAATCTTTTTCAAAAAAGATGAATAAATCAAATTCTTAAGTATCTTTTTATATAATAAAATTTGTTTATAAATTTCTCTTTGAAGAATGTATCTATGAAATTTTTCCTTAAAAGTAATTCGAAGAGAAATTTGCATTTTTTTCGTTTCTAATTACAATTACTATATGTTTATATCTTATACTATAATGTAATGCAGAATATACTTCACACCATCAAAAAATATCTCAATGCTTTTATAGCTAAGCATACAATACTTTTTTTTGTTATAATTATTCTTATTGTTATTTTTACATGAACTACTTTATTTTATGCTTCAGAATGATGGAGTTTTTTTAACTCGCTCTATTTCACTTCAGTGACAATGTCTACGATCGGATATTGAGATATGGCCCCTCTTACGGTGACTGGTAAAATAGTTGCAGTATTTTATGGATTTATGGGTGCTCCGTTATTTATCGGATTTACATGATTGGTATTTCAATCTAAACTAAAAAAAATGCTTCAGACAAGTATCCATGCATATCATAAAGAAGTTAAAGATGCTGAAAAATTAACACATCAATTGGAACAAGAAAACAAGAGACAAAATAAAAAAATCAAAGAAATTCAAGAAGAAGTAGAAGAAAATAAATAAATTTTACAAAGAAACAAGGAGCAGGTTACAGGGAGCAAATAAAAAAAAACCTGTAACTTGTAACTTTCAACCTGTAACTATTTTGTTTTTGATGCTATATAAGCTAATGCCAACGCATCGGCTGCATCGTTGAATTCCGGAAAATCCTTGAGATTATATAATTTCATTATACACTTTTGTACCAATTGTTTTTCTGCTTTACCGTTTCCGGTGATAAATTTTTTGAGTTCTATAGGTGTATATTCTTTTATCTTTATCTTATATTTCAGACATAGTGTAATAAGTATTGCTCTGATACCGTAGACAAATTCTGCGTTGTTTTGATTAAATTTCGTGAAAAAAAGTTTCTCCATACACATAGTCTGTATCGTATGTTTTTTACATAATTTAGTGAAGTATTCCTCTATTTCTCTCATTCTTTCAAACTGATCTATTCTTGTAGGAGATTTTATTTCTGACAACAAAATACCTGAATCTACAATACTGAGATCCTTATTTATCAATGCATATCATAATTTTCTAACGCCTGGATCGATTCAAAGAATCATATAGTAGCACTATTAAAATAAATCTTCAGTTATTCATGAAAGTATCTCGTATCATGTATCGGTGATGAGAATTGTATATTCTCGTTGTGCTCAAAGATCTTTTCCTTTGCAATATAAGTTCCAATCATTTCCTGGTCTATGTGCAAAATCAGTCGAACTTACCGCAGTAATTGGTTCAAATGCCAAAACCATCCCTGGTTGAAAAAATATTTTTTTCATTTCAGGATTTGATGTATTGTAAATATGTGGTGCTTCGTGTACTTTATTTCCTACTCCATGTCAGGTAAGTTTTCCCAATACGGAAAATCCTGCGTTGGTAATTATTTGATATACACTATGGGAAAATCCAAAAATAGCTTTTCCTGGTCAGATATTTTTGATTGATTCATCAAGTGCTTTTTTTGTGGTTTTTGCCAATTCATGTCACAGTGGATTTGCTCATTCACCTCAGATAATGACAGTAATAGCAGAATCAGTAATTCATCCGTTGTAGGTAATTCAACAATCTATTTTGAGTACATCTCCATTTTTTAATACATATTGATCAGGTATTCCATGTACTACACAATCATTTACCGACAAACATAAATTTGCTGGAAATCATTGATATCATTTAAATGCTCATTTGAGGTTGTTGGTTTTGATATAATGTTCCGCCACAAATTCCAATTCTATAAGCGCAATACCAGCTTTTGCTTTGGTATATAACAAACGTAAAAGCGTCGTCAGATGTTTACCTGATATTCTAATATTTTCAATTTGTTTATTATTTTTTATGATAATTTCCTTTTGCATAGCTCTGAAAAATTAATATGATAAATCATGAGTTTTATATTTAATTATTGATTAATAGCAATGAAAAATATAGAAGTAGAGCTCAGATCCTTCGTGGATGAAGAGAAATATCGTCAGCTGATAAATTTTTTTGATCAGAAGGCAAAATTTCTCAAAGAAGATAATCAAATTACTCATTATTTTACTTGAGGTCATGATTTAAGGATTCAAAAAAATAACTTTTTTTCCAAAATATGGATGAAAAAATGAGCACTTCATGATGACCATAGAGAAGAAATTGAAATCAAATTTGATAAGGAAGATTTTGATAAACTTCAACAACTTTTTATAAATTTATGATATGAGATTGAAATTACATGGATAAGAAAATGTTTACAATTTGATCGAGATGGCATAGAAGTAAGCCTAGATTATACCAAAGGATATGGATATGTCATCGAATTAGAGATCCTTTCTACAGATTTAGATAAAGATGAAAATCTCGAAATTCTTCGCCAAAAATTTGCTGAACTAGAAATAACTATTACCCCAAAAGAAGAATTTAAAACTAAATATGAATGGTATAAAACTAATTGGAAAACACTTATAGAATAAAAACAAGATACAAGGAGCAAGTAGCAGGGAACAAGTTCCTGTAACTTTCAACTTGTAACCTGGAACTATTATCTATTTTTGTCCTGTACTTCCCCATCATCATTCCCCTCTTTGACTTTCAGGGAGTTCATTTACTTCTTGCCACTCTATATAGTGGCATTTTTCTATAATAAATTGAGCTATTTTATCTCCTTCATTTACAACAAATTCTTCAGTTCAAAAATTTATTAATATAACACCAATATCACCTCTATATCAAGAATCTATAACTCCAGCAAGTACGTCTATACCATGTTTGTAAGCCAATCCTGAACGTGGTGCTATCCTTCCATAGTATCCATGAGGGATGGCTGTAGATATATTTGTTTTATATAATTTTCTTTCTCCTGGTTTGAGCGTATGTGCTTCTACAGAAAATAAATCATATCCAGCATCAGAAAATGTGGCTTGTGATGGAACTTTTGCTTTCTCTGAAAGTTTTTGGAAAGGAATAATGACTTCTAACATAGTATATATAAAAAAGTAAAATCTATGTTATTACTCTTATACAAGTGGATAGTATTTTCAATAATATATTTTCATTGCGTCTCAAATAAAAAAACTCTTCGAAAATATCGAAGAGTCAAAAGTTAATAATTTAATTAGTCTTGATGAATGTCCAAAAAGATTCTTGTATCCTTTGAATAATCCACAAGTGCTGTTTTTTGGAGTAAACTATCCAAAATTAGCTTTAGGGCATCCAAATCATTTAATGGATCTTCATCATCCTTAAGTGGACTTGCAGGTGTTTGATAAGCAATTTTAAGCATATGTCCACTTGAATCATTTAATTCTACATATGTACACCAAAGCATACATGATGTATTTTTCTTCTCGTACTGATTTGATTCAATAAATGCCGTCAAAAACAATGCAGAATCAACATAGAAAGATACTTCCATATTTTTTACAGCAATATAGTCATCCACATCGTCAACTTTACAATAAATAACATCAGCATTTTGGAAAAGATTAACGAGATAGTCTTCTTCTATTATTTGACGTATTACTGTATCTTCAGCATTTTGAGCGTATACACTCATACTGAAACCTAAACAAAGAGCGATAATAATTTTTTTCATAGGCTATTTTTTTTATTTATTTTGTTTATGTATTTATACATATATACCTATAAAAGTCAATCTCTCTTGAGAGAAATTTTAAGACTATAAAAGTAAATCAAAAAATATATTTATTATCTATATTTTTTAGTAGCAAAAAAGCTTAGTGAATGCACTAAGCTTTTTATAAAGTATTGATTATATTACGTGTTAAAAGTTCGCCATACTATTATTGAGTATAATCATCTCGGATATAAGATTTTGCACTATATCTTCTTCCCAGGCAAATTGATGATCTTCATATAATCTATTAACGTTAGAGATATTAACTCTTATTCTTGCTATTATATCCAAATCATCATCATTATCTGGTTTATTAAACCTATCTTTTGTTATGTTATATATAGCAATTTCTTTAAAATTATCAGATGTTTTTTCTATATGAACTACATACAAAAGTGAATTTGAACTCTGATATGCCAATTTTAGTATTAATGGCTCATTTGTATCTTTAGATAATTTAAAATAGAAATTTTTTTCTATACTTTCAACAAATGAAAGAATTATTTTATTGAAAGGCTTTTTTTTGTAATTAATGTTGGTATCCAATGTATTAGTTGGCTCAATATTAACAATTTCTGTATTATTGATTTTTGAATAGCCAATAAATTGAACTAATTCTTTATACAATTGTGATTTTTCTTGCTGGTTTTGTAAAGTATCTTGTGCATATATATTAGATACAAACAATACCATTGCGATAATTTTTGGTATGTGTTTCATTTTTTTAGTTTTAGTTTCTATTAATTTTTTATTTGTGTGTATTATAATACATATTATTATATATAAGTCAAGAGTAATTTTTATTTAAAAAAGGACTAGTGAATTCACCAATCCTTTCATAAAACTACATATTAACTCTACTAAAAACTAATTTTAATCCCAAAACCTGATACACTGATTTGATTTATTACATCTAGATTTATAAAGTATCTATACTGTTTGGGTAAGTTAAAACACATATCGTGTTTTGTATTGTTAATACATGCGACTACTGAGTTAGTTGGTGTGTTTTCTTGATATTCAATACTGATATCAGAATTCACAGTAAAAGATTTAATGCTTGTAATTTTTTTATTTGCTTTTTGTTGTTTAAAAACATCTTGCGCAAATATATTGGATACAAGCAGTACCATGGCGGTAATAATTAAAATGTTTTTCATATTTCGTTAGTTTTTGGTTAGGTTTTTGTTTATGTTTAAGATGATATATATTTCTATATAGAAGTCAATTCCCATTAGAAATAAGGTTTAATCCTTAGTCGAAGTAGTCCAATCTTGGATAAATTGATCAGAAAAGGTTTTTATTATTCATGTATCTAGGAGGATAATTCAAATTTCTCTGTTTTTGTCCAAAGAATTAGAAGACAAATTCATACTTCCCAACAATAAAGTCTTGTGATCTATAAGTATCATCTTGGTGTGATTATAATATGTCTTAAATTTTCTTGCAGAAATATCTCCAAAATAACGAATAAGTTCATCATTGGTATCTACATCAGCTACGAGAAGTTTAAATTCCGGAAGTGTTTTTTTCGTCTTGAGAATCGCTCGCAACGCATCATCCGTAATATATTGAGTTTGGATAATAATAGACTCTTTGGCTGATTGTAATAATTGCTCGATCACTCCTCTACAATTGATATTACAAACTACGAGATTTGGATGAATATCTTTCATCGTGATTTTGTCTCAAATTCGGTCTTTTTCAAATATCGTGTGTAAGCTCTTTCGAACTCATGAATTATCGCTTTGAAAAAAGTGTTCACGATTGGAAGCGAAGGAAGTATTTGTTAAATTAGCAGTTTGAATGATGAATCCGCTATCAATAAGATTAACTTTTGCGTGCTGATATTCTGTCCCCATCTGTTTATCAGATTTGAGCTGAATATTTTTATATCAAGAAAATTCCTGATTCAAAACTTTGAGTGTATTTTGAAATTGTTGGAATTTATTATCTTCGACTATTATCCTGACATTCACATCCTTTTCTGCGAGACTCTTTATAGTTGTTTTGAAATCCTTTTGAGTAAATTCGTAAGTTCGTAGATCTAAACTTTGTTTGGTTGATGAAAAACTCGCTAATTCTTTACTTAGACTCTCCCCTGGTGAACGATAAAAAAATCAGTTAATATTTTGAAACTTAGTTACTTGTTTGGTGATTGATTTTGTACTTGCTTGAGGCGAAAATGTACCTAATTCTATCTTCACATCTCAGAGAATAAGTCAGATCATAAGAAGCAGAAGACCGACAAGCCAAACAATTAATTTTTTACTCATCCATTTTTTGACAAATAAAGAATTTTATGTATAATATTATAACAAATTCCTTTAATTTTTCAATAGTTCTCATGGAAAAAAAATCAAAAAACAATTATAATCACAATCTTACTAATCTTCTATGAAATGAAGTAATTCCTTATGATAAGGAAGTATTATATAAGAGCGTTTGAGATTTTGCAGAAAAAAAATTACGAGATAAAATGGATGATGAATTTATAAAAAATGTTATTTTCATTATTGAGGATCCTTTAGCAGAATATTGAGAAAATACTATACCCCACAAAGATATTTTGAAATTATTTCTTCCTCATATCAAAAAACTTCTTTGAGTAACCCCTAAAAAACCATTAATGAAAATGTTGGGATTAAATTTAATAGGTACAGATATACATCGTCTTATTAATCAACAATTTGAAATTTATAATGGCAATATAGATAGACAAGGAAGATTGGCATATGTACTAGATTCTGACAATAATCCAAAAAAATGATATATTGAAACTCAAAAAAGACCACTTACAAAACTTTTAACAACTAAAGAAATTCCAAGTCTTCATAAGACAATTGTTGCTAATCTTATGCTCTTATTAATTATGGAAGAAGAACTGAAAGCAAAATAATTTTTACTATTTTATCTTTGCAATCTAAAAATATATGGCATTAGAAATACCAAATACTTATGAATCAAATTTTACGGAATTTGAGGTAAAAAAAGAAACTAAGCTTTCTTTAAATGTCTTGAAAAATAATATTCTCACGACAAAACCTTTTAATATCCGCGAAAAACCTATTGATTTGTGATATAAAGAAATAAATAAAGAGAAAAAAATAAGTATTGATTTACCAGACAAATATTCTGCTAAATGAAGAATTTTGAGATGTATGAGATGGAAAGCTGCTACCGATGCAGTTGAAGATAAATATAATATTCCTAGATGATTACTTCTAGCTATGATGGCACAAGAATGAATGGGAGATCCAACTATGCCAAATCTTTGATGAGATGGTGGTTTATGATTAATTCATATCCAGGCAGCAAATGCTGCAGATTTTTGATTGAAAACATTACCAAGATATACAACATGAATGAGAGATACTAAACATGGGAAAGAAATTAATAAAGTATTAGATAAATATGATGATGTAAAAAAACTTATTTCTTATGACGATAGATTTCATCCTATTATAGGACTTGATTGTTCAGCAAGATTTTTAAAAAATGTATATAATTCCACAGAACCTGGAAAAGATAGACGGGTAAATGCACTAAGAAAATATTCTTGAAGAGCTCTAAATGATTATCTCTGGCCTGTTGTAAAATATTGGGTACTTACAAACACCTACACATGAGATCCACTTCCTGATTTTTCAAAAAATACAAATAATGAAATTATTAAAATGAAAAGTAATTGATCAGTGACAATTGAATGAGTACAAGTTCCTTTAGATATTGTACAAACTTCTGCTCAAAAACTTTCTATTACTATAGATAACAAACCTATTACCTATAAACAATATATACATTACACTACATCACAACTTCAGAATTATTGACTCAAAGACTATATCACATACAATCCTAAAGAGAAAAAAATAGAACAAATCAATAATCTCCAATATCTCAATAAAAGCAGAGATAAACAACGAAACATATATAAATACACTATCGATAAAGATATGTTGGGTACTAATCCCCAGGAATTTGTTGCTCTACAAAAAGCACAAAAAAAATTTATATGAAAAACCATCGAAATTAGCGATGCTGATGGTGTACCTTTGGTAGATCCACTAAATTTTCCTAATAAGAAATGAGATGTAATATATATCAGAGAAAAAATACAATAATTAGATATTTTTTATTCCAACGACAAATTCTCCCTTGATTGGGAGTTTTTTTGTTGTGATCATTTCCAAGGCCTCCTCTACCGTTCATGTGAAATGTTGTTCGAACATCTTACTCAATTCTCTCGCGATAGAAATCTGTCCCGTGAATCAAGCCTGAGAAAGTTCTTTCAATAATTTTTCCATCCTGTGAACTGATTCATACACGAAAACTGGGATCTTAGATTCTAAAATTTCTTTTATTTTGGTCTGTCTTCCTTTTTTCGTTGGCAAAAATCCTAAGTAAATAAATTCTGAAGTATCAAATCATGCTCCTACGACTGCTGGAACAAGTGCATTCGCACCTGGTAAAATCGTATAAGGAATATCATATTTGTTACACAGTTGAATCATAGATTTTCCTGGATCAGATAATCCTGGCGTCCCCGCTTCAGAGACAAGACCGATATCGCTCATTTTCAAAATATCTACATAACGAGCCAATTGGTTGTCAGATGTAAAACTTGTAAGTGAAAAAAATGTTTTATCCTTATAAGGAATCTCGTACATTTTCATAAGTTTCATCGTAGTTCTGGTATCTTCACATACGAAAAATTCAAGCGACTGAAAAAGCTTAATCGCACGAACCGTGATATCGTCTTTGTTTCAGATTGGGGTTGGAATGAAATAGAGCATTTTTCTATGATAGACATTAAAAAAATCATCGTGAGTATTCAGTATTGGATTGCTTCGTGCCTCGCAATGACCTGTATGTTTTAGTCATCGCGAGCGTAGCGTGGCGATCCAGTATTAATTATTTTCGTCACTCACTCAAATCACGCCATTGTGGATTTATATTTTCAATAAGTTGTAATTTATTTTTTCTATTTCATCATTTAAGCTGTTTCTCTCTTGCTATAGCATTTTTTATATCTCAACATTCTTCATAATACACTAACTTATCTAATCAATATTGACTGGAAAATCAAGGTATAGTCTTATTTTTATGTTCATAGATTCTTTTTATCAAATCACTAGTTACTCCGACATACAAAGTTCAATTTTTCTTATTACTTAGAATATATACATATCACAATTTATTCATATGAATATATTTTATATATAAAACTGGATTGCTTCGTACCTCGCAATGACATTATTCTGCAATTTGTATTACTCATTTACTGATTTTAATCAACTTTTCTTTTTTCATATCATTAATAATTTTTTCGACATTTTTGTGTGGAAAATCTTTTTTCAAACTCACCACTTGCACCCTTCAACTTTTAACTAATTGTTTTAATAGTGTTCAGCGGACTTGTCTGTCAGATCATTCGAATTTTGATTGTTTGGAAAGTGACTTTATCTTTGTCTTACGAGCCGTGAGAAGCAATGCTCATTGGTCCATAAGTGCGTTGTGTCGGTCACGAGATTTTCATGTGGGGATTACGGTCTCTGCGAAAGTTTCGAGCGTTTTAGCTGTGATAGTTTCAGGAAGCTTAAACAAGAAGATTAATACTCTTCTTATATTTGTATCAATAACAGGAACCGGCAAATTCCATGCGAATGCCATGATAGCTGCTGAGGTATATGGCCCAATCCCTGGTAATTTTTGTAATTTAATTCTGTCTTTGGGTACTTGTGAATTGTACTTTGTAACTATTTCGTGAGCACATTGTTGTAATCTTAACGCTCTGCTGTTGAATCCAAGTCCTGATCGATGACTGAGTAAGTCTGTTTTCGAAGCTTTTGCCAAAGTTTTGTAATCAGGAAAATCTTTCATTCGTTTATGAAAATACGGAATCACTCTATCAACCTGTGTCTGCTGCAACATCACCTCAGAGATATGAATCGCATACGGATCTCTAGTTGCTCTTCGAGGAAGTTTTCTGCCATTTTTAGCATACCAGGAAAGAATATTTTGTTGGATTTTTTTGATATCTTGAGACATGATTTACAAAGAAAACAAAAGCACTATAGTGACTATAATCCAAACTCCAGCGATTAACCAAAATTTTGTAAGAAAATTTCCTTTGGTTGTTTTATGACGGAAAGCTTGCATACCAAGTACGGCTCCCAATCGTCATCCAAATCATGTAAATCGAAGTAGATTCTTTTCAGAAATTCTTCGTTTATGTGCAGAAGCCTTGTACTTATCTACTCCTCGTACAAAAAAAGTGAAAAGATTTATCAGGAGGAAATATCGTATGAATAAGTTGGTTCGTGTCATAAGAATCATGAAGTTATAAATATAATCAGAATGTAGTGTTATTGTAGAAGGTTTCAATGTTATTTATAGAAAAAACTCCCGTAATGGGAGTTTTTTCTATATGTGATTAAAATTATTTTTTAGCTTGTTTTTCTTTTTTCTTTCATGTAAAAGAAACAGAAATATAATAAACTAATAATAATCATATCATTCAAGCAATGATCTTTAATACAAATATTTGGTTATCTTTATATATATATTTGATATCATCCAGCCAACCAAAGTTGTATACATCTCATGTAATATTTACTCTCATAAGCCCAACATGACGCCTTACAACAAAAAATAGTCCAGTATAATTATCAGGTTTTTTCAAATCAAGCTGATATCATATACAACCATTGAGTGTTCATGTCATATCTTTTGGTATAGTAATACTTGCTTTTCTTACGAGTTTTTCTTGTGGAGCTAATGTAAAAGTATAGTCCTTAGGATTGAATGATAGTAAGGAAGTCAAAGAAATACCAGTATTTACACCGATAGAACAAGCAATTTTTCCATCAACGATTTCTGAATCTACAAATGACGATGTGATATCAATAGTGTCGCCAGAAGATGCATTGGCAAATATCATACAAATTTGCTTTGTCTGTCATGGTCTGATATTAGTAACATTATATTTACTTACATTTTTCATCTCTTCATCACAAAATCCAAGATTTATATATTGAAGATTTCATTGATCAGGGATAGTAAAAGAAGCAGCTACTGCAATAGGTTTATCACTATCATTACCAATAATATTACTTGCTAGAGTAAATAATGGTAACGATATAGAAATAAATATAAGAGATGATAATATTTTTTTCATCAAAAATAAAAATAATAAAATAAAAATAATAAAATATTATTGTTGCTGTATTTCCTGTTGCTGTCTTCTTCTAGGTAAAATAGATTTAATTAAGAGCCAAAGTATCAAAAGTAAAAAAGCGATTACTCAGATAGCATATCGAGAAAATATAAAAAACTTTCATGTTTCATAAAATACACCTCATTTGAGTGAGTTTTCTGGTAAATTAAAATTTTCAAAAGCGAGTGATGGTGTATGTAAAATAGAAACTTTAAAATCAAAAATTCATTTATAGGAAGGAATCACGTCTATTATAATAGGAAATTCTATTGTCTGATAAGGTCAAATTTTTGTTTCTTTTATAGAAAATTCTTTTTCAAATCACAAAAAATTATATATTTTACCTGACAAAACAATCATCTGATCCACATTACCATTATTTTTAATAGTAGCAGAAACAACAACACCTCATTCTTTATTTAAAGCAATTTTTATCTTTTTATTTGTTGTAAATACATCACTTTTTTGAGGCTCTAAAGATACTGAATTTTCTATACTTGTCTGACCACCTACAAGAACGTCATATAATATTACTTTACGATTTTCTATTTTAAACATAGAAACTTCATCACCAGGTTTTGTCTCCAAAGATACTATTCCATATCCCAAACACCCACGTATTATTCATCAACTCATACCAGGAGGTAAAAACATTTTATCATATCTTACAATATTAGAATTTGCAGGTATAGTAAATGTAGTAGGTTCTGGAATAGAAATAAGACTAGGAAAAATTGAACCAGCTATATCACAATTTGATGTACCCATATCTCATATAGAAGAATCTACATATGAATATTTTACTTTTATAGGAAAATCTCAATCATTAATAAATACATTACAAAGAGTCTTACTTTCTGAAATATTTAATACTAAAGAAGATTGAACAGTTAAAAGCTCACTTTCCAATCATTGATCACAATGTCTCGCTCGAAGATTACTGAATGCTTGAACTTGAATACTGGGTTTGATAATTTGCTCCGATCAGGTTTGTTGATTTCAAGTTTGAGCATATACAGATGTTACCGAAAAAAACAAAAGAAATGTAAAAAATAATCATAATTTTTGTGACATTTTGCTATAAAAATAAGATAAAATATAACAATATAAATACAAATACAAAAGGTACTTTTCACCTATACAAAATCAAGATATTTTTAATCTTTTATAACCATTTTCAAAAAAAAGTACTCAAAAATTTGCTTTTTTTTGAAAAAGAGGTTATAATTATATCGTGATCGCATACCCTATTTATTCTTTTATATTTTTATAACAAAAAATGAAAAAAAATTTCGTAGTAATCGCTACCTTAGTAGTAGCGCTTCTTGGAACATTAACTTTAATCAACAAAGCAAGTGCTGCAACTGCTAACGTAACATTGTCAGTTACTGCTGGTGCATTCTCATGTTCACAGTATCCAACAGCTGTAGATTTCGGTTCAACACCAACTGCAATATCAGCTACTCTTCTTACAGGTGATTCATGGACTGGTTCATTTGCATGTAATGATTTCGCAGCAACTTGGGGATCTCAAATGCTTGCACAATCTACAGCTTTGACTGGTGCTACAACAGGTATAATCGCTCCAATGAACATTACTTGGACACCTTCAGGATCAATTACACAAACTGCAGGTAACTGTAATGGTTTATCTTTAGGAGCTGGTGGTACACTTGATGTAGCTGAAACAATTATCTCAAAAGTAGGTCTTAATACATGTTCATTTACTTATGCACCAGATGGTATGACAGTAAATGTACCAGCTTATTCTCCAGTAAATGCTTATACAGCAGTTATGACTATTACAGATCCAGCTTAATTTAGTATTTTAGAGACGTCCCTATTAAATACGATCACACAATTAAACACCCTTATAGGGTGTTTTTTTATATTTTTATTTGATTTTTGATATGTTTTACCTAAATAGATGATATTTTATCTGCCCTATCAAAAGATGAATAAAAACAAAAAAAATATTTTCTTTATAATGAGTTGAATTATTATTGTATTGATTTCACCACTATTATATGATACCTATGCAGCTACCGCAATAGTTTCTCTTGAAGTAACTGGTATAGGCATCAGACATGGTACTCCTGCGAATGTGAATTTATGAACTATTATTGCTTCTCCAGGTGATCAGGAATTCAGCGGACAATTTAGTAATTATTTTCGAGTGGATGATATGCAAGGCTATATTACTGGGTATTATACTACTATACAATGTGACGGCATCTATGGCTCTACAGGAAATAAACTTACTTGAGTTTATCTCAAAGCTGGAAATATTATACCCGAATATATCCAATGAATCACAGGGAATCATATACTTATAAATTCTATACTGAGTACTTATACCAATATATTACTACCTATCACTTACCTATATAAAGAAACCCATATAGATAATAAATGACTTATTAACAAATATTGAGATAAACCATGGATCAAAATATTTATTCCTGGTTGAACTCCTCCAGGAAGCTATAGTGGTACTATAGTATTTAGTTTCTATTCGTACTAAACCGCTTCGCGTGGTTACAGGGAGCAAGTTGAAGGGAGCAAGTTGAAAATATAAAAAAATCCACCGTAATGGCGGATTTTTTTATTTTTTAGTCATTGCGAGGAATGAAATAACGAAGCAATCTTATCTTTTTACTAGATTGCTTCGCTTTGCTCGCAATGACAGTAACTAGTCGCCCCTAGCGACTTTAGTCGCCTCTGGCGACCATTTTTATAAATACATCAGATGGAACATTTACACTACCAATCGCTTTCATTTTCTTTTTTCCTTCTTTTTGCTTCGCTAATAACTTTCTTTTTCTACTTACATCTCACCCATAACACTTAGCGAGGACATCTTTTTTCATAGCGGAAATATTTTCTCTTGCGATCATTTTACCTCAGATACCTGCTTGTAATGGAATAGCAAACATATGTCTTGGAATCATTTTTTTGAGTTTTTCTACTACTTCTTTACCAAGATAATACGCTTTATCATTGTGGATAACTCGGCTTAAGGCCTCGACTTTTTCGTTGTTGATATATACATCCAATTTGATCAAATTTGCTGGTGCATATTTTTTGAATTCATAATTCATCGTTGCATATCCTTTGGTTGCAGATTTTAATCTATCATAAAAATCTATAATTATTTCTCCCATCGGCAACTCATAATGTCGTACGACTCTCGTTTCATCGATATAATCCATATTAATCAATCTACCTCTATATTCCTGACAAAGTGCCATAATATTACCAGCATATTCATGCGGTCATACCACTTCTACCGACGCTATCGGCTCTCGTATTTCATCTATCAGTCACTGGTCTATCATATCTCATCATGACTTCACTACCAACCAAGAATTGAGCTCTGCTTTTCTTTTTTCTGCTTCTTCATGAGTTGTATTCAGTCAGAGAATTTGTTTATATAATCAGGATTTTAATAAGTTCGTGATATTGGCTCAGGATTTAATTTGGTCTACTGAAAGGTTCTTTGTTTTGATCAGATATATTACTGTCGGAATAGTAAAAATTGTCTCCATATTGTATTCTCTGGATAATCTTTCTCTTACGATATCCATATGGAGCATTCATAAAAATCCACAGCGGAAACCGTATCCCAATGCTTTTGAATCTTCTAACTCATACTCTATCGCACTATCATTGATAGATAATTTTTCCAAGCTATCTTTGAGTTTATCATAGTCCGTAGTATCAATCGGATATACTCCTGCATATACAAATGGTTTCACTTTTTTAAATCCTGGAATGACTAGATTTTGCATAGTGGTCTGATTTTGACCTTTTGACCTTTCGTCTTTGATCATTGTATCTCCGATACTTACATCTCTTACGGATTTTTCTCCGGTAACGATATATCCTATTTGTCACTCCTTAAGTACCTTATCTACCTTACAATCAGGCGTAAAATATCCTACTTCTGTAGGAGTTATATCATTGTCTGTATGAATAAGATGTAAGTTCTGTGCTGCTTTTATTTCACCATCAACAACTTTTACATATGCCAATACTCACTTGTACGGATCATATACTGAATCAAAAATAAGCGCCCTGGAAATTCATGTTATTTGAGCTTGATCCTGTCCTATTGGCCAGAATTTTTTCGGATGAGATTTTTTGAAACTTTCAGGATCCTGAATTCTTTCTATGATTGCATCTAAGACTGCATCAACATTTTCTCAGGTCTTACCTGACACTTGGATGATTTCTGACTTATCGATTCCGATCACATTTTCTATTTCGTGTGCTACTCTATCGGGATTTGCTGCCGGAAGATCGATTTTATTTAAAACAGGAATAATCGTCAAATGCTGGTCTATAGCTTGATATAATACTGATAATGTCTGGGCTTGTATTCACTGACTTGCATCAATAAGCAAAATTGCTCACTCTACAGCTGCGAGTGAACGAGAGACTTCATACTGGAAATCTACGTGTCATGGAGTATCTATAAGATTGAATTCATAGCCCTTTCGCTGCATTCTTGCAGGTGTAAGTTTGATAGTAATTCCTCTTTCCTGCTCAATATCCATACGATCCAACATCTGTGCATGATCGATTTTTCTGACGGCTCAGGTAATCTCTAGCATTCTATCTGCCAGTGTCGATTTTCCGTGATCTATATGTGCGATAATACAAAAGTTACGTATATTCATATCAAACTTAATGAAAAATGAAAAATGAATAGTGAATAATGAAAGACTTGTTTTATCATATATTATTGATACTTTATTATGCTTTGAGCTTTCTGCTTTCGGTTAAAGTATCATATAAAATCTAATATTGAATTCAAGTAAGACTTTACCATATATTTGACAAAATCATGAGTATTGGATATACTATATATGATACATTTATTATTGATTTGTGGTTGATGAACAATATTGATAAAATGGTTATTAATGGAGGTAGAGTTCCTAATCCTGAGGAATTAAAACAAATAAAAGAAAGTTTATGAATCGCTCTCTCATGAGATGATAATAATTCTCCTGTTACACAAGAAGTATCTATACATAAAAAAAATAGCATTCAAAAATATATTTTTCCATTTTCACAACGTGCAACACGCGAATATAATCCAGATCTAGATGATGCCTGGGAAAGTATGGAGACACATAATGAAAACTGAAATGAAGAATGAGTAATCCAAGATATTGATTATATATTTAAAAATTATCAAACATCACTGTCTTTTCATGATACTCTAGATGCCTATATGCTCCTCATCCACTGGAGAGTAGAACATGCTTCTGAAGCAAATAAAAGCACTATTAATGAGACACTAGATTTAATTGACCATCTATGACAATATGAACCACAGATGGATTCTCAACAAAAAGATTTGTTTTGGTATTATACTTGAATGGCCTCTTTTAGTAAAGCATGACTTGAAGAAGATCATTTAGCTTATGTAAGAGCAAATGCCGCATTTGATACTATATTACATGTAGATCGTACTACGAATATGTTAGAAGACGCACACTACAAAGAAATATTATATTTCGATATACACTCTTTATATAATTTAAAAGAAAGTGAAAAATCCCTCCCTTTAATCCAAGATTTTCTCGATGTATGTTGACGAGATCCTATAAAAAAAACCCATACATTACCACGAGATAAAGAACGAATTTTGGAAATACTCTATATACAATGATATATGCTTGAATCACTCGATAGAGATAATGATGCTATAGAAGTATACAAAAATTATCTTTCATTAGATCCAGATAATAAATATATATTGGATAGTATAACATATTTAGTTTCCAAAAATGATAAGGCATAATCTATAGATTCACCATATTATGCCCTTTTTCTGTAAACTCCTCTGCTGATGTAGTTGGAGTTTTTTTCTTTGTAAGATATCTCACAAGGATTCCATAGGCTCTATAAAACAAGATAAAAGGAGCAGGTTTCAGGGAGCAGGTTAGAAAACCTAATTTATTTTTTTTATAAATACATACATCATTTTACTTATTAATATACATTGCTCATATAATTCATTATATTGTCTTTCTGAAACATATCACAATTTAAATCCAAAATGTAACATATTTCTCACCTCTCAACATGATCATTTTGCTATTCGTAAAAATCTCTGTTTTTCTTTTATTGTCTGTCTTTCATATCACTCAGAGATATTGTTGGCTATTGAAATACTAGCTCTTTGTATTTGATTTCTAAATCAAAAATCTTTTATTTCTTTACAAATTTTATAGACATCTAATATTAACTTTTCTGTTGTTTTCCATACTTCTAAGTCTTCGAATTGCATGCAAGATGTATGTAAATAAAAATTTGTTCCTATAACCTGTAACTTTCAACTTGTAATTAATTTTTCAATTTTATTTTACATAATTTTTTCAAAATTTCGTTTCGTTTTTGTTCTCAGACATACCTCATAGGCAAGGCTAATTCTTCAAATAGTCTGAGAAATTTTTTTGTTATTTTTATTTTACCGAACATAATATCGTAATAAAACATATCGTAAATCTGTATACAAAAAATATTAACTATCCTATTATCTTGTGTTTCTTTTTTTACATTTTTTATCATCTGGAGAAGAAATTTAGAAATATCTTGTTTTTCTTTTTTACGAAATAATGCAAAAACTTTCTTTTTTTGAGGAATGTTTTTGTATAATATCTGGAATAATTCCATGTAACATTTTATGATAAAAGATAATCACATCTTAGTCATAAATATATCAAAAAAGAAAAAAACTGACAAAACCAGGAAAAAAGTTTTATCAGTTCTTATCTATATAGTTTACTATATCATTATTGTTTAATTAATTATTTCTGGCGATTGAGTTTGTCAATAATCGCTATATCTATGTCTGATGAATTTAATTTAAGATAAAAATCATACATACTTCATTTACAGATAAGTGGCAATTTTTTACCTGTTTCTTTTTCTATAAGAGCAATGAGTGGTAAAATAATTTTACCTAACATATCATTTTTATTTTTGGAATAACTTGAAACAGAAAATTCCTTATTTGGAATATCTTTACCTATATTTTCTATGAGTATTTTAAGAATATCTACTGTCGCTGTCTGAGAATGAATATCTTCTGAAGTAAGCTTCCTCCCATTGATATACATTTTATTGCTGATCATATCCAAGAGAATTCATTTTTTATAATTTTTTATTGTAGTATCACAATTTCCTATCTGTATTTTACCATCAGACATCTTGAGAATGCAACTACTAGAATCCAAAAATTCTGAATACATTCACTGTTCCAGATCTTGTTCAAATTTTAATCATTCATATTCTACTCCATCTACCCGATTGAGATAAATCAGTTTAGAAGATATAAAATCCATGTTTGTTTTTTCTGTCGCATCCATAAGCACCTTTCTAAATCATTCAAGTGGCATAGCAAATACGAGAGATCCTCACATAATAGTACTGTCATTTGGTGAAAGCGAGATATATTGTTGTGGACCATGAAAATTTTCTATAAATGTTTTTATAAACTTCAAAAAATTTGTTGAACTATTTCTTGTTACACAGTCCCCTTGTCTGAGTTTTCTCAGTGATTCAAGAAATTGTATCATGTGCGTTTCTTCGTAGGATTCAGAATAAATTTTGGACATATAATACATGATTTTGAGACTTATAGATCACATCAATTTCCCATACGTAGCATCAAATTCGTCAGTCTCTGGAGAGATAAAATATTTATAGAATCTAGGAATTCTATTTGTATGGAGATTGTCGAAATTTTCTCCAAAAAGTTTTTTGAAATCAGATTTAATGGTTTTGGTGATGTTTTGATTTGCCTTATAATTGTTTCCTGCTATCTGTTCTAGCAATACTGGTTTCCCAGAATATATAATCCCATAATCTATCGGCAAATAAGGATTTTCTCTCAGTCATTTGAACAAATGATTGAGCTTAAACCCGTATGACCTATTGAGTATTTCTGTCTCTGGCAACAATGATTTATCTCCATCTTCAGCAAACGTCACCGTAGGATAATATCCATCAAAAAAACTACCTATTTTGGTCCCTGACGATACCATTCCATAGACCGATTTATCAAAATGCAACGCATCTACAAAAACTGTATATATAGGACTATATATATTATTTATCACTTCATTGATGGATTTTGTTTTTTCCTCTTGCAGAGTTTTATTGTTTAATTTTCCATAAATTCTATTGACGATAACCGAGATGAGCATTGCCAAAATAGAACCAAATCACAATCATACTCCCCTAGGTAATTCTGAAAGAATATTTATCTGAATACCTTCTTCTCCAGCCAGTGATTTCCCATATTTTTTTTCCAATTCTTTGTTGATATCGGTGAAATACGGCGCGTATTCGACTGCATTACTTTCTATAAATTGATATTCATTTATATCAAGATGATATATTTTATTGACGGAAATTCACTTGGTGTTACTTTTTGTATATCACATATACATACGCAATGGGATCTTTTGCTTTATCCCTATGCCACTATAGTTATTGAGCACATCTCCAGATCGATTGAGAACAAATGGAGTAGAAACAATTGTTTGATTTTCGAGAAAAAAATTCTCATACGTTTGAATATACGTCTTTTTGAGATTTTTTGAATTCATGCGGTTTAGTAAAAAATAAAAATATTGCTATAATTTATTTTACTAATGATGTTAGTATCATAAATAATATAGTGTAAAAGTCAATAACAAGTATTATATCTCATGTAAATCAACAAATTATTTATTTTTTCTTTTTTAACGCTCTGCTAGACTTACTTTTTCTATCGCCTCGCCGGCTGGGACTTACTTTAAAATCCTTCGGAGACATACTTTTGGAGATCAAAAGTATGCAAAACTCCTTTCCAGATGCAGTACTCAGGACGGATATTTCATATATGCATGACCTTTTTACTCACCTCAAACCCCACAAGAGTGGGTCCCCATTTCGGTTCGTTCTGATTGGATTTTTCATGTATATTTAGATCACTATCCCGTGGCATGCATCTGGTATGTGACAAAGTTTTTTTATTTCAAAAAAAATCAGAATCGTTTTTGATTCCAATTTTAAATAAAAGAATATGTTGATAATATACAATTATTTTATATCTGAGAAATAATTCGTTTAATAACTTCTGACATATTGTCTTTGGTAACGGTTCCTTCATACTTTTGAAGACTATCCTTGACTTGATCTGCTCCATAGCCGAATCACTTGAGCGATGTAACGATATTTTTGTATAATTTCTGATCTATATCCATCCTCTGAATATCTTCTATATCAAATGTTCCTCTCAGCTGCAATACGATCTTTTTGGCTGATTTTGGCCCGATTCACGGAATAGCTTGAAAAAACTTCACATCAACGTTTTTGAGTGCTTGTTTAAGATTTTCTGGTGGTAACTGAGATATCTGAAATGCTGTTTTGGGTCCTACACCATTTACCTTGAGTAAACTTTCGAATAATGTTTTTTGTTCGATTGTATCAAAACAAAAATAGACAATAGTCTTTTTATTGTCATCAAGATGTGGATATAAAAAAAATTCTCCCTGATTCTGTTTTCCGAGATAATGAACCTGTATACCAAACATATCGTTATTTAATAATGTTTCTCCTCCTAGATGACGTATTTTTCCTACAAAATAATGAAACATTTTTATGAATGCAGAATGTAAAATGCAGAATTCAGAAATACAAATTTATAATTCAAAACTTAACACTTATAACTTATCATTAAGTATTTAGCAATATAGTCATTTAAGAGTTGTTTTCAATGAGTTTTTGGGTTGATATTGAATGATAAATTATTATCCTCTCTCTGTCATTGGAGAGTCAGTGATTATTTTTTATTTGTGTATTATGAACCTCATACTACCAAAAAAGACCATATCTTTGGTAAGATATAGTCCTCTCTTGTTGCCTTTACAGGCGTATGGTTTCACTACACTTATATATTATATATATTTTTATATAAATGTCAAATAATATATATACTTTATGTATAGTACATATAGCTAAAATATACTTATTACCTAGCTTTTATCCTATTTTTGTCTTCTATGCAAAAACTCCAAAAGCAATTACGAGATAGCTTCCAAGATGATGTTGCAGAGCTTAGCAAACCCCTACAGGATCTTCTACAAAATGGATATAATACCGGAGTTATCAATGAAGAAGACGTGATCTCAGACGTAGATGATCTAGATTTTAGCATAAAAATGCTTGAAAAGTTTTATGAATTGGCTGAAAAGCTTAGTATTAAGATTATTACTATCGAAGAAATATTGGAAAAAGAAGCTATAGAAGCCAAAAAAGAAAGTAAATTAGGGAAAATTGAATTATATGATACTAAGAAAAATACCTCTGAATCTCAACATAAGGACTTTATCAAGCTCTATTTTAATGAAATATCAAAAATTCCCCTTCTCAATTCCGAAGAAGAAAGAGATATTTCTAGAAGAGTAAAAAAAGGCGATGATGAGGCAAAAAAGAAATTAATAGAATCAAATTTAAGATTAGTTATTAGTATAGCTAAAAGATTTTTCTGATCAAGATTGAGTTTTTCTGATCTTATTCAAGAAGGAAATATTGGATTAATTAAGGCGATAGAAAAATTTGATCCAGAAAAAGAATTTAAATTTTCTACCTATGCAACTCGATGGATTAAACAAAGTATTACCAAAGCAATCGCAGATATGACGAAACATGTAAGGATACCTGTCCATCTGATTGATGAAATCAACTCATATAATAAGACATATCAACTCCTCTTCCAAAAACTATGAAGAGTACCAACTTCAAAAGAAATTGGTCAGAAGCTTGGATTTCCTATCAAAAAAATTAAAAAACTTGAAGAAGTTATTTTCGGAAATGTATCGCTTGATAGAGAAGTTTGAGATGAAGGAAGAGATACACTTGCCGATCTTATCGAAGACGGAAATACTTTAAGACCAGATCAATATGCAGAAAAGAATACATTGAGAAATAATCTCGATATGATTCTTGGAATGCTTGACGATAGAGAAGCAAAAATCGTGAAAATGAGATATGGAATCGATGGACCAAGATATACATTGGAACAAGTTTGAGAAGAATTTAATGTTACGAGAGAAAGAGTAAGACAAATTGAACAAAAAGTTATCCAAAAACTTAAAGAACATGCTGGATTACAAAAAATACTTGGAATCGAAGATGATATTGCTAAAATGGAAGCCAATGAAGGAAAAAATAAGAAAAAATGAAGAAAGATAAAAGAAGAAAATGAAGATGAAGAAGATGATTATATGAGCAGATTTAATGACGATGATTATGTTAATGATTAAAAAACTAATGAAAAACTAAAAATGAATAACGAAGGATTACTATCCTTATAAACTATCGTAATATACAATAGTCCATTATCAAACAAAATCATACATTATTCACTATTCATTATTCACTATTCATTACACTTTATTCCTACATTACTATTTTAACTAGTTTACTATAAGAAGTATGGCAGATTTAAATTCAAAAGACTATGATGCGTCGCATATCAAGGTATTGGAATGATTGGAACCTGTTAGATTAAGACCAGGTATGTATATCTGATCTACTGATGCAAAAGGATTACATCATCTTGTACAAGAAATCATAGATAATGCTGTTGATGAAGCAATGGCAGGACATTGTACTACTATAACAACTTGTTTAAATGAAGATTGATCAGTAACTATCCATGATAATGGAAGAGGTATTCCTGTAGATAAACATGAAAAGACAGGAAAATCAGCTTTAGAGACTGTTTTTACCGTTCTTCATGCAGGAGGTAAATTTGACAAAGGAGCATATAAAATCTCATGAGGACTTCATGGAGTAGGAGCTTCTGTTGTAAATGCACTAAGCGAATGGTTAGAAGTGACAGTTTATAAAAATGGAAAAAAATATTTTCAAAGATATCAAAGAGGTATCCCAGATGGAGATATCCAATTAATGGGAGAAAGTGATAAAATGGGAACAACCGTAAAATTTAAACCTGATGCAACTGTTTTTGAAACGGTAGAATTTTCTCAAACAATTGAAATTGCGAGAATGAAACAATCAGCATATCTTTCTCCTGGTATAACGTTTAATTTTATAAACAAGAAATTAGGATTTAAACAAAGATTTTACTTTGAATGAGGTATCAAAACGTGGTTAAAAAATCTTGTAGGTTCACAGCAAGCACTTTCTTCTCAACACTATTTCAAGGTAGAAGGAAAAGATTGTTTGAGTGAAATAGCTTTTGAATTTGTAAATACAAGTAATGATCATATTCTCTCTTTTGTAAATAATATCCCAACTATCGATTGAGGAACTCACGTACTTTGATTTAAATCAGCATTATTGAATATCATTAATGAAATAGGGAAAGAAAAAGACAAGATTAATAAAAAAATCTGAGAATTTCAATATTCTGATGTAACTGATGGATTGTATGCTATCGTTACTATCAAGATCCCTGAACCACAATTTGAATGACAAACAAAAGGAAAACTTGGAAATAGTTATGTAAGAAAACAAGTAGAAGATGCTGTATATAATTATCTTAAACAATATTTTATAGACAACGAACATGAATTTGATAAGATTTTTGAAAAGGTAGAACTTGCTGCAAGAGCAAGATTAGCAGCTAAATTTGCCAAAGAAACTGTATTGAGAAAAAATATATTAGCATGAGGAGTACTTCCTGGAAAACTAGCAGACTGTGCTAGAAAGAGTAAAGAAGGTACTGAAATGTATATTGTCGAGGGAGATTCAGCGTGAGGAAGTGCGAAACAATGACGTAACAGTAACTTCCAAGCTATCTTACCATTAAGAGGAAAGATATTAAATACTGAACAAGCGGTGATTCAAAAAATCATGGCAAACAACGAAGTAAAAGCTTTAATTACAGCTATCGGAACTTGAGTAAAAGATAACTTTGATTTCGAAGGACTTAGATATGATAAAATCATTATCATGACCGATGCCGACGTTGATGGAGCACATATTAGGACATTATTACTTACTTTCTTCTTTAGATTTATGAGACCACTTATTGAACATGGTCATGTTTATGCGGCCTGCCCTCCTATCTATAAATTTACACAAGGAAAAAAAGAACAATATGTTTATGAAGAAGAACATACTCCAGATATGTATGGATTTGATAAAGCTAAAACAGAAATCCAAAGATATAAAGGTCTTGGAGAAATGAATCCAGAACAACTTTGGGACACTACTATGAATCCTGAAAATAGAAAATTAAATCAGATCACTGTAGAAGATGCCGAAGAAACAGATAGATTATTTAGAATACTTATGGGTGAAGATGTACAAGCCAGAAAACACTTTATCTTGACTCATGCAAAGACTGTAAAAGAAATTGATACGTAAAAAACTAAGGAGCAAGTTTCAGGGAGCAAGGAGCAGGAAACAAAAAAACTAAATTTCACCACCTACAACTTTCAACTTGTAACCTGTAATTATTATAAAGCACCTGGGAACGGGTGTTTTTTTTGTATAAAAAACCTATTTTTATAAAAAAATATATAATAAACCAATAGATCTATTTTGTAAAGAATAGTTCTTGACTTTTTATATTAAATTACTATATATACCTTTGTTTATTTTCTAATTTTTCTAATGGAAATTAATAATATCAAAACTAATCTTGAAAAAAACGGTATGCATAAGAAATCTTCATTATTTAAAAATCAACTTCTTATTGTCCTTATGGCACTAGGAATAAGCTGATATGCAACCGAAAAAATATTGTCTTCACAAGAAGATCAGGACTTTACAGTAGAAGTTCCTACATCAAATTCTTCTGTAGCTCATACTGCTACATTTTCTCCTGAAAAATGAGATATAAAATATAATAAAGACAGTATCAATTATATTATTGAATCTAGAATAGCTGATATACAAAAACAACGTGAACAAGAATTTCTTCAAGTAAAATTGATGGGATATCAAAGAGAAGTAAAAGCTGCATTAAATACATTTCAAAATGATAACACTTTTCAAAAGACAAAACAAGAAGCCCTTTCTGATAAACAATTAACAATATACGATAAAAACATATGATCTGCAGAAAATCTTTCTAGCCTTTGAACTGTTTGTGAAGATATTGTTTCTTATATAACTAAATTACTCAACAAACAAGATGTTGAAATAGAATGAAAAACACTCAAGACTAAAAATATTAAAAACAGTGATTTTTTCGTTAAACTCAATGAACAAAAACATATTTTTCAAAACTTTGCTACTATCATAAAAAGCACTCGTTTTGAACCAGAAGTATTTAAAAACCTTAAACCAAGTGTTGATGTGGTTAAGTACTCCTCTGCTATTGATTCACTCAAAAATCTAATCACAATCAATCAAGATAGTTTGATTGGTATACAAGATAGTTTGGTAACTCTTTATAAAACACTTAATGATTCTACAGATCAAAAAATAGAAATAGAACTTGCTCTCAAAAGCGGTAAAGTAGATTATATTGAATTTGATAATACTACTATCATTTCCGATACTGCATCTTTAAATAAGAAACATGATATAGAACAACGCGAAAATGAACAAAAAAATCATGTCGTTGTAATTGAAGCATCTATTTTGGATCAGAATAAAAATATTATCAATTTAGAGGATCATCAAGCTCCAGCTTTGAGTAGCAATATCGATAACCTTTATAAGGAATATGAAAAGAATCTTACTTTATTGATAGATGCTATCAGAGATCAGCATACAAATATTATGACAGAAAAAGATAAGTGAATCTCAGATCAAATTTGATCATTCAAAAAACTTATTAAAGATATTTATGTAAAAATAGATACATTAAAAAACAAACATAAGGCTGTATTAAACTCTATTATAGCAGAAAAAGAAAAAATTCATCTTTCTGATTCATCAAAACTTGAAGGACTTTTGATAAAATTCCAAGCTGAAGAAAGTCATTTGGCTCATGTATATTCACAAACAAACACTGAGCTTATCAATAAAAATATTTCCTTATGAAATATGCTTTTGGAAAACTACGATATCTATTTAGATATGCTTAAAAAATGCAAAGAACCACTTAATGGATATGTTTCTGGTTTAGAAAAAGATATTTCTATATTAGAGACAAACATTACTGAACTTCAAAGAAAATATGATGAAAATCAAATTAAAATCAAAGAATTTAGTAAATCTGATGATACAAAAGACGTAAATGAATGTCAAAAAAAAATCCAAGAAAGTATGATGTATAGCAAAAAAATGAATACAGAAAAAAAAGAAAAAACAGAAAAATCAACGACAAAAGAAAATATTCAAAAGGAAATCGTTGAAATAAATAACGTACAACAATATGTAGATAACAATAGAAATCTTACTGTATTTGGTATGAAAATTTATCTTGTTGCTAAACAAATCCAATCTACAGAAGCCCAATTTAATGCTGCAAAAGAAACTAAAAATCACTATGAATTTATTTTATGAGAAAAAAATAAATCATTTGATGGTATTACTACTGCACTTACTGAAGCTAATATAAATATTCAAAAAATAACTATTGATACTATAAGTAACAAAGATAATTATATTGTTCTTGCTACACTTATGGAACAAAAAGATAGTCTCTTACTTAATAAAAAAGCTCTTGAATCTGACATTACAAATCTCAAAGGAAAAATTGATGCTAAAGAAAGAGAAATCAATAAACTCAGTAAAATGATTACTGATTTCGGTATGTTTGGTTCTGATGAACTCAAAAAACGAGATGGTCTCATTTACAATAGAAATCAATCATTTAGCAAACAATCTGATAAAACTAAATACTACAAAAAAGACATTATCAGATCTCCAGAAGAAATATTAGAAGATGTATCAAGCATAATAAAAACCATTAAAAATGTTAAATAATTTTTTATCTTTTCCATCAATCCTCATGAATAACAACGACATTCTTAAAAGAATACAGGAACTCGATGAAGCTGAAAAAATTGGAAATGCAGAGCTTAATGCATTGTATAAAAAACAAGATGAACATGGTACTGTATTGGAGAGTATAAGAAAAAATTCTACTGGTATCGCTACATGACTTGCATTCGTTCTTACTGCTAGCTCTGTATCATACAGTGTTACAGCTGATGCAAAAAATCCAAATATTTTTGATATTCCTGCAGTTGGAGGAAATGGCCGTACTATTCAAAAAGCAGCGGCAGAAGATTTAAAAAATTATACTACTCCTGTTGATGTAGATAAAAGATTACAAGCTAAAGTTACTACTACAAGCACTGAAAGAAAAGCATGGCAAAATCTTGCTACAGCTTATGCTTTCAATCACAAAATGTGATCTATAGATAAAAAAGATGGTAGCGCACAAGAATTTTTTGATGCTACAATGATATATAACCAATTACACACTGCTATTTCAAATATTCCAAATTATAAACAACCTTCAGCTGCAACTCCACAACAAAAAGTTGGATATGATGTTGCTTTTTGTCTTCAACAACTTGGATACGATAAAGATGCAGAAGGAAATATAAGAAATCTTGATACTAAAGATTGTATCTATACCAATGATCTTATTATTGCAGTTATGGATTTTCAAAATACAAAAGACATAAAGAGAGATGGTATTGTATGACCTGAAACTTTCCGACATTTTATGCAAACATTGAATAGTAATCATATTATAACTGTTGATCTCAATTCAAATACTACTAAACAATGAAAAACTATACATACCAATACAACAAAAACAGTCACTAAAAATCAAACCAAAAATTGATCTCCAACAAACAATGCTCAAGCTCAAAATAATAATAAGAATACTACTTCACAAACATCTGAAAATACAACTAATACTGTACAAAATACAACTAATACTGCAGACAACACTATACTTGTGGATAAAGATAAAGCACAAATGATTTTAGAAAAATATTTTACAGGAAGAGAATTATGATTTATTCAACCAACAATTTCATATATCAATATTCAAAAAAATCAATCAATCCTTCAAGAAATTGTCGATGCAGATAAAAATACTGATCCTCTTGTAGATAAAAAAGCACTTGTTTTGTGTATCCTTGAAAAATATGGTATACAAAATGATATTCATGTTTTGGATGAACAAATACAAGCATATCAATGAGTAAAAGATTCAATTATATTGAAATCACTTTTGATACGAAAAGAAGATCTCCAAAAAAAGATAGAATTAGATGCTTTAGAAAATGAAGAAGTCTCTATATCACAAGATATAATAGTACAAACATCAGCTGTAGATATGCTTGTAAAGAAGAATTTATCAAAAAAGCTATTTAATAAATTTAAAAAAGCTATTACTGCTATCGTAGGATGAGAGATAGATGAAAAAACAAATATTCAAGATGTTACATGGCAAAACCTTATGATAAAAAAAATATTGCCAGAAAATCTAGATATGAATTTTGATGAATTTTCTTCTCTCAAACCAGAAAATTTCATAGCATTATTTAATACTAACAAAGCTAAACGAAACTAATTTATATACTATCTATAGCAGTATTATGGAAATAAGTGATAGATCATGAGAATGATCAAAAGAAGATAAAAAAAATGACATAGAAAAAACATCAGCTCTAGCTATCATGCAAACTTTTTGAATTGCTGAAAAAAAATTCTATCAAGAAATATGGGAAGCTATTTGTCAAAATAGTGATGCAAAGAGATTACTAGAGATGCCAGAATTAGAAAATATTAGTATAGATAAAATACAATGAGACAAAACATTTTTCCAAATAAATATTTCTACAGATTTCAAAGGTAATGACTTATTTACAACTATAGCTTCTCATGGATTTCCAGAATATCTGGAATATTTAAATCAAAATAAGACAGTAGAACGCGATTGAAATGACTGTACGATAATTAAAATATATTTATCGGATATATTAATCCACATATATGTTTCCAAAAGAAAAAAAGATTAATTTATATTTTCTTAATCATATAGCTTCACTCGAGCTTGTATCAAAGCTTTCTGTAATATTCTCTCACACCAATACCGGAGATTACAGAGAGCTTTTTATAATTATGTACATGTGAAATTTGTTCAGCTAATTCCATAAGCTGTTTACCAAATCACTTGTGTTGAGTTTTAATATTTTTTTTCAACTTTTTTTCTAATCATTCCATCTGCCCATAGACATGAAGTTCTCTAATAATAGCAGTTGATTTTCCCAATCATGGAATATCTATTACATTTATTTCTGTAGGTAATAAAAGTCTTGTGAAACCATAAAGATACCCTAAATGATCTTCACAACTGATAAAATATTCAACTCCCCCACTACTGAGATATTTTCTTATAACTATATTTGCAGTTTCTTTTGATTTCATATCTTGATGTCTAATTTCTCTACTTCTCGTATCAAGAGAAACAAAATTTCTGAATGATTTTATGTCAGGATCTTTTCCGATGATGAATGTTTGAATTTCATCATTTTTTCTAACGATTTTTCCCAGTTCGTCTTTGAGTGCTTTTTGTGGAGACGTAAATAAACTATATTTTCAATATATTCTCTCATAAAACTTTTTTCGTGCTCATGGTTTTGCTTTTTGTTCCTTCGACAACTGATTGTGCATAAGTTGTGAAAGATTTGTGATCATACTTCATGCAACAATTTCATTTGCAGGTATATCACGAATCAAACGTTTGATTCTCGTGTACGGAGGAATGACGTCGAAAAATACCTCTCTAATAAGCTTTTTGATATCCTCAGTTTCTAATGGTTTATATTTTCCTTGTTTATAGAGTTCATGAAGTTCGGTATTTGGGATGACGGAGGTAGGATAGAATTTTATCTCATCCGGTTTGAAAAATGGGTCAGAATATAAATCTTTGAATGTTTTCAAATCTTTTGAATAATCTGATCAATACAATCCTGGCATCACATGCAGAGCAAATTTGAATCCATATTGTCTGAGCTTATTGCAAGCGTCACGTGATTGCTGGACAGAATGTCCTCTTTTATTGAGATTAAGGACTTCATCATCTAATGATTGTACTCCCATTTCCACTCTTGTCACTCACATTTCGCGTCGAAATTGGCAGTTCGTGTCGGTCACATATTCTGGTCTTGTTTCTATTGTAAGTCATATGATTCTATGCGTTGCACTTTCATTTTTTTTGAGGGCTTCCTGTGTGTCTTTTGAATAGGTGATTATTTTACTTTCATCTATTGTAGTATGAGCGTATTTTTTGGTCGTAGATATTTCTATATTTTGAAAATATTCGTCGAAAGTATTACATGCGTCGTAGAGTTCCTTGATAAATTTAATTTTATAGTCTTTGGTATAGACGTCAAATGTTCATCCTAAGACAATCAATTCTATTTTATCGGTTTCATGACCAGTTAAAGTAAGTGAAAGTAATCTATTGTAGACTTGTTTGATGGGATCGAATTTATTGAGTAATGCTCTCATCGCGCCCGGCTCAGATTTGATATAACTCTTTGGCATGGTCGGATCGTTGGGACAAAAAATACATTGCCCAGGACAATAAAATGGCTTGGTAAGTACTTGTACGGACACAATTCCTGACTGTGATCTGATTCCTCTTTTTTTGAGTAATTGTTCTATCTGTGGATCTTTGGTTATCTTACCTGCTTTTAAGAGTTCATAATACGCTTGGAGTAATTGAATATTTGATGGTATATCAGCTAATTTTTCTGTTTTGGCAAAATCCCTCTTGAAGCTCGTGAGAAGGTCAAGATTACGTTTCTTGGGATTAGTTTTGATAAGTTGTAGGATAATTTTTTTCATAGTGATACTACTATATATAATCATTTCTTTTTTTCCACATAGAAAATTGAAATATATTTTCTATTGAAAACATTCCACCAACCTGTACAATTCTTGTACACGAACTTTATTTTATAATCTATATATTATGATAAAATTAGAATCACTACCGTATGCAACAAATGGCTTGGAACCAGTTATCGATACCCAGACAGTAGAACTTCATTATGGAAAACATCATCAATGATATGTAAATAAGCTCAATGAGCTTATCACTGGAACACCATCTGAGAATCAATCACTTGAAGAAATCATTCAAACTTCTGACTGACCCGTATTTAATAATGCGGCTCAGATATGGAATCATACTTTTTATCGAAATCAACTCCAAGCTCCAACAGAAAACAATACAGCTACATGAGCTATTTTGGATGCTATAATTACAAAACGAGAAAGCTTTGAAATATTCCAAGAAGCTATGATTGCAAATGCTGTAGGAAACTTTGGATCTGGATGGACTCGATTAGTACAACACAATGATGGAACTTTAGAAATCTTAAATACTAGTAATGCGGGATGTCCTCTTACTATGGACAAAAAACCTCTTCTTACTATAGATGTACGAGAACACGCTTATTATTTAAAATATCAGAATCGTAGAGTTGAATATGCTACAAATATATGGAAATGTATCAATCGAGATAAGGTGAACGAAAGATTCGGTGCGTAGAATTTATCTAATAAAGAAGTACATGAATACGAAGTATAAGAAAGAAAAAGGTAGAGAATGAGAAGAATTAGTAGCACAATATTATCAAAATCAATGATATATTCTTATAGAAAAGAACTATACGATCCCGTGATGAGAACTTGATCTAATTTTTCAAAAAAATAATATTCTGACCTTCGTGGAAGTAAAGGTTGTTGATCATATACATGAACTCCAAGACTACGTTACTCATAAGAAACTCTGACATATAAAACATACTATTAATTATTATTTACTTATTCATCCTACAGACAAGGAATACACACTTGATATTGTATTTGTAAGAGATAATTCTATACTTGAAGTCTATAAAAATGTCACGAATAGCTAATTTATTTGTAAATATATACATGAAAAAAAATAAATTAATCATCCTATTTATACTATGATCACTTTTTGGCTGATTTGTTTGGCAAATTGGTCACGAATGGAATATCTTACATCAACCACTTATCCAAGAAGGGAAACTTAATTTGGATGGTTTGGTTGCATCAATAAAAAATGTTGTAAATACAGAAAGCCTTGGATTGTGAGGTAAAACATATGAACGTTTTGATACTATCAATAATGTTCTTCAAAGTTCATATTATAATATAGATAAACTCAATACAGGAAAAATGCTCAGTAGTGCTCTTAAAGCTTATGTAGATGCAATCGATGATCCGTATACTATATATATGGATAGTGAAACAAATTCTGGCTTCCAAGAAGAGCTCAAATGATCATCAGATCTTGAAGGCATAGGAGCAGTTATCAGCAAAAAAGATTATTATATTCAAATAGACGAAGTTATTAAATGATCACCAGCATTCAATGCATGACTCAGAATGCTTGATAGAATCGTAATGATCAATACATGATTTACTAAAACGATTGATGTAAATCAAGCAGTTAGCCAAATTAGAGGACCTAAATGAACTCAAGTAAAACTTACAATAGAAAGAATCGCTAAAGATGGAACAAAAGAAATTATTGAAAAAGAGATTACTAGAGATAAACTTATTATTCCTTCTGTTAATGGGAAAATACTTACTTGAGCTAACAAAGAGGTATTGGGATATATTAATATATCAATCATATGAGAAGAAACAGAAAACCTTTTGAAGAAAACCTTGAGTGAACTCAAATCTCAAAATGTTAAATGAATTATTCTTGATCTTAGAGGTAACTGATGAGGACTCTTACCAGTTTCTGTAGAAATATCCTCACATTTCATTCCCAAGGGGAAGTTGGTAGTTAGTACCAAATATTCTACATTTGAAGATGAAAAATTACTTTCAGCATGATATGAGGACTATCAAAATTTACCTATAGTAGTATTAGTTGATTGATTAACTGCTTCTGCATGAGAAATTATAGCATTGGCACTTCAAGAACAAATAGGCGCTCAACTTGTAGGTACACAGACTTTCGGTAAATGATCTATCCAGACTATGGATGAATTCGATGACGGTGCTTCACTCAAATATA
This sequence comes from Candidatus Absconditabacterales bacterium, assembly GCA_041675025.1. Classification (GTDB taxonomy): domain Bacteria; phylum Patescibacteriota; class Gracilibacteria; order Absconditabacterales; family Absconditicoccaceae; genus CAJBLF01. Next base: position 399,621 of record JBAYUS010000001.1, read on the forward strand.
CTGTAGGAAAGCGATACACTCCAAATGGAGAAAACATAGATATTACTTGAGCTACTCCTGATATTATTGTAGAATTTGATCCTGATAAATATACAAACAACCTTATTGATACTCAGCTCGAAAAAGCAAAACAAGTACTTGGAACAATGATCAAAAAATAATATGTTATTTAAATTGTATACACTTATATGACAGTAACTATAAAACTTCAGAGACCCGATGGAAGTTTAATCTCTAGCTTTGCTGGCGAAGACAATCTAAGCATAGCACAAATTGCAAAACAAAATGGTATAGACTTTCCTATTTCATGTAGTATCGGTACTTGTTGAATCTGCAAATGCAAAATAATTTCATGAAATCAATACGTTCAAATAGATAAAATTACTTTGCCTATGAAATCATTAGAAAGACATGAAGATGGTAGTTTTCAAGAGGTATTTGCTTGTGTTGGAGGAATTTTATCTGATGCTATTAAAGACAAAAAACACCATGAAATAATCTTAGAAAAAAATATGTAACTTCGATATTACAAATTATAAAAAATATTTTATCTCATTATGTAGCTGTAGTGATCAATCTTGATACAGAGCACATAAAAAAATTAAAACAACAAGACCAAAACGCATTCAACCAGTTCTACTTACAGACTGTTGATATGTTTTTCCGTTATATCAATGCAAATTATTTCATTAGTAAACAAGATGCTGAAGATGTTATCTCAAATTTTTATGTAAAATTTTGGGAAGGAGTTAAATCCTATAAAGAAGATCAATCATTTACAGCCTACTTCCGAACTATCTTTAAAAACACACTCAAAGATTTTTTCAAAAAAAATACTGACAAACCTTTCACAAATCTACAGACAAATGATGAATGAATGTCCTTTGAAGAAACACTTATAGATGATATAGATATTACAAAACTTTTGGAAAATGATTTTAAATTTGAACAGATAGAACAGGCAATGAAGCAGCTTGATGATATAAGTAAAGATATGATCTATTTCAAATTTATCGAAGAAAAAACTAACGAAGAAATATCATCTATAACATGATCATCAAATGAAATGATCAGACAAAGACTTTCGAGAGCGATCAAACAATTAAAAAAACTTTTGGAAAATAATTAATGATATTTTTATAGGTCATTGCGAGGAATCCGCTTAGGCGGAGACGAAGCAATCTATAGTGTTGATAGAATATAAAATAAAAACTGGATTGCTTCACTACGTTCGCAATGACTAATAAAAAATTTATATTTACTACTATATATAGTAGCGATAAAAAACTGACACCATTTTCTAGCCCCGCATCTTGTGGGGCTTTTCGAAAAAAATATGTTTTATTTCTGTATATATTTATTAAAATGTCAACTATAAATAATCAGACATGACCACAAAAATATGATTAATACCAGTTCTCACCTATTATATACATTTATCTAATAATGATGCATTTTTACTTAAAAAGCTCTTGAAATACAGTCCCTGTATGCTAATATCATTGATGTACACAGTACCTTTTATTATGTAATTATTTGTACAATGACTAAAACAGCTCTTATTGCTAGCCTAGCAGAACAATTAGGTGTTTCTAAAAAATTAGCTTCTGAATTAGTTAACTCTTTCATCGATACTGTAATTGGTGGAGTTAAAAAAACTGGAGAAGTAAGAATCCAAGGATTCGGAACTTTCAGAGCTTCAAAAAGAAAAGCTAGAGAAGGTGTTAATCCACAAAACCCAAGTCAAAAAATCAAAATTCCTGCTATGAAAGTTGTTACTTTCAAAGCTGGTTCTGAATTCAAAGGAGCAGTTAAAAAATCTTAGTTCCTTATTCATTATCATAGAAAAATCCGCTTCGGCGGATTTTTTTTATATTTTCCTTTCAAGGAATGTATGTGAGAAACAATAAAATATAATTGATTTTCTTAGGTAAACTACTATATATACTATTAATTCTGAATTCTGAATTTTTAATTCTAAATTTTAAAGAATGACTTGATATATCATTTTAGCTGCATTTGTTGGTGGACTTGTAGGATACTTTGTATTCTATCTTAGATTTCAACACAAAGACACTGTCAATCAACTCAGATCAAATCTCAAGGAAGCTGGTAAAGAAGTAGAATATCTTAGTCATGAACTTGATGAATATGTTCAACAAAACGCACTCTTGAAACAAAAAACTATGGAGCTATTGGAAAAAAACGACGATCTCTCTGATGTTGTTTCTGAATTGAGTAAATACTATGTACACTTGAAAAAAGCTGCAGAAAAAACTACTGAACTTAACAAATATCTTCATACGCAAAATCCAGACATAGAAGAAAAAATGCAACCATTTTTGGATAAGGCAAAAGAAAAAACCATTGAAGATAAAACATTCTTCTAAAAATTTAATGAAAAACGAAAAACTAAAAGTGAAAAATGATGGAATAGTAGGATTATTAACTATTGCAATATATAATAGTCTATAAGGAAACAAATACCGACATTTTTCATTATTCATTTTTAATTATTCATTCATTTCATTTGTCTTATAATCAAAAACATATTCTTATCCATAATTCGGAGACGGGATATAATACTATAGCTGAACAATATGGCGCTTATCATAAACATCTTGATGGTTTTGACAAAGGTGTTTTTGTTAAATTTTTACCAAGAAACAAAGAAAATTTATCAATTATCGATCTTGGTGCTGGCGATGGAAGACTATACAAATCTCTTTCTCCATTAACACCAACAAGATATGTCGCCTGCGATATCGCTGAGAAATTATTAAACAGACATCCGGGAAAAAATGTAGAAAAAATAGTCTGTGATTTAGAAGATACACTCCCCTTTGATGATGAATCATTTGATCTAGCAACAAGTTTTTTTGTACTTGAACATATCGAAGATATATATAATTTATTTTCAGAGACATATAGAATCTTAAAACCAGGAGGAATGCTTATTATTGGACATTTTATTCAGAGACGTGAATTTGTTTGGAAAAAAGATAAGGATCAATTTAGAATTAAATTTTTTAATCATAGATTGCAGGATATAGAAAAATTACTTACAAAATCTTATTTTGATCTCCACGTTATACCTATCCGTGAAAAATGAAACATTATAGGACATATATTGATCTGTACAAAAACGTAGCACTTGAAAAAATAATTGCTTTGTATAAAAGTATCAATAATTGATACTTTTTTTACTATTATATATAAAGTATAGATGAAAAAATTTCTTATTACTACGCCAATCTATTATCCTAATGGATATCCACATATCTGACATGCATATAGTTCATTTATTGCAGACTTTTATGCGAGATATAAAAGACTACTCGGATATGAAGTCAAATTTTCTACAGGTAATGATGAAAACAGTCAAAAGATAGTCCAACAAGCTGAAGCTGAAGGCAAAGATATTATGCAATATCTTGATGAAATGGGACAGAAACGAGAAGATGTTTGGAAACATTTACAGATTTCTTATACTGATTTTATCAGAACTACCCAAGATAATCATAAAACACTTGTTCAAGAAATGCTTCAAAAATCTTATGATAAATGAGATATTTATGAGGGAGAATATAAATGATATTACTGTGTAGGATGTGAATGATTTAAAACAGAAAAGGATTTGATTGAAAAGGATGGGGAACTTGTTTGTCCTGATCATCTTAAAAAACCAGACCTCATTATAGAAAAAAATCGATTTTTTAAACTCAAAAATTATCAACATAAAATAGAAGATCTCTATCAAAAACATCCTGATTTTGTAATTCCTGAGTATAGATTTAATGAAATGAAATCATTCGTAAAATGAGGTCTAGAAGATTTTTCTGTCTCTAGAGAAACTAATAAATTTGGAATACCACTTCCATTTGATCCTCAACAAGTAAGTTACGTCCGATATGATGCATTATTTAATTATGTTACTGCTTCAAGAGATCAAGACTTCTGGTCCGATGACACACAAATCATTCATATTCTCTGAAAAGATATTTCAAGATTTCATGCAATTTTTCGACCTGCAATGTTAATGAGTGTAGAGTATAGACTACCTAATACAGAATTTATTACTGGATTTTTCACGGTTGATGGACATAAAATGAGTAAATCACTAGGAAATGTTATTGATCCTGTACAAGTAGTAGATAATTATGATAGAGATGCTCTTATTTTTAATCTCCTCTATGATGTGCCAATTGGCGCTGATGGTGATTTTTCTATAGAAAGATTGGGAAATCTATATGAAAGTATGTTGATTGGGTGACGAGGAAATTTGGTAAATAGAGTCACAAGTCTATGTAAAAAATATGATATCACGAGTGGAAAATTTAATAAACAAAAACGAGAAATATTTAAAGATAATAATAATAGCAAACTCCTCCACTTTTTCGAAGATAGACGAGATTGATCAAAAATAGAAGAATCCTATCTCAAAAAAGCAGATATTAAATGATATCTTGATGACTGGTATCAACTCGTACAAAGAGCCAACGAATATATGACTACTGCTGAACCACGAGCAAAATACAAGAATGAAAATACAAAAAATGATGCTCTCGCAGACTTACAATTCTTACTCTATATCGTAAAAAATATATCACTCTTCTCTGCGCCTATATTGATAAATGGATTTAAAAAAATCCAAACAATATTTGGAAATGAACAATTTAGTACGATAGATTCTACAGTAAATAATTCAGACACTACATTTAAAGAGGTATTTGATATAGAAGACTTCTCAGTGAATTTAAATCCAGAAATTATCTATAAGAAAAAAGAAGAAGAAGAAAAATAATAGTATACAAAAAGGCGATTACTATCGCCTTTTTTCTTATCCACAATTACCACAACATCATCAGTCATTTTCACATCATCATCAGTCACAGTGTGCTTCACCTTTAGATTCTATAAATTCCAACACCTCTACAATTTCTTGCACTGATGGGATTTTTTCTGTAGAGATAAGATAATTATCTATAACGAGACCAGGTAAAGTTATCACATTATATGCTGCAATATCTTTTGGAGTATCAATATTTATAATTTCACAAACTAATTTCGTTTCTTTAACTGCCTTTTTAATAGCTTTTTGTAAAAGTGTGTGTTTAGGAGACGACACTCCAATAATTTTTATTATCATACTCTATAGAAAAAATATCTAAAATAGAAATATATATTTGGTTTCTTCCACTATAATTTCTTTAATTTGATCAATATTTATCTCAAATGGTTGATCATCTTCTGAAGGCAATTCTACATTTCCTGCCATATTAAGAATAAACTCTGGAAAAAGGAAAACACAAGGATCCTCATCTTCATTTCATACATTACTAATATCTCAAATTACTACTGATAAACATATCGTATTAATATCATCTTCATCTACAAAATTAAGTTTATCTATTATTAATCCTTTTTCTTTCATATGCATAAGTATCTCTATTTTATCTTGTTCTTTCACGAGAGACACTTCTTCCTTCCATTTGGTATTTTCTAACATATTTTTTGAGCGTTTTTCACGATATTCGTAATCAGTTCTTGCACCAAATTCATCATACGTGTAATGAAGCTTATTCTCAAGTATATCCAATTTATTTTCTTTCATCTCAATAAAGTTATCCATCTCGCTAAAGATTTCTTTCATCTTAAATAATGTAACAAGATCTTCCGTAACAAATGGATCAACAGATGGATTTTTATCTAGTTCTTTGGGTATATCATCTTGTCCGTCAATAATATGGTCATATGAAATAAATTTATCTTTCATGTACTCACAAGTATCAGAGAAATAAATTTTTGTATGAAATTTTTGTTCGATAATTCATTATCATTGATAGATATCTATCATATCTTTTCAACCTCAATATTTTGTTTCTTTGTATTCACAAAATAGAATAGGAGCATAATAATAACACCTACTCCGAATGCGAATAGGAAGGTGGCTTGTGAATTAATCTTATCCCAAAGTGTTCAGAGAATATATCAACCAGGCAGTGAAACTATTCAAATTGCCGTATGAAATATACCTAGTGCAGTCCCCTTTTGATCCTTACCCGCTAGATCGGCTACCAATGCTCTTTCTGTTCCATCTACTATTGCAAAAACTATACCAAATAAAATAAAAAACAAAATAACTCGTCCAAGTTGGCTTACTAGAGCTAATCATAATGTCACTACCAAAAATAAACTATATGCTATCCATAACATTCTTTTTCTACCTATACGATCTGAAACAATTCACGCAGGTGTTGAAATCAATGTATATACTCAGTAAAATAATACATAATATAAAATAGCTTTTGAATCACTCGCTCCTACATCTTTTGCTTTGAGTAACATAAATGCATATCCGAAATTAACTAATCAGAATAATGCAGCGACAAAGATAAAACGTTTAAGATTATTTGGTAGTCATTTTATGGCTGTACCCAATGATGGTAAATGTATTTTTGGTTGAATTTTATAATGCTGTCGATGACGTTCTTTTTTCATATTTTTTGCTTCTTTGACGAACATAATCGCTATTACTCAAATCAATCCTGGGACAAACGCGAAGAGAAATAAATTTTGATATCATAAGTATGGGAATAAAAATAATGCTAAAATCGCTCACAATACTGATCATGTTCAATCCATCGCTCTTTGAATACCATATGCCTTCCCCATAAATTCTGGATCTGTTGTATCAGCGATTAATGCATCTCTCGGTGCGTCTCTGAGTCCTTTTCCTATTCTTTCGATGACTCTAAAAATAAGTACTGCTGGCCATGTTTTTGCAAAAGCGAATAATGGTTTTGTGACTGTGGAAAAACTATATCCGATAAGGACAAATATTTTTCTTTTCTTAAATTTATCTGACAGATATCACGAAAATACTTTCAACAATGCAGCTGTCGTATCCGCTGCTCATTCTACGATTCCTATAACTGTCGCTCCTGCACCTAAGCTTGTAAGAAACAATGGTATCAAAGGAAATACCATCTGAGAACTTAGATCGGTAAGTAATGAAACCAAACCAAGTAGGAGGACATTTCTAGAAATTCATTTGAGGAAATATTTGAGATTTTTCATAAAATATATTATTCAGATATATTAAAAAATATTAATACGCTTTTTCTCTACAAACTTAAAGAAAATATAAATTACTAGAAGAATTATATATGTTCGATATTCTCTAAAATTAAGAAATGCGACATGAAGTATCCCAAACAGTAATGCAGCGTATGCGAGGTTCTGAATTGATTTTCGATGATGTTTGAAAAGTCTGATAGAAAAATTATTTGATGTCATAAATCCTATAAGCAATGCTAGTAACGAAAGATATCCCGCAAAAATCCAGAAGATATTGAGCTGTGCAGAAAGCGTAAAACTATTATTCAGCCAATGTCCGACATTGATTCCACCATGTGTAAAGAGAATCAAGAATGTAGTAATTCATAATAGCCTTCTCCATTTCATACCGAGTGCTGCGACAAAGTATACAATACTTAGCAGCATATGTCGTAATCATTTCAACGATCTTCACTTGATAGTTTTGAGATAGTCTCACAATCATTTTAAAGTAATGGTTTTGAGCTCTGTATATTTCATCAAAATTATAAACGTTGGTTTTACGAAAAGTACTACTCGTAACAAATTCATCCCTGCATTTGCAAACCATTCCCCTGTCTCAGGCCCGAGAAAAGCGAATGTAGATGGAAAAAAATACGAAGTAAGTACGATAGCTAGACTTATAAGCGTTGTAATGATATAATAATACATCATGAAGAAAAAATATACATAAATAAAATTATGCTTTAGTTATTTCATATCCATCTTTGGTGTCTTTTACTTGAAATCATATAGCCGTAATATTATTTCTCAGCTCATCAGCTAATATATAGTCCTTATTTTTCTTGGCTTCTACCCTCTGATCTGCGAATATTCTCACATCATTTGGTATTTCAAAATTTTCTTCATCCCCAAATTCATTATTTATTCTTTTTAGAATATTTAATTTTAATAACTTTTCATCTAAATAGAAAACCATATTTAAATATTTCTTAGTTAGTTCTTGAGTATTTACTCATGGCATTAATTTCTGTTCAAAAATATAGTTTTTATAAGCAAATAAATTAGCTAGTAGTTTATTCGCTGAGAAATTATCTAAAATAGAATCCATTAATATGTCCTTGAGAGTAAATGGTTTATTTTGGAAATTAGTATCATCAATATTAGATTCTTTTATAAAATCGTCAAAACTTTCTATTTTAGAATAATCATAATTATTTTCTTTTCGAGTTGGTCTTAATAAACTTTTTATATCACTATAAAAATTTAGATATCACTTACTAGCCTGTTCCAATTGATCTCGCGTAAAGTTTTGGAAATTTGAATACTGTGCCATAAAGTAGAAATATCTGAGATCTAAAGCAGAAAATCCTTTATTTTGGATATCTATTAGATTGTAAACATTTCATAATGACTTACTCATTTTTCCTCCATCTACTTGGAGAAATTCGTTGTGTATCCAATATTTGACTCGTGGATGAACGTCAAATCCACACTCAGATTGTGCTATTTCATTGGGATGATGAATAGTAATATGATCCGCTCCTCCATGATGAATATCAAATTGTTGTCATAAATATTTTGATGACATTGCACTACATTCTATATGCCAACCAGGAAATCATTTTCCCCATGGTGATTCTCGTTCCATCTGTCTCTGTTCATTTTCGGGAGAAAATTTTCGTAAAGCAAAATCAGTAGGATGTTTTTTACCTCACATATCTACTCTTTCTCCAGCATTTAGATCTGCTAAACGTTTTTTGTAATTTGGTCACATCAATTCTCCATAGTTTTCTACCTTACTGGTATCCATATAAATTCCATCACCTGCAACCGTATACGTATATCATTTTTTTTCTAGAGTTTTGATTAATACTATTTGTTCTGGGATATTATCCGTAGCTTTTGGCATTACATCAAATTCATCGATATTTAGAAGTTTCATTCCATCTTTGAAAATATTTTCATATTTCTGAGCAACTTCTCGTGCAGTGATTCCTTCACGTTTTGATCATTTTTCTAACTTATCTTCTCCTTCATCACTATCAGACACTAAATGTCCTACGTCAGTAATATTCATTACAGCCTTTACTTTGTAACCGAGTAATTTTATAGTATTTCTAATAAGATCGGCAGTGAATGTAGCTCTATAATTTCCTATACTAGGATCTCGGTAGACTGTTGGTCCACACGAATATATCCCTACAAAGTCCTTTTTGGGTCCTTTATAATTTACATCTTCCATTAAAGGAACAAAAAGTTCTTTCTTACGAGTAAGTGTATTATATATTTGTAATTGCATCGCAGATAACAAAAAAATAAAGTCATAAATACATTATAGAAGCTGAGTGAAAATTCAATTGAAATATAAAAAAAAGGTGGATAAAACATCCACCTTTGTATTCATTTTTTAATGATTTTACTGATGCATTTCTACAGCAGGAAGACCTAAAACATAATATTCTTGGTCTTTTTCGTTCTTCATTAACTTGGTTTTGTAATTTTCTACAGATCCGATATCAAACTTTAGATTTGGTATATTAAGATATCGTTCGTACAATACTTCTGCATTTTTATTACGCATAATCTCAAGTTTTTCTTGATAATTGGTTTGAGCTATTTTGTCATTATCACCTTCCGCATAACCTACATACCATAATGTGATACGAGTCTGTGCAGGAAGATTATAACCCCAAGGATCTTCAGCATCATTAACTGTAGGAAGATAATAAAGTTTCTTTTCTTCATTAATATCCCTAGTTCCGTTAGTCCATGCATTTGGTCCTCCTAAATTAACTGTAAGATACGTACTTAAAGTTGATAAGAAGAATTCCCAAAACCTTTCATCTTGTTCATAGAGTTCTTTGGGTATACATAACCAAAGTTTTTTGAATGATTCATTGTTACCATTATCCCTCCTTAACTCTAAATAATCATGAATGATTTTTGCTAATTCACCTGTTGTTGGTGGATTGACAATATCAGGCATGAGTTTTTGTTGATAGGTTGATAACCATACTTGCCATGCTTTATTAGCAGTAGCTTCATAGCCTCCAGGCCCATAGATCTGAATAGTATCATTACCCCACATTACATATGGATCTAATGAAGTCCTAATTTGATCGATCTTTGGTAAGATAATGTCTGTATGCGTCCAATTTAAATCTTTCATAATGACAGTTTCGTCATGCCATAATTTGTCCCACCAACTAGGCTGAAGTTGTCCGTCCTTTTTACAACCACTACTGGCTAACAAAAAGAACACTACAAACATGCCCATGTAGAATGTTTTAATAAATTTTTTCATATTCGAGTGATTTTAGTTTTTATTTATTTTTATTTTATTTCTTATATAGGATCTTATGGATAATAAACAAAAAGTCAAGTTGAATATAAGAAAAATCATTCTTTGTGATATAGATTGATTTTTGCTCTATTTTCCCTATATACCAAGAGAATTTTACTCTATCTCCCTGTATCGTATGTTGGATTTTGGAATCCTTGGTAATAATGCCAGGAACCTCCTCTACATTAAAAAATTTAATAATAAAAAAGGTATACGTCTAGCAAATAATAAGCTCCAGACTAAGGATTTTCTTATAGAAAGAGGTATTCCATTTGCAAAAACCTATGGTGTTATCTCAAATCGTACAGAACTCTATGAATTTGATTTTTCTTATTTACCAAAGAAAAATTTTGTCGTGAAGCCCAATCATGGAAGTAAATGACAAGGAGTATATATAGTAAAATATATCGAGGAAGAACATTCAGAAAAAATTCCTGAAACAGAAATCCCTGTATCCAAATGAAGATTTCACAAACTATGAGAAAAGATAAAAAAAATATTTTTTAAAGAATTTGAAAATAAATATCATCATGGAAAATATCAAATCTGAGATGAAATTTTGACTGATCATGAATTCAGAAGACGTTTGCTCGATCTTCTCGATGGGAAATATTCTATGACGCTCGGATGAGATAGTATTATCGTTGAAGAAAAACTCATCGCGTGAGAATTATTTAAAGATTTTTGTGAATATGGACTGGCTGATATAAGAGTAATTGTTTTCAACCTTGTCCCTGTCGCTACGATGATTAGAGTGCCGACCAAAGGTTCTGGTGGTAAAGCCAATCTCGCTCAGTGAGGACTATGATTTGGTATTGAAGTATGAAGCGGTAAAATAACATCATTGCTTTGGAAAAATAAGATTTATAAAGTGAAATTTCCAAAAAAATTCGCTCATTTTCAAAATAAGAAACTCCCCTACTGGAATGATATTTTATTTCTTTCTTCCAAAGTACAATATTTCGTCAACCTATGATATCTTGCTCTCGACCGAGTTATAACGGGTGAATGACCTAAACTTTTAGAGATCAATGCAAGAGCATGATTGGAAGTACAAAAAGTAAGTGATACAAAATTGAAAAATATCTTGGATAAAATAGAAGACCTTAAAATCGTTGATCCAGAAAAATGAGTAGAAATAGCAAAAAGCTTATTTACTCCAGAAAAGTCTGATTTGTTATGACAAACTAAACTTCTCTACCTTTCACAATATGCAAATCTTATCATCAAAGATAAAGAAGAAGAGGAAAAAATTGAGGTAATTGTAGAAGTTGATCTCAATAAATCATGAAATTTTATGTCACAAAAATTGTTTGATAAGACCAAAGAAAACAAAAGGGAATGGTATCTTAATCTTTATGAAAATGAAATAACTATCAAAAAGGTAAAATTTTCTGCTTTGGAAAGTCTTACTGATAATAAAATTATCCTAGGGAATAAGACCGCAAGTAATTATTTTATTAAACCAATTCATAAAACACTTGCTAAAATAGATATTATCGATCCTAAATATATTCAACCGTTAGAAATGGCTGAACTTCATACTATCGACCAAAAAATAGAAAAACTTAGTAAGAGACTTAATCTCTCTGCCAGACTCAGGCCTGTTAATTATTTTAGCGAACTCGATAAATTTATTACTTTACATGGAGCATATAATCCTATTTTTGCATATAAATGGCCTGTAGAAGAAAAATTACTTCAAACAAAAGATGAAATAATGAAACTCCAAGCACAAACTAATAAACTTAAAAGTCCTTTTGCTAAGCTATTTCTAGAAAAGCTTGAAGAACTAGAATTAAGAAGAAATCTTATTCTTGCTTATAGTAAGCAAGATTTTGATAATATAGAATTATATAATAAAAAAATATTTGGTGAATTCGATAAAGAACTTTTGAAAATATCAAAAGAGAAAGTATTGGACAGAAATGAATTTTGATATAATAAAGATATTTTGGGCAAACCATTGAAACTTTCTGAAATAGAAAAAATAATAGAAAAATATCTTATTGATAAAAAGATCTATTGAGTAGATATAGTTTTTTCGTACGACACTTTTTCAAGGATTTCTGTGATAATGGGAAAAGATATAAAAATAAGTATCTCCAAATCAGCAATATTTAGAGAAGAATGATTGCGTGCAACATTAGCACATGAATTAGATACTCATCTTGTAAGATATCTAAATGGAACAAAATCTTGATGGAATATTTTCAAATCATGAACAGCATATTATCAAAAAGACGAAGAGTGATTGGCTATATGGAACGGAAATCAAGTATTACCTGATGAATATGAGAAAATATCTCTCTATAAAAAATATGTAGTCACTCATGAATTACAAAAATTTACCTTTAGTAAAGCAGCAGAATATATTAGATTCATTTATCCAGACAGATCTCTTGAGTGAATATTTAAAACAGTTATAAGATCAAAAAAATGAATGATACATACAGAAAATATATGAACCGGATATCTCAAAGATAAAATATATCTAGATGGGCTTATAAAAATAAAACAACGAATAGATGCAGGTAACGATCCAGAAAAAATGTATAAATGAAAAATGAAAATAGAAGATTTAGATTATACTCTATAATATATTGAAAATCATAAAATTTTTTTATTACCAATACAGATAGACAAAAAATATTTGTAAACATTTGTCGTTGATTAGTTAGCTTTTTCAAAAATATAGCTCCTGCGAAAAGATAATTTATTTTATTTGTTTGTATATCTATGCAAATCATAGCAGTAAATATAGAAAATACTAAAGATATAAAAAATATTATGAATCTCATTCACGATACATTTCTTTCTTCCAATATACAAGACTCTACTGAAGGCCTTATAAAAAGAATGAAAGTGCTTTATAGTCCAGAAAATGATTATACATATACTTTAGCTCATTTTAAAAAATCTACTTTATTTTTCGTTGCTAAAGAACAAGAAGAGATAATAGGTATGATAAGATGAACAAAAGATAAGATTATCAATCTTTATGTAACACAAAAGTATCAGTGACAATGAATTGGGCACATACTATTAGAAACTTTTGAACAAGCAGCAAAAAAACTTTGATCTACTATTATACAACTTAAATCAAGTAAATATGCATTGCCTTTTTATGCTAAAAATGGATATATAGTTGATCATCACAATAGATTAATAAAATATATTTAACTCTTACTATTATTTATGAAAAAAATTATCGCCCTCATAGTCCTACTTGCTGGAAGTTTATTTCTGTTTAATATTACTTCAGCACAATTCACCTCTACTACCTGTGAATGAGAGACTCACTGTTCTGCTCCGACGAGATGAGTAAGTTATAATAATACTATAACCTATCTCTGAGAACAAGGAGAAGAATTCGATCTCTGATTTCAGACAAATTTTGATAAACAAAGAATATTATTACAAGAGATATTTATTTCTGAAAATAAAAATTTTTCTGAAGAAGAAATACGTACTAAGATAAAAGATAATATGACTGATATTCAAGCAAGTAAAACGCTCATTATTAATACTTCTAAATTTGATGTTCTCTTACAAATTCTGGGTGAATTGCATGCATCTGATAATCTTAACCTCCAAGATAAAACTATTTATCTTGTAACTAGTAGTAATAAATTTTTTCTCAAAAGAATATTGGCAAAATATGTTAAACCCATTGAAATCACAAAAATATATACCCTTTCTGATGATAAACTTCTTAATTTTCTTTCAACACTTTCTCTAGGGAAAATAAATAATGATGAAGAATATATCACCCCTTTTTCCCTTTCATTTAATGAGACACCTAAATACCTTCCTATTTCATATCTTGTAGATCGTCTTATTTATCATGGATTTCCAATAGAACTTATTACTATGTTTCTTATTCTTTCTTTGGGAACTTTAGCAATAAGTATTCTTAGACAAATTGTAGGTTTTTCAATTTTTGGTATTTATAGTCCTCTACTCTTTGCAATCTCTATGTCTATTCTTGGTATACCATTTAGCCTTGCATTACTTGCTATATGATTGATTACAAAAATCTTGATAAGATTATTTACCAAAAAAATGTATCTCCTTCATAATGCCAAAACATCACTTCTCATTATACTTTATTTCTTTCTTATGCTCCTAATATTTTGACTCAATAACATTCTTTGACTCAATCGAATTGATAGTACAGTATTTATAAATGGATTTGTAATCTTCCCAATGATATTCATTATTCTTATAAGTGACAAAGTCTTCAATGAATCATTCAAACTTTTCAGTATAGGACGACGAGTAGCTTTCATAGAATTCCTTGCTGTCTCTTTCGTTGTTTATGGGCTTTTCTATCGAATAGGAATGAAACATCTGCTCTTAGCTTTCCCTGAATTATTAATTCTGATTTTCCTTTTGAATATTGCTGTCGGAAGATTTACCGGACTTCAACTTCTCGAATATTTCCGTTTCATGCCATTACTAAAAAATTCCTCAGGAACTGAGGAAGAGGAAGAATAAAATATATTGTTCCTCCTTTACTCCCGCCTTGCGGGATAAATTCCATGAGGTGGTCCGGTAATTACCGGACCGGAGGATTTTGTTACTTTCGTAAAATCTCCCACCGTTCCGGTCCCCCCTCTTTCAAATAAAGAGGGAACATCGTTTAGTTATTATTTTTCAAAAAACTGTTTTTTCTTATGTAACCGCCAACTAGATTGTCTCGTAAGTTGTTTTTTATCTTCTGGATTGAGTAGGAAATGTTTTACTGCTTCTTCAAGAAAGATAGTATTTTGACTTCATTTACAGACTATAAGACATTCATTACCTGGCTGTTTCAACATCTTTTGAATATGTTTACCAGCGATATTTGCGTCGTAGAATTTTTCTACATTGTTTTTATCATATCAGACTTTTTCTAATTCATCAGCAAGATAATCTGTCATATATTTTCCTACTAAGATTACATGATCTGCGACTTGCGAAACATATCCTGCGATCATTCTGTGTTCACGTTCCGTCAGATCACCGAGTTCTCTCATATCACCAAGAACGAGAATAATTTTTCTATTTGGAAATAATTGCGCTTTAATATTGTGTGCCGTGTTGATAATTTTTCTTACGCTAAGTGGCGAAGCATTATAGGTTGAATCGATAATGACGCTGTGTTCTATTCATTCAAACACCGACAATCTTCCTGGCTGAAGTGTATACGTAAGACTGAGTTCTTCATGAGAACCATTTCTCAATATCGGATTTTCTGCTTTCGATTCCATTTTTGCATACTTGTAATCGAGTACGCTAGCGATAGCGAGTCACAAACCAATGTATCCATAATTCGCTTTTCATAGAATATTTGTCTTGATGCTGTATTTCTTTTCTTTGATTCGAAGATGAAATTGTACACCTACTCCCCCTTTAAAATCCGAGAGGAAAAAATTTTCATCTTTGAAATATATATCTGCGGTAATGTCGTTTCCTTCTGTCTGATACGTCAGATAATCAATATATAAATGTTGTTTAAGTTCAATAGCATAGGTGTCGTTAGCATTAAGAAATCATAATTCTAATGTGCTTTTCAACATTTTTACTTCTTCTCTTGCTATCTCGCCTGGATTACCAAACTGTTCTGAATGTACAGAATCTATAGCTGTGAAAATTCCTATATGTGGTTTCGTAATAGTCAGAAGAAAGTCCATCTCCCCAGGACGATCAATCCCATATTCCAAGAGAATAATATCGTAGGGTTTAGGTCAGAAAAATCTTTTTCAAATAAGTTTCATTAAGGTAGAAACAAAACATAAGATAGTTGGCTCCCATTTTTCTATCTGAAAAATAGAGAGTGAAAGTCATAATTCTCCGTTAAAGTTTTTTGGTGAAGTATAGATTTTTTTGTTGGTAATAAATTGCTGTAGGGTCTGATATACAATCATGCGGCAAGAAGTTTTTCCTACACTACCGTTTATCCCTATTACATGTGGACTATGTTTTTCAATATATCAATGAGCTAATTTTCCTAATAGCTTATAATACCATCGTAATAACTTTTTTTTCATGAAATTTTTTATAAATTAAATGTAATTAGACCTATGGTCGTAATTAATCGTAATTTATCCTAACAGATGTAATTGATTATTTAATTACGCGAAGCAAATTACACCGAAGGTGAATTACACGAAGTTATTTTATTCTTCAAATGTTTTTTCCATGATAAGGGTAATGATTACTGCAATAGGTACCGCGAGTAATACTCAAACAACTCAAAGAATCAACGCTCATATAATCATACTAATAAAGATAACAACTGGATTTACTCCAAGTGTTTTATTCATTAATAATGGAATCAACACATTATTTTCCAATCGTTGAAGTAAGAAAACTACAGCAAGTACAATTAATGCTCCATAGATACCATAATGAATAAATGCAACTAACATAGCTGCTAATCATCCGATAAATGGACCGATATATGGAATAAATTCTGTCATTGCTACGATACCAGCAAGTGCTCATTTCTGAGGCAGATCGATACCAAAAAACGCAAGTATCCACAATGCTACGTACATAGCAACCCCCATAAATACACAAAGGAAAAGCTGTGATTTGAGTCGAATACCAAGTTTTTTATATATTCTTTCAAGTTTCATATAAACGAATTTGTATTTCTTTTCTCCACCAAGTCTTGCAATAAATCTCATAACCGAGTCTTTTTGGATAGAAAATAATACTGCAAGAGTAAGCACAATAGATGTCTGAGTCACGAAATTAAAGAATGAACCAACCGCACTTACTGCTATGTTACCGATATTTCTTGCATATGTTGTCCCGAGATTTACTACTTGAGAAATATTTTGATCTAATTGACTCTGTACTCACGATACGACTGCAGGATTACTAAACGAATCTAATAATGCTTGTTTAAGACTTCCTGGAAGCCAATGAGTATCTTGAATAATACCTACTAATGATTTAGTTGCCAACATTTGTTGAAAATCGGAAATATTACCCATCAAGATAGTCATAATATCCGAGAGTTGATTGAGTATAAATGGAACGATAAATACCATTGCTCATAAGAGAGCTACAAGTACAAATAAATATGCAAGAAAAATAGCCAATCATCTATATTTTATTCTTTTTTGAAGTAAATCAATAATAGCCTCTATAGCAAGCGATACGATATAAGCCATAAAAATAAGATAAATAATATTCAATGATTGATATATAAACAATCCGAAAAAAATTACCAAAATACCAAATGCCCAAAACTTAAGAAACATTCTATTGGTAAATACAAAAGGTTTTACTGTTGATTTTTTTTCTTCTTTTTGTTGTTCATCAAGCTTCTTTTCTAGTTTTTCCAATTCCAAAAGCTCTTTTTTATTATCAGACTTTATTGATTTGAAAAAATCAGATCCGCCTTTCATAATTTTGTGAATAAATGCCATGCTAACAAAATAAACAATTAAAATGGTTACAGGTCGAAGGTTACAAGTTATGAGTTGGAGGTTGTTATTTTTTATTTGCTCCCTGAAACCTGCTACTTTTTACTATTTTCAAGTTTATTATTGAGTCATTTTCGTGCTTTTTCAAATTCATCTTGAATATACTTAATTGTATCTTTTTTTGTAAAATTTGCAATTTTTTTATCAATTTCTCAGATGCGATCCTTGGACAAAACTATGAATATCTTATAAAACACATCATGTATAGGTAATTTTGCTAAATTATTATCTTGAATAGATTGCATAATTGCTCTTTTTATCATATGTCTCACTACCGCTCTTTTGGATAATTTAATAGTTACATGTGAAGAAATTTGATTGAACTTAATATTGGGATATTGTTTAATATAAAAAAATCCGAACAATTCTTGATTTTGATATTGTCTCTTTCTGGTAATGAAGATTACGTCTTTTCCGGTTAAACGAAGTTTTTTTGCTAACACGACTACTATATAAATAATATAAAAAATATTACATATTGATGAATTTCATTTTAGTTCATTCGACTATTCCATATTTTGCTGTGATTCCTGCATTGATTTCTAAGACGTAAGTTGCTCAGATTTCTGGATTATATATCGTACAAGGGTCGCTGATACAAGGCTGAGCAGTCATGATTTTAACTACATGTAATGTATCATCTATTCGAAGCATATCTAATGGAATTAATGTATTTTTCATCCGAAAACTATAGAGATCAGTCTTTGGAAAGATAAACAACATTCCAGCTTTTTCAGCCATATTTGTACGATTCATAAGTCCTAACTGATGTTCATCTGTCGTACGAGCCAATTCTACCGTAAAACAATTTTCTCAACTACATATCTGTGGAACTGATTTTTTTTCGTGAATGTAATTGGAAATAATAAAATAACATATACCCAAAGAAAGGAATCAAATCATGATCCAAATCCAAAAGATAGATTGTTTAAAAAAATTTCGTTTGTTTTTCATATATAATTGGTTATCAACATAAACACCCAAGGAACAAGGAGCAAGTTTCAAAAACCTACAACTTTAAACTTGTATCCTGTAACTATTTTATTTGTTATATATTTCTTATGAAACGTTTATTGAAATATCTTGTAGCACTTCTGATTGTGCTTGTTTGTGTATATAGTTTTTGGTTATGGTTGCAATATAAATGAGCTACTGTTATCAAACAAACAACTACTTCTATCATGACTGAGCTAGCAAAAATAGATAAATTGGAAACAGTGAGTAAAACTCTTACTAAAACTATCGAATGAGAACAGCAATTGGCCAATCTGATTCCAAATATAGGAATAGATCAAATCATTGGTAGCCCACTCTTTGCAGATAAAATGATATTGGATGTAGAATGACAAATAAGTGCTGGATATATAATCAAAGACATAACTACTTGAGCGATCAAAGTATCTCGTGATGGAACTATTACTATAGTATTGGGAGAACCTGAAATATTCTGAATAACTCTTACAGGAACAACTAAAAGTACCACTCTCGGCATCGTAACTCCACAAGATATAAAAATGGAGAATAAACTTAGAGAAAAGGCTGGAGAAATGATACTTCAAGAAGCATTAAGTGGAAATATTTTACAAGATGCAAAGAATAATGCCCAAAATACTTTACAGAATCTATTCCTCACGGCTGGAATCCAAATAAAAGAAGTAATTATCAAAGGAACGGGCGATTTAGTACAATAAGTTGATTTTCATTTGAAATCGATATAGGAATTCGTATATATTTCTCACGTGATTTTTTTATTTGTAAGAAATTCGCTAGATAGTAACCTTTTAATTATTGTTTATATACCAATGCCAAGAAGAAAATTAGAAAACAAAACGATAGAAGTTATCCTTTTGTTAAACGACAAACATCTCGGAGAAAAGTTTGAAATCGTTAAAGTAAAACCTATTTTTGCTAGAAATGTATTGTTACCAAAAAATATGGCTGTATTAGCAGATGCTAACAATAAAAATAAATTTGCTCAAAAAATGGCAGCTGCAGAAGTAGATAGAACAAAAAAAGCTTCTGGATTAGAAGATCTTTTTGGAAAACTTAATAATGATGAAGGTATTACTCTTATCAGAAAAGCTAATGCTGATGGAACTCTCTACGCAAAGGTAGATGAAAATGATATTGCTGCAAAAATCAATGAAATATATAGCGTAGAAATTCAAGCTCATTATTTGAAGCTCAAGAAGAAAATCACTGTTCTTGGAGATTTTACTGTTCCATTCCTTTATAAGGAACTAAAAAAAGATGTAGCAGTTAAAGTAATACAAGATCCTGAAGAAGCAGAAAAAATAGCTAAACATAAAGCTTCAAAAAATCCTCAAAAATATAGTGAATTGGAATCAGAAACAGGTAAGGTAGTAAAGAAAACAAGAGAAGAAGTAATGGTTGAAAAAGAAGCTGCAAGATTGGCTAAGAGAGAAGAAACAATCAAGAGATTGAAAGAAAAATTTAAGGACTAGAAGCATAACCATGTTTATATTTGAGACATCGTCGGTATAGAAAAACTCACTTCGGTGAGTTTTTTTTAATTACAAATATTTTACTAAAAGAAAAAATTCCGAGGAAAAACTCTCGGAATTTTCTTTTAACTACATCAGTTTAATATTAAATTACTCCTATTCCATAAACACTAAACATACCAGCAACCTCACGATGAATGCTACGATTATTGTTAATTTCTTTTTTGTTTTCAAAGAAATTTTTATGTTTCTTTTTTGGAGATTTACTATTTGACGAAGCAATCTTCATTAATAGTTTTGTAATTCTAATGCGCTTTTTGCGCACACCTGTGATGTTGTTTTTTTCTTCTTGCATATATTTTGTTTTTTTATTGAGTTGTGTGTATACATATATATGATATATTATCAACCCTAAATAATAAAATCTTCATGTTAGAGATGGATTTTGAGCTGAAAAAATATATATATTTACTATTTATTACTCACTAGGTGAAATTATGTTATTCGAGTTACAATCATCATATCAACCAGCTGGAGATCAAATCAAAGCTATTGAGGAAATCAAGGCACTTTTTGAAAGTGGAAAAAATAAAGCTACCCTGCTCTGAGCTACAGGAACAGGAAAGACTTTTACAATGGCGAATATGATTCAACACTTACAAAAGCCTACATTAATTATTTCTCATAATAAAACATTGGCTGCACAGCTTGCAACAGAGTTTAAATATTTTTTTCCTAATAATGCTGTCCATTACTTCGTATCGTATTTCGATTATTATCAACCAGAAAGTTATCTTCCAGCTCAAGGACTCTACATAGAAAAGGAAGCGACTATCAACCAAGAAATCGAGATGTATAGACTTGCAACTATGGCATCCTTACTTTCTAGAAAAGATGTAATTGTTGTTGCATCGGCTTCATCACTATATGGATTATGACAAAAAAGATTGTTTAAAGAAAATTGTTTACAATTTGAAGTTGGGAAACAATATAATTTCAAAGAATTAAAAAAACAACTTCTCCATATGCAGTATAAACTCATCCTTTCAAAAATAGAACATGGGATGTTTGAATTTAAAGGAGATATTCTGGATATTTTCGCGAGTACAGAGAAATTCGTGTACAGACTCCATTTCAATGAAGAGACCCTTGAATTAATTGAACTGAAAGACTCATTAACTTTTGAACATAAAGAAAATAAAAATAAAGTCATTCTTTGGCCAGCTACACAATTTTTACAAGACATCTCTGATCTAGATACTATCATCGAACAAATGGATGCTGAAAAAAATCTTAGAGTTAAAGAATTTGAAAAACAATGAATGCTCGTAGAAGCAGAAAGAATCAAAAAAAGAGTAGAATATGATATCAGGATGATCAGAGAAACTTGATTTGTAAATGGTATCGAGAACTACTCACTCTATTTTGATAATAGACTTCCTGGTGAACCACCAAATACTATTTTTGATTATTTTCCTGATGATTTTTTGTTGATTGTGGATGAATCACATATGACATTACCACAACTCAGAGCTATGCCATGAGGCGATAGATCAAGAAAAGCAAATCTTATAAAATATGGTTTTAGACTTCCTTCAGCGGTCGATCATAGACCATTAAGATTTGAAGAACTTGAATGAATTTTGTGACGAAAAGATTTGAAAGATATCGTTCTCGATCAAGCATTTGATATTAATTCTAATGTATCAAATACCCACGTAGAAATTTTCAATAAATATAAAAAAATGAAAGAGGCACGTGGAGAAAATCAGTTAATGACGCTTGTTAAAAAACATAAGAAGGACACGAAATCTATTTTTTTATCAGCCACACCATCAGAATATGAACTCAAATTGTCAGATAAAATTGTAGAACAAATTATCAGACCTACAGGACTTTTGGATCCGATTACTTATGTATATCCTAAATCATGAAACTATGATTCACTTATCCTCAGTATAGACACTTTGATTAAAAAGAAACCACACTTGAAAGAATTTATGGATGGATATAATTTGAAAGATGGTATAGAAGAAGTATTTAGTAATGATTAAAATCTATGAAAAATATATTAAACTTCTCACTTATCAATTTATGATGCACCAAAAACCTGATTGATAGCCAGTATTTTCTTGGAAGACTTTTTGATATGAGTATAAAAACTCCTGAATATCAGTTAAATTATTTCACTGATCCTTTTGATACAAAGACAAATACAATATTTGTAAATACTTGTGGATTTATCTCTTCAGGAAGAGACGAAGCTGATACTACGGTGCGTAAACTTTTGAAAGCTGGGAAGACTGTTTACTTGCTCTGATGTGCAGTGCAGTATTATAAGAAACTCACTCAAGAAGAGGGAATAAAAAACGTACATTATCTCTCACGAGGTGACTTGAATAAAGTAAATCTCAAAAATATCATACAATGATATGATAGTAAAAATTACGGAGATTTTGAATTTGCGACAGGACCGAGAGTGTATACCAATCTAGAACAAAAGTTTGAATATCTCAAAATCGCTGAATGATGTGACAATAAATGTACCTTTTGTATTATCCCAGCTATCAGATGAAAACAGCAATCACTTACGATAGAAAAAATAATCACGGAAGCAAAAAATATGATTGCCAATGGCATCAAAGAAATGATCCTTATCGCTCAAGATACAACGAGATACGGAACTGATCTTTATGGAAAGCCACAATTATTGGAATTGTTAAAAAAATTAGACAAAGTAAAGTGAAACTTTACGTATAGACTCCTCTATCTCTATCCAGATATTGTAACCTTAAATCAAGTCAAAGAATTGAAAAAATTGAAAAAATTTTTACCATATTTTGATGTCCCATTACAACATATTAGTTCACCGGTCTTGAAAAAAATGGGAAGATTTTACGATGAATGATATATTGCAAAATTTTTGGATCAGATTAAAAAAATATTTCCTGTGAGATATATTAGAACAAATCTTATCATCGGATTCCCCGGAGAAACGAAAGAAGATTTTGATAAACTTGTGAAATTCGTGGATGAAACAAAATTTGATAATATAGCACTTTTTGAATATCACGATGAGCCGATGGCTGCTTCGAGCAAATTGCCAAATAAGGTTGATGATTATGAAATCAGAACGAGATTTACAAAACTCAGGCAGTTAGTAAACAGACAATTACTTGAACACGAAGCAACAAGAAAATGAAAAGAAGAAATCGGATATATTATGGAAATCGATAAATGAATTTTTGTCGTTAGACCACAATTACATTGTCCTGAAATTGATGCCTATGATGAAATTACAATAAAAAAAATTATAGGAACTTTTGAAGACAAAACTGAATTAGAAATCTGAGATAAAATCATCTATACGGTATAAAATTATAGCTTGAAAAGCCATATAGCTTTCATACACTGAAAGTGACTTTATTTTTTCATATATGAAAATGGTCCTCACTCCAGAGCTACAAACTCTTGTAGATGCCTTACAACATGAAAAAATCGTAGTATTGCTTGCACCAAGCTTCCCAGTAGATTTCATTTATCCTGATATCATTCTTGATCTTAAGATGATTAGCGTAGAAAAAACCGTGGAATTGACGTATGCAGCCAAACTCATCAATATGGAATACGAGAAAATCCTCAAAGAGAATCCAGATAAAAGATATATTTGTCCTAACTGCCCTACCGTTGTGAAAATGATTGAGTTTAAATATCCCGAACTGAAAGAATTTATTATCGATGTAGCCTCACCTATGATCATCATGGATAGATTTGTAAAGAAAGAATATGGACCAGATCATAAGACATTATTTATAGGACCGTGTCTTGCGAAGAAAATGGAGGCGAAAGAATATGAGATTAATTATGCGATTACATTTAAAGAACTTCAAGATATTTTTATACATAACAAAGAAAATAATATCACACCGAAAGAATTCACTTATTCCGTGACCGAAGATGGTACACCAGATTTTGATAAGTTTTATAATGATTATACTAAGGTCTATCCACTTACTTGATGAGTTGCTGATAGTTTACACGTGAAAGGCATCATAGATAAATCACAAATACTCGTCGTCGATGGACCAACACATCTCGATGCAGGATTCCAAGAATTTAAAAATAATCCTAATATCAAATTTCTTGATATCCTTGCTTGTGAATGATGATGTATCGGTGGCCCTGGAATGATATCGAAAGAACCTTTGGAAGTTAGAAAACAAAAAGTACTCGATTATAAACACTACTGTAAAAAAGATAAAATCTGATCCAAACTCGGCAAGTTTGAATACGCTGATGGTCTTAATTTAACAAGAAAATAAAATAATTTTATTATTCTAATCTTCATAAAACTAAGGTAAAATACCTAGTAATTGTTATATCCTTCATTACACTTTTCCTACGACAGACAGATTCAGAATGATATTATTTTAATGTATAATTTTTTATATGATAAGTTTATATATCCATATACCCTTTTGTACTAGTAGATGCAGTTATTGCTCGTTTAATACTATGTCAATCGATTCTTCTGATATCATAATAGATGAATATATCTTAGCATTAAAGAAAGAAATTGATCATTATGCAAATACACTCACTGATAAATCACTCAAAACATTATATTTCTGAGGAGGAACTCCAGGTAAGATATGAATTACAAGAATGATCGATATCATCGAATATATCCATACTAAATTTGATTTAGAAGATTTGGGTGAATTAAGTATAGAACTCAACCCTTATCCTGAAGAGGAAGTCTTAGACTTTGTGAAAACATTGAATAAAAAATATCCAAAAATCTCTAGACTAAGATATAGTTTTGGTATCCAAAGTTTCGATGACGAAGTCTTAAAAACCGTAGGCAGAGCTTACTCTTTTTCAGGTATTGTTGATTTTCTAAGAACACTTGTCACACTCAAACAAGACAATAATGTCTTTAATTTTGATTTTATTGCTTTTGGTAAATTTCAGGTCAGCAAGAATGGTTTTAAACAACTCTGGCATGAATTTAAGCGTGAGTTTTTTAAAAAGTTTTTGGCAAGCGGATATATCGATAGTATTTCTTTATATACATTAGAAAATATTGCTCATAAACCTTGTGATAAAATCTATTATGGAACTGATGAAGAAATTATGGAAGAATTTCTATTACTAAAAAATATAATCGAAGAAGAAGGATTTATTAGATACGAAATCTCTAATTTTGCCAGAGCCGGTAAAACTTCAATCCACAATATGGTCTATTGGAATATGGAACCCTATATCGGACTCTGAATTTCAGCTTCTTCGTTTTTCTGAAATAAACGTCGAACAAATATCTGAGATATTAAACAATATATTGAATGAAATCGAATTGCCGAAAAAGATGTCCAGATATTAAATGAATCAGATTTATTAATTGAAGAATTTTTTCTCAGATTAAGAACCAGAGAAGGAATCGCTAACTTTGAAAAATTTATTCCTCTTCTCGTACCGACATATAAATCCCTTTTGAAAACCTATATGAAAGAATGATTGATTGAATTCGACGAAACTAAACTCAGACTCACCGATGAATGAATGAATGTATATAATAGTATAATCACTGATTTATTACAAAAAATTTAATTATCATTTTGCTATGACAGACAAAAAAGCTCGTATAAAAAAACATATACACAAAAAACTTTCTAAGAAAATGAAAATCTATTTTGTATTTTCTCTTATAATGATTGGTATTGTGGTATATGAAATCATTACGACGGGACTCAATCCCCTTCTTGCACTTGGAATCCGATGAATTGGGTTAATAGCATGATTTTTCATGTCTCGTATGTTCCAGATTTATCGACATATAGAAGAGCAGGTTGTAACATCACGCGTTGATAAAATCGGATGAATAATTTTGTGAATATATATAATATTTTCCTTTTCAAGACGCTATCTTGTCGGTCTTTTTTTCGAACATTCTTTAGTTTTTGTGATTACATTTTCATTGGTGGCGGGCATTATGATTGGAAGATTTTTATGAATGAGAGATACTATCATAAAGATACTAAAAAAACAGGAAATAATATAAGAAATCTTAAATAGTATTGCAAATACGGTTCAAAAGTATATCTTAAATATAACCTTAATAAGATAACAAGATTATCTTATTTTTTATTTACTCAAAAAACATCATGAAATTAGATGGAAAAAGTATCCAAGCTGCAATCATGGCACTTGTAGATGATTATAAATTCGATCCCTACCAAGTTCTTGAGATTGTAAAATCATGAATCAAATCTGGATTTAAAAAAGATTATCCTCAATACAAAAAATCTGACATTATCGTAAACATCGAAAACGATGGAACAGTAACTATATATAGAGAACTTGAAGTATCTAAAGAAGTTGAAGACGATGAAATTCAAATTACACTTGCTAATGCAAAAAAAATCAGAAAGGATGTGACTATGTGAGAAAAATTATTGATCAATGTAACTCCTAAAACACTTGAACTTTCAAGAATCGCTGCTCAATCTGCTGGTCAGACTATCAAACAAAGTTTGAAAGCCATCGAAAGAGAAAGATTTTACGAGAAATTTCAAAACAAACAGGGAGAATTATTGAAAGCTAGAGTTATTAGAGTACATGCTGATAGTATAATCCTTGATATTGAAGGAACGGCTGTAGTATTACAACCAGATGGACAAATTCCAAATAGAATGTATGAACCAGGTGAAGAAATATTTGTACTTTTGAAACAAATTTCTAAAGGACAAGGTGGTATTGTTCTTGAAATTACTCAATCTACTACTGAATATATCGAAGCTATCTTAAGAAAAATTGTACCAGAACTCGAAGAAGGTATTGTAGCTATTGAAAAAATCGTGAGAATTCCTGGAAAAAGAACAAAAATCATCGTATATTCCAATGAAGAAAAAGTTGATCCTGTTGGAGTAATGGTAGGAAGTAGATGAGATAGAATTAATACTGTACTTTCACTTCTTGATGGAGAAAAAATAGATTTCGTTGAAGATAGTGATGATCCAGTTCAATTAATCAAAAATTGTCTTAAACCAGCACAAATAGGTAATGTAGAAATTATTGATAACAAAGCTATCGTGACTATGGAAGAAAATCAGAAAGCACTAGCAATCGGTAAATGAGCATCTAATGTAAAATTAGCAACTCAACTTACTGGATATCAGATAGAAATTAGATAGAAATATATTATGAAAAATCGCCTTAATTGGTGATTTTTTCATTTATTTAAAATAACATAAAAATACTATTTGCAAAAAAGTAGAGTTTTGAATATAATATACATATATTTATTCATATTATACACTATCATGGGCATAGAACATTATATCATACCAGATTTATCTAGTCCAGAATGACTAGAACAATATCTTAATAATATAAAACATAATGTTGCAGATATTTTAAAATGGAAAAACCCTGAAACACAAAATCAGGATTCTAAAAACGAATGGTTAGATGAATTTTCTGATATGTTTAAAAAAATAGATAGATTGAAAAACACTACACTTTCATCAAAAGATCAAGAGTTTCTTATTCTTATATGAAGATATTATGATATTGTAGCAAACAAACCCGAATTAAAACCTATAGATTATAAAAATTATTTACGCATAGTAAGGGATGAATTATGAGTTTTTTATCTTAGCTGTGTATTGGATAATACTTATGATATTACAAAAAACCCACTCAATATTTCTCTTTCAGATATCCTAAAAGTATGTACCTTTGTGGGTAAAAAATTTAAAGATAAAGATGGAAAAATAGACTGGGAGACATATTTTAACACCTATGGTATGGGAGGTAATTTAAAACTTATAGAACTCTTGGAAGATGCCAAGGAAAAGATTCCTCATTTCAAAAAATGATATGTAAATATACCACTCTTACTTAAAATTTTTGATCTCAGTGATGAGCTCAGTAAGGATGTTTTTGATTATATGCTCTTAAATCATTTATGATATACTAAAGCAGAAATTGTTGCTATCCATAAAAATTATACATGATAAATATCATGTATCTCAATTATTTGTCGAAAAAAGTATCGATATCTTTTTTTTCTGTTTTTATAAGAAATGGCCTATCATAGTGTCAAAGAAAGAATCAAGGAATACTTGCAAATCCATCTTTTATTAAATCAACCATCTCTGTAAATGAAAGTCTATCTCCTGCTTTGATAGAAACCTTACAGGCATGAGTACTAAAAATTTTATCTAAAATAGTATCAAAAGTAATATTTTCGATATATAAAATCTCATTAAAGACCTTTTCCATATCTATTTTATACATAGAAAATATTTCTGGTACGGAATATATAGCAATCTTATTTTCTCCTATCATTGAAGTATCAAAACCAAGACTACTAATTTTATCAAGTTTATGATCAAGATTGGGGATAATCGCTACTGGAATCGTAATTGGCTGTAAAAGAATTTCTGATGACGGTGAGCTAGTGGTTTTTACCCATGATTTAATCTTTTCAACAAGTATTCTTTCTGCCAATGCATATTGATCTATATAATACATTGTATCTTGAGATTCAAGAATAATATATGAATTTCGAATCTGTCCTATAATTTTATACTCCCCTATCTCTTTATCTCGAAGCTGTTCTTGTTCATTAGATGGAGATCTGATAATTTCAGCTGTATGTTTTATTTCCTCAATATCTGAAACAGATATATTGGATGCCGTAGATATTTTTTGTCATCATAATACTTCTTGGATATGAGAATATACTATATCACATACTTTCCTCGCATCAGTAAATTTTACTTCTAATTTTTTTGGATCTCTATTAACATCTACAAAGTTTGGCTTTGTATCAATCATTAAAATAGCCAATGGATATTCATTGGGTAATAATTTTTTATTATAAACATCTGTAATCACCTTTATAAGGCCCTTATCTTGAATTGGTCTTTTGTTGATGTAAATTTTTATATTTTCTGGTGATCAAAACGATACTTGTGTATCTCCTACAACACCAGAAAGCGATATTTCTTCTCCAATATATTGTAACTGTTTACTATGTTTTGATCGATCTTTTTTATAAATATCAGTAATTCTTTCTATTAATGTATCTTTCGGCTGAAGATTAAACACTACTTTATCGTTTTTTTTGAACACAAAGGTCTTGTTTGGATACATAATAGCAATATCTACAATATAATTGTAACAATAAAAAAATTCTGTCTGTGAAGACTTCAATGATTTAAGCTTTTCAGATACATTATAAAATAGATCTTGTACAATTACTATTGTCCCATGAGCGAATCCTACTGGCTGATGTTTGATTATTGGATCCATTCATACTTTTGTGATTTTGGTTCCTATTTCACTATATTCAGTTTTTGAAATAATCGTTGTTTTACTGACTTTTGATATATTCGCTAAGGCCTCACCACGAAATCCGTAACTATTTAAATTAAATAAATCTTGTTCTCCATAGATCTTGGATGTTGTATATCTTTCAAATAAAAAATCCATATCTGAAAGTTCTATTCATGATCCATCATCTTCGACACTGATAAATGATTTTCCACCATCGTGAATAGTTATCTGAATTGTATTTGCTCCTGCATCTAAGCTATTTTCTACTAATTCCTTGATAACAGTAGCTGGTCTTTCTATAATTTCACCTGTTTTGAGTCTATCGACGAGATATTCTGGAAGTTTGCGTATAGCCATACTATAATACAATTTTAAATTTTAAATGTTAAGTTTGAAGTTTGAAGTAATTTTCTTTATATTTAGCATTTAGCATTCAACATTTAGCATTTTTGTAAGATTTTGGCTTGAATTTTCAACCAAGAATAACAATACTCTAAACCTAATGAACAATTAAAAATTAATAATGAAAAATGTATGAATTGTTTATTTACAAACTATCGTAAATCTACAATAGTCCATCTTCTTGCAAATCCAGCATTATTCATTATTCACTATTCATTACTCATTCTTTTGTCATGGATTATATACAAGCACTTCTTAGAAGATATCCAAATCGCATAAAATATGGAATTTTGATCCTAGATATTTTTGCGATGATTATTGCGATTAAAACCTATGTAAATTATGTTTCTATAGAAACAGCAATCGCAGATGCAGTCATAGAACAACAGACAAGAACTGATGAACTCAATTTTACGCAGAATTTTTTGGTAAATTATGAAAAATCTGATTATGCTAGATACTTTCTCGAACATGAGAATAATATGCTTCTCAAAAATGAATATATTATTAAATTTGAAGAAATGTATCAAAAACAGCGTACAAATACATGAAATACTGCAACATCATTTGTTGATTATCAAGATAAAAATGTAAATAGTCCCCAAGAATCATGGAAAAAATTTATCCTTGATAAGATCAATAACTAGAGAATTTGGGTTGAATTATAAGCTTATATGCTTAAAATAAGCAGTATTGAATACAAAGGTCTTTTTTACCTTGTTTAAAAACACAAACCATGAAAAAAATCATTAGTTTCCTCTCTATTACAGTATTTTCTCTTTTTATTATCGCTGGTTGCGCAAGCAAAAATAGCATAAAGGTTTGAGATATTATTTCTATCACATATACTGCTACATTTCCTGACGGAAAAATTTTTGATCAAAATACCGAACAAACGCCACTTATGTTTACTGTTGGATCAGGTAATATAATTCAATGATTGGATGAAGGTGTTGTCGGTATGAAAATAGGAAGTACTAAAACTATGACTATCACTCCTGATCAGTGATATGGAAAAATATATGATACAAGTAAAATACAAAAGATTTCTCAACTTATTTTTGATAAACTTAGTATCAAAATAGAAAATTGAACAACACAAAAACTTGGAGACATCGAAGGAATCGTAAAATGAACAGAAAAAGATGAAGATGGGAATGTTCTAGTCCTCTTTGATATCAACCCAAGAGAAACACGAGATGTTTTGAAATATAAAGTTACTATCTTAGCAAAACAAAAATAATATTTTAATGCCTTAAGAGTATACTATGCAACTCTTTAAAAGAGTTTTATTGTCCCTTTTCCCTGACGAAATAGTTTCACAAACGATAAACCCTGCAAGTATGTTTATTTCGTTTATTTCAACGAAAGAATTTTTTTCTGTCATCAATAGAAAAATTGTAGAAAATTATAAACTCAATCTCTTTGATATAACACTTGATCCATTTGAATTTAAAATTGGATTTGGAGAAAATCAACCCATTAAGCCAAAAGATATCGATATTTATTATAGTTATTGTGCGACCGCAAATCTCAATGGATATAGATTTTTTTCCCCAGCAAATATTGCCAACAATTTATCTTTGGTTGCAGCCCTATATGTAAAGGATATTTTTAGATCATACCCACCTGAATATTATCTTAATTTTTTATATACTATCTATCTTCTTAGTTTTGTCTTTTTATCAAGGATAAAAATATTTCCCTATAACGATAGAGAAAAAAATTATAATCGATTTGTAGAGACTATGTTTTCATTTTATGAATTCGTTTTTCAGCAAACAGGAAGCAAAATTGATCCTATCATTATCAAAAAACTTAAAAAAGAATTACTCAATCAAATTGAATTATTTTTCTTACTTTTTGCTACATACAAAAACTTTAACACCATTTTCGTTCATCAATATGTTGATGATAAAGACCTTTATGCTTGGTTATTTTATGATGAACTCAAAGGTAACGAAAAAAATATATATGCAGAATTTATCGCTAATCATAAAGAATACACCAATAAAGAAACTTTCTCTGTTATAGAGACTAAAGTCATGCAATCTATACTTCCTGCTGATATTTTACTCAGATATCTCTTTATAGATTCAGATATGTTTTTGATTACTGATACGGTGATTTCCAAGATTTTTGACAAAAAAATACTTGATGATTTTACCAAAAGCTTCCGTAAAGACGATAGTCAATTAGAAAAATTTTTACTCTATATTACTGATTATAGAAACTTCAAAAAAAACTTTTTCTGAGGTGTACAAAAATATATGATTACTGTTTTTAGAGATCAAGATGCTAAGTGAGATATCGCTAAGGAAGATTTAGATGATCTTATGTCCTCTATCGGAGAAGATGTTGATAATCTTGAAAGTTTTAAGGTTCCTGAAAGAATCAAAAAAGAATCTAAAATGATGGAAAAACTTCTCAATTTTTATATCACTCTTATAGGTTGATCGCGAGTTTCTAGAGGTGATAGCTTCTTTCTAAGATTATTTAGAAAACCTATAATCCAAAATATAAGTCAGATAGATGACCAACTAGATGAAAAAAATTATACACTTTTATACTATGGATGACTCCTCTATCAATATGGTAAAAATGTATTTTTCTATAAACATACCGCTGAAAATGTAAGAGCATGAAAACAAAAATTTATTTTACCCCACAAAACTAATATCAAAAATATTTATTCTAATATAAGCCTTCTTAAGTCTTTTGATGAAACATTTATAGCTACGATTTTACAAGATATTAATCCAAAAGATATAAGACTATATATCAAAAATAAAAAAATAATCGAACTTTTCAAATGACTTATAGGACAAGAAATTTCTGTAATGATACAAAAAACAGACAAACAATTTATCGAATCCGTTTACCAAGATATCTCTAAAAACCTTGAACATCAGAACTTTATAAAAGTTTTGAAAAAAGAACTTACCGAACAAGATATTTATCACATTAAAGAAAACATTTATAATCTAGATTTTTGGATTAGTAAAAGGTTTTTTAGAGCGGTTACTGAAAATAAAGTCATTCTTAAAAAAGAATATTCTGACCTTGCAATCTTGGGAATATTTTCAACCATTAGAGAGACGCTCTCCGGATTTCTTATTTATCTCACCTATCTCAGAGATCAAACTACGACAAAAAATACCAATATTGATACTGAATTACTCATCAAACTCTATGTCCAAGATATATTAAATATCGATGAATATTACCACAAAAAGATAATACATATCATCAATACCATTCAAGCTGACTTTAATGAAATTATCAAACACTGGATTGAAATCGATGATAATAAAGACTATCTTAAAATTGGATATGATAATCGAGTATTTTTCTCTGGGAAGAAAAGCCTTGAAGAAACCCAGAAGAAAATTATCAGTGAAGATATTATCTGGTTTAAATGATTTCTTAAAAATATTAGCTATTACAATAAAAGATTTCTGATGCCACAATAGAATACATTAATGAAAAATTAATAATTAATAATGAAAAATGATGGAATCAGATTTATTAATAAAAAAATACCAACATTATTCATTTTTCATTCTTCACTATTCATTATTTTTATATTTAATCTGTAAGCTATGAAGTGCCCAAAATGTCAGAGCATGGAGACTAAAGTTATCGACTCAAGAGTAATCGAAGACGGTCAAAGTATTAGAAGAAGAAGAGAATGTGAATACTGCCAACATAGATTTACAACCTTTGAAAGAAAGGGATTTACAGAATTGGTTGTAATCAAAAAAGATGGCACCAAAGAAATGTATGATAGACAAAAGCTCAAAAAGGCACTTTTGCTAGCTTTTGCTAAAAGAGAAATGGATAGAGAACAAATAGAAAATCTTATCAACAATCTAGAAGCCGAGTGGTCAATTGACAAAAACGCTATTACTTCCAAAGAAATCGGTGATGATGTACTCAGAGCATTAAAAAAAGTAGATCCTGTTGTATATGTAAGATTTGCTTCC
The DNA here is from genome assembly GCA_041675025.1 of Candidatus Absconditabacterales bacterium. Classification (GTDB taxonomy): domain Bacteria; phylum Patescibacteriota; class Gracilibacteria; order Absconditabacterales; family Absconditicoccaceae; genus CAJBLF01. The sequence continues at coordinate 433,708 of JBAYUS010000001.1, forward strand.
GTATATAAATCTTTTGATAGTATCAAAGACTTTAAGGGTTTTATAGACTAATTTTACTCCCTAAATCCCTCTAAAATAGAGGGACTTGTCCACGCAGGTGGACTTTTTTTTATTTTAAAAAAATCCCCCTTTATTTCAGAGAGACAGGAAGAATTATTTTTGTGTTTATTCTGTAAATTCCTTAATGTTTGTAAAATCTATCTCCTCTCTTGTTTGAGCTAGATCATAGAAAGTATATTCTTGTAACTCTAGATCATGAGCTACACAACAGTCTTTGATGACTGTGATTTTAAATTCTCTATCATAGGCATCTTGAATAAAACTTCTTACACATAGATTCGTAAGAATTCCACATACAATAACATGTTTAATTCCCTCTAGTTCTTTTTCTAATAAAGTTTTATAAAAAGGACTGATCTTGTTTTTGATGATAACCGTATCCGTATCCTGAAATTTGAGTTCAGGAATGAACTTAGTTTCTGGTCAGAAAAAATCTGTTGAATTAGTTTCTCTATGTTTTGTTCGAATTATTTTGAATCCTCTTGTTCTACAGTGATCGATCAGATAATTCACCTTACCAACAACTTCTTGTATATCACCTACATAATATTCGCTTTCTGGATTAGTCCATTCACTCTGATAATCTATCAATACTAAAGCTATTTCTGTCATATATATGAATAATAAAATAAATTTGTATAATATATACTAATCATTTCATTTTTAAAGTAAAAGCAAAAGAGTCAGGAAATTCCAGACTCTTTGTTTTTTTGTTAGTTTAACTAAGCTACTTTCTTTTCTTTGGTTGTTTTTTGATTGATTTCAAGTTATTTAAAATCAATCAAAGGTTCAACTTTCTTTCGTGTCCATTTTTCTTCAGGATAGTGCTTTTGTAATAAATCTCTAACAATAGAAATAACGTTATGATGTTTATTACCACATCGACAAGTATCGAATGTAAATAAACATTGATCTTGCCATACAAGATTATTTGTAGTTATAGAAACTGTTAATTCTATTTGTTCCCCTGTTTTGAGATCCCTAATCTTTTCGAGCAATTTTTTTACTTGCTCATCATCACTAACTTCTTTAAGTTTTTCGATACCGATTTGTGATTTTTTTTGTTTCATCATACAATTAATTGTTTTTTTATTTTTTTTTTTTTTGCTAAAAATTTAGCAGGTTATTATTATCGATTTGCCTTCTAAAGTCAAGTCTTTCGACTATTTACGTCTTTTGTATTTTATAAATTTTATGATCCCCCATATTATTAATATAACTATTATGATAGATAATAATAACATTCACCCTATAATATTTCGAAAAATAATATACCATGGTTTTTCGAAAAACACAGTCTTTAATTCTGGTAATACCTTATACGTATGTATTGTTTCATTAAGTGGGAAACTTTCTAATTTACCAATAGCGAGCGAATATTTTCCTTGATAAGCTGGATTGGCTACCCTAATGATATATATTCCTGATCACACCTGTTTCTCTAAACTAGGTCATTGTAAATATGTATCTCCTGCAAATGGTTCAAAAAAATCAGTCCACACAAAAGCTTTTCCGTCTAATCTTGTATAGACAATATTATTTCCTTCTATTATATCCACAGTAAAATCAGTTCTACTCCCATATATCTTTGGTACAACGATATTTACATAGAGCAAGAATCCAGTATCAGAAATAATTTGATATATATCATCTTGTCCTGATAAAACCCCATAAAATGCTTGCGAAACTTCAGGATTTTGTATATGTATTATCTGTCCTACTGGCTGATCAAAGACCAATCTCGGCTGATGTGCAAAAGTAACTCCTATGAGTAATAAAGAAAAAATAAGTAGAAAAAATCTTTTCATAGCAAAAATAAGCAGGTAAAATTATACTAATTCTTTGATATATTTTTTGAAAAGATCTCATTTTTCTTCAAAATTTTTTCGTACACTATAACTTGGTGATGCTGTAGAAAGCAGACATATCTTACCGTTTTTGGTATTTTTATACGCAAATTCTATAGCTTCTTTCATTGATTTTGTAGCAAAAATTTTAATCCACACAACTTCTTTACCTACAGGTATATTTTGATTTTTAATTGCATCAGCGATTCTCTCTCCAGAATCAGGAAAGACAACAATATTTCTAATACTTGATTTACGAATACAACTAATTAAATCATTGAATACATATCCTCTATCTGTTCATCAAAGAAAAATAGTATCTATTTGATTTCCATATGTTTGTATTGCTTGAATTGTACTTTCTGGTGTCGTAGAAATTGCATCATCAATCCAGGTTATTCCCCCATAAATTCATATATTTTCCATTCTATGAGGAAGTCATTTGAATGTTGCTATCGTCTCTTCCAATATCGTATAATCTATTTTCATAATATCACAGACCCCAAGTACCGCAGAGATATTCATCATATTATGTTCTCCTTTAAGTATGATACCATGATCATCAAAAATTTCCTTTTTCTTTGCAAAAAATTTTCTGTCTTTATATATATAATCTCAAATATGTCAGAATATATGAATATTTAATTCCTTTAAATCTTCTTTATCGAAAATATCTTTATTTATAATTTCATCTCTTACTAAATTATATTTACTATTATTGAGTATATTGAGTTTTGCACGTTCATAATTATCAAATCCATCATGCCAATCGGTATGATCAGAATAAATATTGAGTAATATACTTATATAATTATTTTTTTTGAGTCCTTCCAACATATAACTCGAAACCTCAAATACTGCATATTCATTTTTTTGTGATGCAAGATTTTTTGTATCCAGATTATCAAGTACTGGTTTCCCTATATTTCAAACTAAGACAACATTTTTTTGGGCGTGTTTGATTGTTTCATAAATCAATGTAGATGTCGTAGATTTCCCTTTAGTTCAAGAGACCGCTATAATTTTTCATTTATAATAATCAAAAAATATTTGTGCTTGAGAAGTTATTTTTTGTTTATGGGGATATATTTTTTTATTATAAAGAGATATTCCTGATGTTTTGATAATGATATCAAATACTTTTAATGTATCCAGATATTTATCTCAAAAAATCAGATTAACTTCTTGGTTAATATTTCAAAAATCTTCACCCAATCATTCTATTTTTTTTGCTTCATCTAAAATAGTGATGTTTTTGGGAAAAATTCAAATCTTTAGAAGAAATTGCAAAGAAGACTTCCCCTCTCTTCCATATCATAAAATAGCTATTTTCTTATTTTGGAATGTTTCAAAATTTATCATATATATCTCATAAGATATAAGACGTTATATACCTTTAGCATACTCTTTTATTGATAAAATGCAATTAGAAAAAAGACGGTCTGAAACAGACCGTCTTTTCATTCATTATACTACTGCTACTTAATAATTTGATTTTCTTTTCTTTTTGGCCAAAGGGCTTTAATCATATGTCCAAAAAAGAACATCATTGCACATACCACAATCATTGCTGGTACATTCTCTGCTACAAAAATTGCATTTAGCATCATAGTTTTTAGTTTTAGGGTTTTAGATTTGTTTTTAGATTTTATTAAGATATTCAAGAACTTCTACATTTCTTTTTAAGATGTAATGTTCTTTTTCTGCTTTCCACGAAGTTTTGAAGAACTGAGGAACTGCCGTTAAAATAACATTAATTTTTTTCATTTTATTTTTTGTTTTAAGGTTACTTTCTATTTTATACATATTTCCTATCAAATGTCAATACATTGTTGAGATAATATATTGTTCTTGATTTTCCAGCCTCAATGGCTATCGTAAAGTTATCGTATTTTTACCTATACATAGGGAAATGAAACCTTTTCAGACCTTCTATTTTACATGATATACCTTTGATGCAAAAACTCTCAAAGCATCTTTTTCTTATTCCTTTGATCATGAGACTGATTTTACAGAAACTATCGATTTCGCCTGTCCTGAATTTAAAGTAATATCCCCTATAGATCCTGAAATAATACATACACTCCTCTTCCATCTTTCTTTGGCTATAGGAATCAGTTATTATAAGCTTTATCCTACCAAGGATTTGGTTATAGAAACCTGATCACTCGATGAAAACCAACAAAAATTTTGGAAAAACTTTTATACTCAAGGACTATGAGAATTTTTTTATACAAATAAACTTTCTCCCAAAGAATTTATCAACTTTGTAAACTGAGATAAAGAAGTCCCACATACATTTTTCTCATCAAATTCCAATATCCCCATGATTGCGCTCTGATGAGGAAAAGATAGTTTAGTCAGTATAGAAGCCATTAAAAAACTACATATACCATTTTATACCTCTACATTTGGTAAGGATTATTATCTTCATAAGGTGGTTGGAGACGCTATAGGCGCTCCAAGATTGCTTATGAAAAGAGAAATGGATCCAAAACTTTTTGAAATGAATAAACAATGATATTATAATGGTCATGTACCTATCAGTGGAGTTATTGCTTTTGTACTAGTGACTGCAGCATATCTCTATAATTATAGATATATTATTATGTCCAATGAAAAAAGTGCAAATGAAGGAAATACCTTTTTGGATGGGATAGAAATCAATCATCAACGATCGAAAAGTTATGAATTTGAATCAGATTTTAATAAATATATTTGAAAATATCTTTCTCCTAATCTAGAATATTTCAGCCTCCTAAGAGGAATGTATGAAATAAAAATAGCAAAAGTTTTTTCTCAATATTCACAATATTTTTGAAGCTTTAGTAGTTGTAATAATAACTTTAAAATCATAGAAAATAATAAAACTACAGAACATCGCCGATGTGGGGTCTGCCCAAAATGTGCTTTTGTATATACAACTCTGAGACCATTTCTTAATGATGAAGAAGTACAAAAGATTTTTAGTCAAGAATTATATGAAAATAAAGAACTCACTCCTCTCTATAAAGAACTTCTTGGTATTGATGGTATCAAGCCATTTGAATGTATAGGAACCCACGAAGAAGTAGCCTATGCGATGTATTTATATTATGAAAAAATCAAAAATAATTCTCAGATTTCTCCGATTATGGAACTTTTTAAGGATAAAATCTTGCCTACTCTATCTGTGAATGACCTTCTAATGATCGAAAAAAAACTTTTTACGACATATACTGATGAAACAAATATACCCACAAAATTTCAAACTATTTTATCAACATAAAAAAAATATAGATTTTTGTCTTTAAAAAACTTTTTAAAATAACATATTAAATCTATTTTACAAACACTGTCAACCTAATGTACTGGTAAAGGCAGTGTTTTTTTGATTATTTATATAGCGAGGGTATAATAGTATTATATAATCCTTTACTGTTTGAACCACTAAAATGATTAAAACAATTGCTAGAAATTACCGTAGAATACCTAATTTGGGTAAGCTTCTTCTTGGAGCGGTCCTATTTTTGGGGATATTTGCAAGTACTTTCAAATTCATCTATGCAGATAGCATTCCATTTGAGAATAATCTTGCCACTATGTTTAGTTGGTTAGATACAACAGGATACTATTCCAATACATATTTTAAATATGGATGAAACAATTTTGTAGGTATTATCTTTTGGCAAACAGGACTAAATGTTTCTCCACAACAAGAAATTACCATCAATAGTGGAACGGTATTAGAAAAGAAAATTGCTTGTAGTGAACAACTTAGAGGAATTTATTATAATAATCAAAGAGGACGAAGAATCTGGCCCCTAGATACAGGTAATTTACAAATATTACAAACATCACCATTTGCTACATGATATGGTGATTTGACTATGGAAAACTGATTTTTTACTCATTGTATACAAGTAATCTGATGAGGAGGATATATACCTGGATGGAATGATGTTTATGGACAAATAGATCATACGCTTAGTGGTGGACAAACCTTCCGTATGATAGCATGAGTAGAATATGATTTTACTTGAAATAATATTATTTCGGGATCAATTTTTTCTCCAACTTTTCAACTTTCATGAGGACTACATACATGATGGATGTTTGACGATAACTGAGGTATTGCAGAACTTAGTGTAAATATCCCATGGTGTCAAAGTTTTCAATCAACACCATCAATACAACCTATTATTATTTCACAAGGTAGTGGTATGCAATTTCATTGTTTTGGTGAAAATGCAGAAGGATATATTTTAAGTATAGGACTTTCATGAGGAACATCCCCTTTCTATACTACTCAAGCAATACAAACAGGAACATATCAATGGCGATTAACATGATCTGCTTTAGCTATAGGAGACTATCGAGCAACATGTACTGTTCAATGACCTAGTGGTTCTGGTCCTCAGTGTGGAAATCAAATACCATTTCATGTATGAGACACAATAGTAACTCCCCCAGTATGATCTGGATGTAATCCAAACTTCCAATGAGAAATAACTTTTTCATCATATAATGGTAGTACAGTTATTAATCCTTCACTTGGATCATATATTACAAATAAAACATGAATCAATCTTCAATGGGCAGCCACTGAACCAAACAATTTTGCTATCACAGGAGATTTTACTCTTGGAAATATCGCAGGATTTTATACATGAACTAATATCTTCACTCACTTAGTAACATATCCTATCCAACTTCTTACTACTACGGGTTGGAATAATTTCGTAAGTACATTTATTACAACATGATCAACAGGTTCATGTACATATTCTGATGCTCCTAAGAGAGTGTATGTAGATATAATACCACCTACAGCTCCTGTAGTTACCGTACCAACAAATGGCGCATATGTATGTCCATCTCTTCTTATGCCGGTAACACGAAGTGCTTCTATAGATACAGGGTCAAATATCTCACATTATAGATATGAAATATATGATAATAATGGAATGTCGACGGGTATCATGATGAGCTGAACAACAACATCTCTATGAATTTCACTCAATGTAGCATTACTTCCTTTATGAACATATTATATGAGAATATTGGCTGTAGATAATGTGAATATGGTATCTTCATCTACTACTGTCAGCTTCACTACTTCTTCACAATATTGTTTAGGTACAGGTGTTGTAATTGTTACTCCAATTATTTGGCTCAGAAATGTAGATCTTGATAAAGTATATAGATCTGATCCTATTATAATTCTTGGACTCACTGGACCTACATTAGTAAGTATTTCAAAAGGAATGTTGTTTATCAATAACGGAACTGGTGTATGAAATACTACTGGTATGGTAAGTTCTAATGATACTATATATATAGAACTAATTTCTAGTGGTCAATACGACGCAACAGTAAGTTCTACTCTTAGTGTTCTTTGACTCACTGGAACATTCTTATTAACTACAAAATCAGGTAACTGTGTTTTGAGTGCAGCAGAACAACTTGTGATTCAAAACATCTATGCAAATCTCAAAATGCAATATAATAATGATATTTCTAAACTCTCTGAGTTTCTCAATACTTTCCAAAGTATGGTAGAAGACGAATCAGAACTTACCAATAGTTGTACACTAGAATATCTTCTCCAGCTTATCAGAGATGATCTTGGATTTGACGGAAATATCGACACTAGTAATCATATCGCTCCAAACTGTAAAGAATATACTATAGGATACGATGGAATACAACATGCGTATTATGCACCTGAAACAATAAGCAGATTTTACTTTGTAAATCGTGAAACGCTCATAAGACATCTCGATTATTACAACCCAGGTGATTGTCATATCAATACCTATGGTAATAACCTCCGAATCCCTAACGCTAACGATCCTATGAAACATATAGCTCCAAACGGAAAAATTTATCACTTCGTGGGACAATATGGTGGCTTCTCTGCAACAGAATTCCCTAGTGCAAAATACTTTGACTCTCTAGAAAGTATCATAAGATATATAGACCTTAGAAATCCACCAAAAGAAATTTGGACACATACCGTAAATACTGCATTTACTCCAATTACTTTCGCAGCACCAAATGGAAGAGAATATAGAATATTCAATACTGATAGATGATATATGTCCTATAAACTCATGAAAGTAAAATACTATCCAACACTTTCTGAACTCAAGAATTATATCAATCGAAATAATCCAAGTAAACGATAAATTAACCGTATCGACGTCATTCCCGACTTGATCGGGAATCCATACACAGCAAACTGGATTCCCGCCTTCGCGGGAATGACGTACTATAGGTTCCATTTAGCACTTAGCATTTACAATTATGAAATCACCATTTCACCACATCAAACATCCTGAATGACTCTTTGAACATTTTCATAACAAGATTCATCATGCTTTTGCTGTTTTTGCATTGGCAATTATCGGGATGCTTTGGGGAGCTTCACACCTCTTAACACCTGCTTCTGCAAGCTGGCAATGGGGATGATTTATTACATCAGATTTTTGGGATCAAAATCCTACAAATGCAAATATTATGTATGCACTTTTTGGTAATGGAACACCAGGTTCTACAGCATATACAAGATTATGGGATTCTAGTTGTGTGCCAACAAATGTAGTCAATCTTTATTCTACTTGATTTGCTGGATGAACTTGAATTGCCAATACTATATATATCCTTAATTCAGGAAATTATACTCTTACTATGCCTATAGCTCTAAGTGGAAGTTGTACTGCTGTCATCGCCAAGGGAAATGTAATTATCAAACCAAATGCGAATTTTTTGCCTATATCTATTTCTGGTCAAAACCAAATAATTCTTGATAATATCAAAATTGATGGACAAAATCTTTCAGCCATATGAATCTATATTAGAAATGCTAGTAATAATATTACAATAAATAATATTGATTCATATAATAATACTACCGCATGAATACAAATACGTGACTACTCCACAAATATTTCTTTATCTAATTCTAGATTATTTAATAATCAATATGGATGTCTATCTATTGCATCAGATATTGTCGTCAATAATTCCCAATTTTATAACAATACACAGAATGGTATATATATAAATGATGGTATTTGAAGTATTAATAATTCCCAATTTTATAACAATACACAAGGAATATACGCTGATTATGATGATTTAACTATCAATAATAGCATTATTTTTAATAATATTGATGAGTGAATATATTTTGATACAATGACATGAACATTAAACAATGTAATATCATATAATAATGGATTATGATTATATGCGGATTCATTATCTGTTATTAATTCTTATGGAACAACTAAATTATTTGGAAATATAACGGATATACTTATCCAATGAGGTTCTACATTTACTTTATGAACTACTCCACCAATCGCTACACGAGCAGCAGGAGTATTGGATACTTGAACTATAGCTATGGATTATGATCGAGTAACTAATCCTCAAAATGGTAGTGGTCAACGATTACTTAGCTGAACTAATCGAAATCTATTAACATGACGACAAACATTTGATGGAACAAAAAAACCAATCAGATATATTTTTGGATGAAATATTTTGAAACAAATCGCACCAGTATGGTACAACAATACTACTTTAGAAGAATATAATGATTATACTTCTACAAGATATATTGCTGAACCTGATTCTACTTTACCTATCGATCAACAAGCGTTGGTTAATCAATATTTTTGATCATGATCTACATTTACTCAAAATTGGCAGACAAATAATTGTTCACTTTCTGCTTTCCAAGTAAAAACTCTTAATCCATGAACATTTACTATAGCTAACAATAAATTTGAAGATCATACTATCTATATCCTTACAGGTGGTGAGTACAGAGCTGCTATCGCTTGAACAGGTAATGGATTTATTTTTAATGGAAATTGTATAGCACTTGTAGGAAATAACGACACAGAATTTACCAAATCAGGTATGGGTGGAATGAAGAGTTTGCTCTATGCCGATAACAAACACAATATTATAATTGATAACATAAAAGCTGACGCAATGTATTATAATAATACATGGCTTTCTCCTGCCGCACAATCAGCAATAAAATTTGATGGAGCAAGTAATAATTCTACTATCAATAACGTGCAAGCATATAATGCTTCTGCATATGGTATTTATCTTGGATTAAATTCACATCACAATACCATCATCAATACCCAAGCGTTTAATAATTCATCTGCGGGTATACACCTTTATTATGCTTCTAATTATAATGTAATAAATAACACCCAGACATATAATAATATTAACTATGGAATCTGGTTTGCTAATGGATCAAACAGAAATACTATGAATAATTTCCAAGCATATAACAATGCTGTTTGAGTATTTTGAGATCTTACTACTCAAGAAAACGTACTCAATAGAGCTGCTATTTATAATAATAGTGACGCTGGTATTTATTTCAAAAATGCTTCTGGTAATGCGCTCAATGATGTAAAAATATATCATAATGCTATAGGTATTAAATCACTCTATAGCTCAATAGGAAATCAATATTACGGAGAATTTAAAGTCTTTGATAATACATCAACAAATTTTGATGGAACAAATGGTAATGATAGTAGTTTATTTGCTGGTACTGCATGACTTTTCGCATACGCAGGAGTATTGACTACAGGTACAAGTATAATGACATGTTTGGATGGAACAAATCCTACACTTTCTGGAAATGGAGTAGTATTACTTACCAATGGAACATGTACAAATATGTGATTTACGCCTACATTTATATCAACATATAATACATATGTTAATTATATGTTTGGATTAGATATGTATAAACAAAAAATTCCTGTGAGATATGATAACGGAAATATTCTTATCACTATCCCTTCACAATACGATGCAACAAAATATATCGCTGAAGTATTTGCTATTCGAGATGATACACCAGAATCAGTAACTTTTGTATGAAGCTGAACAACACCATTAAATACACGATATACTACTAATATATATACTGCTGGTGTTCTGAATGTTACTGTACCAGTAACACTAAGTTTCACTCCAAATACTACTTCTGGATATCTTACTATTAGCTGAACTAATCTCTGACTTACTGGTATGGTAAGCAATGGTGATACTATAAAAATAAATTTATTGACAAGAACATGATATAATGAAACAGTAACGGGATTAATAACTATCTGAACAGTAACTACAGAAGTAGTAGTAACTACAAGAGGATTAAGTCAAACACCTACTACTGGATCATTTGCTTTTACCAATCTTACAAGTATTCCATTAAATACATTTACGGGAAGTACAACAACTATAGCTGGCTTGGAAACTGGAGTAACAGCATCTATTACATTTATTCCTATAACAACTTCTGGACGATTAGAAATTTATTCTGGAAGCACTTTGATAGCTTTATGAACAACAGGATTGAATATACACAATGGTAATCAAGTAAAAGTTGTTGCACAAAGCAGTACATGATACGGACAAATAACTACTGGATATATAACTATCGGTCTAGGAACTGGTGTGTTTACTTTATTGACTAAATGATCAGATACTACCCCTCCAACTACACCTACTATTGTTTATCCACTAAGTGGTGAATCATCATACTTTGTTTCATTTCAATGGGATGTAAGTGTAGATACAGGTTCATGATTAGACTGATATACATATGAAATAGCTGATGATATTAATTTTGCGGCTGTCACTAATGCGTGATTTATTACGACAACTACAGCAACATTAGGTTCACCAAATAGTAATTTTACTGCAACAAACGGTACATATTATTTGAGAATCAGAGCAAAAGACAATGATGGTAACTACTCTGCTCGAAGTAATTCTGGATATTTCAAAGTTGTAAATTCTAGTATTCGAAACATTACCAACAAGACTAATGTTAATTTATGAATTGATTATGATTCCAATGAAATTATTCTCACAGGTATAAAACCAGGATTGATGGTTTGGGCTAGTGTCAGCGATAGCGGAACAATTTCAAAAAATGGAAGTAATAAAGGTACAGGTACTTTCGTACAAAACGGTGATATCGTTTATATAACACTTAAATCAAGTACTTGATATAATAAAACTCTTTCCTCAGTACTTACTATAGCAAATAGAACTTTGCAATTTAGTGTAAAAACAAAAATACAATCAAACACTGAATGTACTTTGTCTTATGATGATGAGGCTAATATTCAAGCTATATTTGATAGTTTAGTGGAAAGTTATTCTGGAGATATAAATAAATATAATGAGTTCTTAACTACTATGCAAAGTATGCTTGGTAATGAAATCGATTTCTCCAATGATTGTAATCTTCAATATTTACAAAATCTCATCAATACAGAAATAGAAATGAATATAGCCGGTACTATAAATACAGGAAATCATATAGCTCCAAACTGTAAAGAATATCCAGTAAGTTTTGATTTTGGAAGGATAGCGTATACTTCACCAGTATTTAAATCTGTGACATATTTCGCAAACCGTGATTCACTTGTTAGATATATTGATTCAAATAATCCTGGAGATTGTCATGTTAATACCTATGGTGTATCATCATGGTCTTTTGTTAATATTAACCCTAACAAACATATTGCTCTAAATGGAAAAATATATATCATCTCTTCTGATGGTCAGTGATATTATTCTAATGACTTTTTGGTGAGAAAATATTTTACAACAATCAGCGCACTTCGTATTTATGTAGATGGTAAAAATATTCCTCAAGATATTCGAAATCACCAAGTAGATACAAACTTTACTCCACAAAACTATATAGCACCAAATAATAAAGAATATAAAATATATAAAACTGATAGATGATATATGTCATATAAACTTATGAAGGTAAGATACTTTTCTACTCTTGCAGATATCCAATCATTTATTAGTAGAAACAATCCGAGATAATAATTCTGATTTCAAACTAAGAATCCCTGCATATCCTGCGGGGTTTTTTTTATTAAGAATTTACTTGATTTTCCTTGCTTATTTCCTATATATACCACATAAAAATAAAAAGTCAAATAATACTAAATTAAAACAAAAATTCTATGAAAACACAAATTGAAAATTATTCATTTGATGAATTATTAAATAATATCATCAGGTATGCTCTAAAGATTGGAGCTATCAAAATCCGTCCCACCGAACCTTTCACCTGGGCATCAGGATTCAAAATGCCTATTTACAATGACAATCGTATGTTATTGGCATTTCCTGAAAGCAGAACTATGATTATCGAACTTTTAAAGAGGAAATTTCAGCAGGAAGACATCCAATCTCAAGCTATCGCCGGTACCGCGACCGCAGGAATCCCTTGGGGAGCAATACTTGCTCACGAGCTTGAACTACCCTTCGTCTACATCCGTGACAAAGCGAAAGATCATGGTCTTAAAAATCGGATCGAAGGATTGAATGCTGATGAGGATTTTAATGGTGCAAAAGTGGTTGTTATCGAAGATCTCATTTCCACCGGTAATAGTTCCGCCAATGCCGTTCAGGCAGTACAGGAAGCAAAAGGAAATGTATATTCCTGTCTCTCCATATTCAATTATGGATTTCCTGAAGCACAACAGCTTTTTGCTAACCTTACACCCCCGGTCATGGTTCAATCACTCATTACCTATCCTCGACTTCTCGAAGAAGCAATAAAAATTTATTACCTGCAACCCGACCAGATTAATATGCTGAAAGACTGGAACGAAAATCCGTTTGAATGGGGAATAAAAAATGGATTCCCAAGACTTGAAGAAAAAAAATTATTAACTAACTAACAAAAAATCGCTCATTTTCTATGAGCGATTTTTATATTTACATTAAGATTATATCTTATATCCTAGTTCTCTTCGTTGACAATCTTGTGCATAATACCATTGAGAAGTTTTGGTGCACCTTCATCAGAATATCTTTTTGCGAGCTCTATCATTTCATTAAGTAATACTTCTTTTGGTGTCTCAAGTTCTTTCCATTCTACGTACCCAAGAAGGAATATTGCTTGATCCAAAGGATCCATTTGAATGTATTGAAACGTTTGTGCATACTTATTTACTTTTTGACTTACCTCATCAATATATTTCGTGAAATTGATTCCTACCTTTGTGATATAATCAAAATCAATATCTTCTATCAATCGTTGATCAAAAAAACAGTCAATAAATTCTTTGAAATCTTCTATAGTATAAATCGTCATATGAGTCTTTATTTCTTCTTTCAATTTTTCTTTTTCTTTATCATACATCCCTTTATCAGTCTTGAATATATAATCTATAAATAAAGATTCTGTAAGCATTTTATCTTCCAAAAGCAAATTAACAAAAAAACAATGCTGATACAAATAGGAAAGTACTATTTTTCTCGCATTGATTCTTGCTTTTATGTTCATGAACTGATGATAGAAACTAAAGACCGACTTCTTCATGGTTACAGGTTACAAGTTGCAGGTTATTTTCAATTCTGAATTCTGCATTCTAAATTCTGAATTAGTCTAAGCATCTACTACTTTATCTTTACTCTTACTCTTGATAGTAATAATTTGTTTTCCTTTGTAATATCCACAAACTGGACATACTCTGTGAGCAAGTTTTTTAGCTCCACAGCTTTTACATGTAGAAATTTGATGTGCTTCTACCATTCTTTGAATATTTAATCTTTCCCACGTAGAATGTCTTTTGCGTCCTTGTGATTGGGAAATTTTCTTTTTTGGTCCGATTGTCATAACTTATCGTGAAATGATTAAAAAATTATTGAAATTCCAATATTATACAGCGGCTATATCCACAACAGTTTTGAGATATTTTCTACCATCGAATCTTATTTTTTTCTTCTTACTGAATACAACTTTTCCATCAATTTTTGCATGAACAGAAAAATCAGTACCCAAATATGTATTTTTTCCACATTCATATTTTGATCATTTTTGTCTGATTACAATATTTCATGCAACAGCTGTTTGTCCTCCGAATACCTTAACTCAACGATACTTTGGATTCGAATCTCTAAGATTTTTCGCCGATCAACCGGCTTTTTTGTGTGCCATTTTATAATATAACTAACGATTAAAAACGATATTTAGATTTTGTAGGCTTGTATATAGCAATTTCGATACTATTTTCAAGCCTTACTTTGACAATTCTCTTAAATATTAGTGTTTAAATTATCCTTGAATATCTACTCCATGATCTTTTCTGTAAATTTCACCTACTGGTAATAATCTTCCGATAATAACATTTGATTTAAGATCAGATAATTTATCAATAGATCCTTTAAGTGATGACGCTACCATTACTCTGATAGTTTCTTGGAACGATGCTGCAGACAACCATGAATCTGTTTCTTTAGCAATATTTGTCAATCCTAATGCTAATCTTCTTCCTTTAGCTGCCTTTTTACCTTCAGCTACAAGTTCTTTGTTTACCTTGATAAATTCTTCGTATTTGATGTGTGTTCCAGGTATGAAACTACTATTTCCAGAATCTTCTATAAAGACTTTAGAATATAATTGTTTTACGACTACTTCGATATGTTTATCATTAATATCTTGTCCTTGAGATCAGTACACTTTTTTAACTTCTCTGATAATATATTTTTGTGATTCTAGGTCTCCTACAATATTTTTATATTCTTTGATAGACAACGCTCCGTTAGTAATAATTTCTCATTTGAATATTTCTTCTCCATTTTTTTTGATTGGATATAATCCTGTCAATGATTTAATATATTCTTCTTGAACACCAAGGATAATATGATCTGATTTAACTTCTAATATTTTCCCTGCTTCTTTAACCTTGAGTTTACTCTTTCCTTTGACTGCAAATACTCATCATTTTTCAATTTCTTCTCATTTTTTCACATCAAGTTTATATCATTTTTTGAGTAAGTAAGTTTTTTTCTGATATTCAGATACTATTTTTACATATCTCAATTTATTTGTCTCATAGAATGTAACTTTTCCATCAAAAGGTGCAATGATAGCTGGATTTTTTGGATCTCTTACTTCAAAAAGTTGTTTTACTCTATCGATACCTAATGTTGTAGGATCTACTCACTTTGTAACTCATCCTCCATGGAATGTATTTAACGTCAACTGTGTTGATGGTTCTCCTATAGATTGCGCAGCAATAATACCTACTGCCACTCATATTTCTACCATTCTTCTTGTTGAAAGATCTGTTCCATAACATTTTTGACAGATTCCACTGATACTATGACAGATAAGTGGTGTTCTTATTTTTACTTCTGTTGTTCCCATATCTTGAAGTAATTGTATATTTTCTTTATCTAACAAATCATCTTTACCTAAAATTACATTTCCTTTTTTATCAAGTACATCTTCTGTAAGTACTCTACCAGCAATCAAACTATAGAAATTTTCATCTCTAAGTTCTGATTCTTGTTTTGAATATACAACATATTTTTCACTTCCACAATCATGTTCTCTAATAATAACTTCTTGTGAAGCATCACAAAGTTTTCTTGTTAAATATCCTGATTCAGCTGTTCTCAATGCCGTATCTGCTTTTCCTTTTCTTCCTGCATGCGCAGAGATAAAGTATTCAATAGGTCTCAATCATTCTACGAATGAATTCTTGATTGGAAGTTCAATAATTTCTCCTTGTGGATTTACTACCAACCCTTTCATACCTGCAATCTGCGTCATATGTGTTTGTGATCATCTCGCTCATGAATCTACCATTGTATACAAATCTTGTCCTGGTACAGTAATTCATTGTAAACTTTCTTCAATTCTTTTTTTAACGTCAGTCCAGATTTGAATAATAAATCTATGTTTTTCTTCTTCAGAAAAGAATCCTTTGAAAAAATATTTATAGACTTCATTTGCCATAAGATCACCATTTTTGAGTTCTTCTTCTTTTCCTTGTGGCACTTTCATATCAAGAATATTTACTGATGTTGCTCACATTGTTGCATATTTAAATCAGTAATCTTTAATATCATCGGCTACATTAACTGTAGTTTGCATACCACATTCATCAAAAATTCTACTGAGTAATTTTTTAAGATCTTTATTTTTTAATTTCATATTAATAAATCTAATTTTTTCAGGAATAATTCAGTTGAAAATTACTCTTCCTACCATTGTATTAATCGGTGTACCTTGATAATTTAGTATAATTTTATCTTTTACAAAAATTTCTCCATTACTATAACTATTGAGTACACTATCTATATTAGGAAAAATTCCTGTTATAGGTTTATTTTGCCATTCTTCTTCTGTAGTATATTGAGGTGTTCTATGATCATAAAAATCTGTAAGATAATAAGCACCAAGTACCATATCTTGTGAGTGTGTAATTGTTGGATCTCCTGATCCTGGTTTCAAAATATTTTTGTCTGCAGCAATAAGTTCTCTTGCTTCTCTTTGTGCTTCATCAGAAATTGGCAAATGAATCGCCATTTGATCTCCATCGAAATCGGCATTAAACGCTGGACACACTAACGGATGAATTCTGATTGTTTTACCTGGCATCAATACAATTTTGAATGCTTCAATAGAAAGTCTGTGTAGTGTTGGCGCACGATTTAATAATACCCATTTATCTTTGATAACTTCTTCAAGAAATTTCAATGCTAATGGTGATTCTTCTTTGATAAGTTTTTCAGCTTGTTTAGGAGTATATACTATTTTCTTTTCAATAAGTTTTCCAATAATGAATGGAGTAAACATTTTAACAGCAATATAGATTGGTAATCCACATTCATCAAGTTTAAGTTTAGGACCAACAGTAATAATCGATCTTCCTGAATAATCTACTCTCTTTCCAAGTAAGTTTTTTCTAAATATTCCTTCTTTACCAGAAAGCATATCAGAAAGTGATTTAAACACTTTGATACCTGCACCACTACCACCTGCAGCAGCCTTTTCTCCTACTAAGAGATTATTTACTGATTCTTGTAAAAGTCTGATTTCATTTTTCTTTACTACATCAGGCATTCCTACTTGAATCATTTTTTTCAATCTAATATTTCTCATCAGTACACGTCTGTAGAATAAGTTAACATCTGATGATGCAAACTTTCCTCCTTCAAGCTGTACTACTGGTCTAAGATCAGGTGGAATAACTGGTAACTTTTTAATTACCATATTTTCTGGTTTTACTCCAGAAACATGAAGATTGATAAGTAATTTTATCAACGCTATAAGTTTTTTTCTTTGTTCTTCTGATTTAGTATTTTTGAATGCTAGAATATTTTTTTTGATATCTTTTTCTACATCAACTCCTTGAAGCATTCTTAAAATACCCTCAGGACCTGATAAAAACACGATCAAATGAGAAAATCTTGAAAATATATTTCTGAAATCATTTTCAAAAATAGTTGAACCTACTTCTAAATCAGCGATAATAGATTTTATTCTATTAAATTCTGTATCCAAAGAAGCTGTATTGTCTGCAAATAATTTATCTAACTCTTTTATCTTTTTTACATTCCCCTTTTCTTTTTCTAATTCTGATTTATAAAGTTGTTCAAGTTCTTTTGTTCTTGTATCAAAATCCTCTTTGATACTGTCTTTAATTTTCTTTTCAAAATCCTTATCAATTTTTTGAACCATAATATATTTTACGAAACTCAATATTTTATCTATTTCGTTTGCAGAAAGTCCAAGTAATTGATTTACTCATCCTGATGGACTTGCTTTATACCATGCATGAAGCACAGGAACTGCCAATTCTATATGTCCCATTCTTGATCTTCTTACTCTAGAAGTAGTTACTTCTACTCCACATCTTTCACAAACGATCCCTTTATATCTCACTCATTTATATTTTCCACAACTACATTCGTAGTTTTTTACTGGTCAAAAAATAGATTCACAAAACAAACCTCCTTGTTTAGGTTTTCCGGTTCTGTAATTAACAGTATCAGGATTGTCTACTACTCCATGTGACCATTTCTCTATATCTTCCACAGAAGCAAGTCTCACAATTAATCCTTCAAATTTTGTTTTGTTCATACTAATATACTTAGTAAGAAAATAAATGAGCAATAAAGATATCATTATTCCTGCCCATTACAGGCAGGAGTGTTTTTATTATTCTAATTCTCAGAAATCTTGCATTTCTTGAATAACATTATCTATAATTTCTTCTTTTTCTTGAGCTATTTCTGTATCTAATGTAGATTCTTCTTCTCATGGGCTAGCACTATTCATCACTCATGAAAGTCAAAGATTAACTATCTTTTTAATTCTATCTTCTTGAACTATTTCAAGTTCTTCTACACTCAATGGTTCAATATTTTGACACAATCCTTTGAAAAGAAACGTCAATAAATTGAATGATTCTGGCAATCCACCAATCTTTGGTTTTTGTCCTTTGATGATAGATTCATATAATTTATTTCTTCAAATAACATCATCTGATTTTACTGTAAGCATTTCTTGAAGTGTATATACTGCAGAATATGCTTCTAGTGCCCACACTTCCATTTCTCAGAATCTCTGACCTCCTTGTCTAGATTTTCCTCCAAGTGGTTGTTGAGTAATCAATGAATATGGTCATACAGATCTTGCATGTATTTTATCTTCAACCATATGTACAAGTTTGAGAATATGCATATATCCAACTGTTACTTTCTGAGCATATTTTTGACCATCTTCTCAATTGAAGATATCAAATTTCAAATCATCAAATCCACACATCTTAGTAAATTCTGTCAAATCTTCTGATGAGAATTTAGAAAACGTAGGAACTGCGAATGTTACATTAAAATATTTGGCTATAAATCCAAGTTGTGATTCAAATAATTGTCCCATGTTCATACGAGAAATTACTCAAAGAGAATTGAGTACAATATCTACTGACTGACCATCAGCAGTAAATGGCATATCTTCTTCAGGCACTACAATAGATATAATACCCTTGTTTCCATGTTTTCCTGCAAGTTTATCTCCTATTTCTATTTTTCTTGTACTTGCAATATATACTTTGATCTTTTTTCTTACACCTGCCATCAAATTATCTCATTTTTTAGCATCAAGTACAACAACATCAATGATTTTTCCTTCGCTACTACCAGATGATACATATAATGACGTATCTTTTACATTTTTTGATTTATCTCAGAAAATTGCTTGAATAAGTTTTTCTTCTGGAGTAAGTTCTCCTTCAGATTTTGGAGTTATTTTTCCAATTACAATATCTCATCATTTAACGATTGATCCAATTCTAATGACTCCATCATCATCTAAATTTTTAAGTTTCATCATAGAAACACCAGGAATATCATTTGTTGTTTCCTCAGGTCCAAGTTTAGTATCTGCTACTTCTATTTCATATTCTTCTATTTGGATTGATGTTAATTCATCGTCCTTTACAAGTCTTTGAGAAATTACAATCGCATCTTCATAATTATATCCTTTCCATGGCATAAATGCTACTCTAAGATTTTTCCCGAGTGCCATTTCTCCACCTACAGAACATGGTCCTTCTGCCAATAAATGTCCCTTACTTACTTTTTCACCTAATGATACTCTAGGAATTTGTGTCATACAAGATTTATGATTTGATCTTGCAAATATTACTAAAGGATATTCTTTTATACCTGTTTTATATTTTACTTTTATTCTTTTTCCATCTACATAAATTACTTCTCCTTCAGATTCAGCTTTAATAACTGCATGTGTCATTTGTACAATATCTCTTTCCAATCATGTACCTACAAATGGTGCATCATTTTTGAGTAATGGTAATGCTTGTCTTTGTTGATTCGTAGCCACTGACGCACGTACAGCATCATTATGATCTACAAATGGAATCAAAGATGTATTTGGTGAAAATATTTGTGTTGGATTAACATCCACATGAGTAATATCTCTCACATGGAACATACCCATCTCGCTAAATTGTCTTGCAGCTACACGAACTTCTGTAATATTATTGTATGCGTCAATTGGTGTTGTTGCATCAGCAATACAACATTTTTCATCCATTTCAGGAGAAATATATTCTACTTCATCAGTAAAGAATGGTTTAACTCCTATAGATTTACCAAGTTTACCATACATTTTTTCTATCTGTTTTGCTATTTTTTCATCAATATAATGATCTTCTTTTACAATGATTGCTTTTAATTCTTTTCCTTTTGCATCTAATTCGTGAACATCACGATGTGCTATTCTATTGATTAACATATCTTGTTTTGCAGGCACTTCACGATAAATTTTAAGTGCTGGAGTTTCCAAAAATCATTCATCGTTTACACGAGAATATAATGATTGATAAATTACTAGACCAATATTTTGTCCTTCAGGTGTTTCAATAGGACATATTCTACCATAATGTGAAGGGTGAACATCACGCACTTCAAATTTAGCAGTTTCTCTTTTGAGACCTCAAGGCCCGAGGGCAGTAATTCTTCTCTTATGTTCTATTTCTGACAGTGGATTAATCTGATCCAAGAATTGAGAAAGCTGAGATGTAGCAAAGAAGCTCTTAACAGCATTATCAACTATTTTGAAATTTACTAAATCAGTTATTTTAAGTGGATTTTCTAGATTCAAAATACTAAGTTTTCCTTTGATACTCTTAACAAATTTTCTCATCACAGGCTGAAGATGTGCATAGAGAATCTCCCCCATAGGTCTAATACGTTTATTTGAAAGATGATCAGAATCATCAGTATAATATCATTTTTTTTGATTTGAAATATTGAAAAGATATTTTAATGCTCCCACTAAATCTTCTCCATCAAAAATATTTGCTAGATCACCATCCAATGATTTTTTAAGTCCTAGTTTTGCATTTATTTTTCTTCTTGCAATTCTTCCGACAAAAATTCTATCGTTTGATAAAAATTGGTTTTTGATATAGCTAAGTGCATTTTCTGCATCAATTAATTCTCCTGGTCTGATCTTGTTGTATACAAATTCAGCAGCAGATAATGCATCAGTAGTAAGATCTTTTTTGAGCGTTACTTCGAGATAATTAAAATCTTCTTCATCAAAACTATCTTTGAAAAATTCTCTAATACTTTCATCAGTTTCTGCTCAAAAAATTCTCAATAATGTCGTAATAGGAAATTTTCTAGATTTATTTATTCTAGCTACAACTACTCCAGATTTTTCTGTTTGTACTTCCAACCATGGTCCATTTTCAGGAATCACTTTGAAAGAATATTTAAATTCTTTTTTAGCAAAAAATATACCGTATGATCTAATGATTTGTGAAATAATTACTCTTTCTACTCCATTGATAATATATGAAGCTGATGATGTCATAAGCGGCAATATACCTATATTTGCACGTTTACTAAACAATATTTTTTCAGTTTTTTTCTTTCCATCATCATGTATTTCACTTAATTTTACTTTTCCTGTGATGATACCTCCATAAGTCAATTCTTTTTTCTTACATGTCTTTGCATCATCGATAGGATCAGAAACTTTTATATCATCTATTTCTACATACATTTTCTCTCATGCAATATCCCAAACTGGGTTAATATTTGCAAAAAGTTTATGGATATATTTTTGGATAAAATCAGCATATCCTCTTTTTTGAAGATCTAGAAGATCAGGAAATGCAGCGAATTTTCTTGGATTACGCAAAAATATTCTATCTCATTCTCTATAGAAGTTTTTGAATATTTCAGGTACTGGTTTATTTTTGGTTGGTTTGCTAGTTATTTTAATTGGTTTGCTTGATAGTTCAACCAATTTATTGTGTTTTATATTTGGTGTTTTAGCTATTACCTTTTTGCTTTTTGGTGCAGCAATAGGTTTGCTAACCTTTTTTGCTACTGGTTTAGCTACTTTAACAACCTTCTTTATTTTTTTTGCTACTGGTTTGGTTACCTTAGCAGGCTTCTTTATTTTTTTAGTTTCTTTATTTTTTTGAGAAATTTTTTTTGATTTCATAGGGTTATCTGTGATAAGAAAATAAACAGTGAATATGGTCTATGCATAAGATAGGCAATAATTTTCTTCACGCTAAAAACAAAAAAGTCAAAAACCGGTTTACGATCTTTGAGGAGTTAATTGTTTTCTTCCCTTTTGTCTTCTTCTGCTGAGCACCGCTCTTCATCCAGGAGTTTCCATTCTCTTTCTAAATCCATGTTTACCTATTCTTTTATGTCGAGAATACTTTCTAATTCTTCTTAATTTACTAGCCATGTTACTTTATGATAAATGATAAATTTTACATATTTAAGCTATTTAGTATAAGCTATAAGTCCAAGTTCTCTAGCTCTAAGGATAACTGTTTTGAGCTTTTTCTGAGTACCTACTGCATTATGTGTATATGCTCTTGGTTTGATATTACCAAATCTTGTAACATATTTTTTCAACATTGTTATTGCTTTTCGATTAATATATTTTGCATTTCTTTTATCAGAGAAAAAGTTCACTTTTTGTCAAAGCTTTTTAGCATCCCACGTCTCTATAACAGCATCGAGCTCATCATTTGTTTTTTTAAATGTCATAAATTCATCATTTTTCTCCATTTTGAAAATGAAGTATCTTTTGATAGATTTATTATACAAGACATTTTTTTTGATCATATCTAAATCTGCAGCTTCTGCCTCGATATAATATGAATATATATATGCCTTATCATTTCAAGCTTTATCGCCTAAATTATAAGCCAATTGTTGTAGTCCTATATCATCTTGTTTGACGATATTTGTTTTGATGAGTTTTTCAAATTCAGAAACCACTTCTTTGCGGTTAACCTCTGACAAAGACGCATCAACCAGCAACACTACATCATACTTTTGCATTAGTTCATTATGTAAGGTAGTAAAAATTATGATCCAATTGCTATTCTGATAAATTTATTCACTTTCATATCAGCTGGCAACATTTCTTTAACTTTCTTTGATCAATCTCTAATATATTCTTGTTCTAAAAGAACATAATCAGCTAATGATTTTTGTATCTTCCCATCAACGATTTGTGCTATCATAGCTTCTGGTTTTCCAGCAGCCTTAAGTTCTTCGCTAAATTTTTCTTTCATTTTTGCTATTTCACTTTCATCTACTTGTTCAAATGAAACATATGTAGGATTCATAGCAGTTACTTGTAAGGCAAGTTCTTTTGCTACTTCATCATTTCCTCCTTCGAAGAAAATAAGTGAAGCTACTCTATTTCCTGGGTGATTATAAACAAATGCTTTTTGTTTTGTTACCAAAACACCAGCAATTTTCATATTTTCACCTGTTTTACCCATAAATTCCTTTACCTCATTATCAATAGCTTCTGTTATTGTAGTATCAAGATCTTCCATTTTTTCTACTTCTTTATCACTTTTTGCAATTTGAGCAAGAACGGATTCAAATAATGCTTGAAAATTTTCATTTTTTGATACAAAATCTGTTTCACATAAAAGTTTTAATCAAACTATTTTTCCGTTTGTTTCTATTACTTTTACTATTCCTTCTTTAGTATCTCTTTCTGTTCTGTCTCATGCTTTTGCTATTCCCTTTTTCTTGAGAATTTCTTGTGCTTTTTCTAAGTCATCACCAGCTTCAACCAAGGCTTCTTTACAGTCTTTGATAGGAGCAAATGTTATGTCTCTAAGTTGTTTCAATAGTTCTATATTTCACATGATATATATTGATAATGATAAATGTCGTGAATATGAATCTGTATATATTATTTTTGAATTCCATCTTGTGGAACTTCATTTTGATTTGTTTCTCATGTTTTATCTATAGGTGTAGGTGTATTTTCTTGTTTGATTTCAAATAACGTCGTTATCCATTCTCCCAAACCAACAAATATTGCTAATTTATTTTCTTGAGCTATAGTATATTTCCCATCTCGAGCATTTTTTATAAAGATAGTCAAGAAAGCGATCATTATCACTACTAATAATATAGGAATATATTTTATATAAGGAATAAACATAAGTATTGATGTTGCTACTACAAGAAGAAGAAATACTGACCACCATCCCATTGATTGTTTGAGATGAAATTGTTCAAAATCACTTTTTTTCTGATTATTGAATGCCATGACAATTATTCCTATAAGAACATACATCATCACCGCTCTTTTTTTCTCTGTACTACTAGGTACATAGACCTCTTTTGAGGGTTCTGTTGTTAATGGAGTAATTATCTCTGTTTTCATTTCTTCCATATGAATCAACAAGAAGATAAATCGCGATAAGCAATTCTTATTACATAAGAAAATGAAACTAAGCTGCAAACATGCTGTTTAGAATAAAATCTACGCTCTTATAACTTCACATATTAGCAAGAATAATACTATCCTCTGCCCATCGTCTAGAAAAATTTGTTCCTGCGATGACAATATTTTGAATATCTGGAGTTTTAGTTATTTCATTGATGAAGCTATCCATCATTTGACCATCTACTACGATAACTAATTCTGGTTTTCTAGTAAGGTTTTTTACTCCTTTGTAGATTTTTAACACTCTTACAAGCTTTCTTTTGTATACTAATTGCTCTTTTTTGGTTAAGGTAAGATAATTTTCTGTATCTACAAAACGAGCCATAGTATTCATAGATTCTATTCTTTTTTTGAGTGTCTCAAAATTTGTCAAAAATCCAGAAGGAAGTTTGTAGTTGAGATAGTTGAATCCATATTTTTCACCGAGCTTTTCTAATTCGTCCGCGTACATTTTCTTTTCAGAGACTACCAAAATTTCTTTTCATTCTTCTTTGGCTTTCTTGATTTTCTTTTGTGCGTGTTCGATTTGCTCTATGATGGATTCAGGACTAATGACAGCTATATTGTTTACTACCCCAGCCCAATATTTATTGGTTTTTGGGTGAGCTTCGCTTTTGAGCGTACCAATATGAGCTTGTGCCTCGATTACATCGTTTACCGATATACTCATAATTTTTACAGTTTGATAAATAAAAGATCTTAGTTTTTAGCTCTTAGAAAAAAATTTCTAAGTTCTATCCGTTTAAACGGACTAAGCTCTACTTGAAAGAGATAGTAGCTCCTTCAGATTCCAATTTAGATTTAATAGCTTCAGCTTCTTCAAATTTAACCTTTTCTTTGATTAAAGTAGGAGCTTTTTCAACTAAATCTTTAGCTTCTTTAAGTCCAAGTCCAAGAAGTTCTTTAACTGCTTTGATAACTCAGATTTTTTGTTGTCCAATATCAGTCAATTCAATATTGACCATATCAGCATTAGCAGAACCTGCATCATCAGATCCTCCAGCAGCTCATCCTGCAACTACCATAGCAGCAGCACTAACTCCAAATTCTTCTTCGATAGCTTTAACAAGTTGGTTCATTTCTACTGCACTCATTTCTTTGATGAGTTCCAGTATTTTTTGTGCGTTCTTTGATAATTCCATTTCTAGAAACAATTATAATATAAAGATATTTTTTACGACTAAGTAAACTAATTTATTAAGCAGCTGGTGTTTCTTCTGCTTTAACTTCTTCTGCTTTAACTTCTTCTACCTTAGGTTCTTCTTTTACTTCTTCCTTTACTTCAGCTGGCGCTTCAACTTTTGCTTCTTCTACCTTAGGTTCTTCTTTTACTTCAGCTTTAACTTCTTCTACTTCTCCACCATTTTTCTTTGCAACTTCACTGATAACACAAGCGAATGATTGTAATGGATAATTGAATAAGTAACAAAGTTTTGATAATAATTCTTCTTTTGTAGGAACATTAGCAAGTTCATCAACATAATTACCATCTTGCCATTTCTTTTCAAACCACCCTCCTATAAATGAAAACTCTGATCCTTTCTTGTCTTTTTTAAACGCTTTCAAATATTTGTTGATTACTTTGAGTGGTCCAAATTCATTTTCATGTGCATATAATGCAAATACTGATCATTCTAATACATTTACATTTACTTCTTCGAGCCCTGCATCTTTGAGAGCTTTAAGAAAAATTCTTTTCTTAATAATACTCATGTTACCATCAGTACCTTTAAGTTCCATTCTGATCTTGTTTGCAGCAGTAACAGCTATTCATGATTGTTTTACAATCACTGCATTTGTTGCACCACTTAGATCTGATTTGTATTTTGCAAATAATTCATCTTTCTTTGCTCTAGTTATTGTCATACTCTATAACTTAAATATTAAATATAAACAAAAAAGACTCTTGCGAGGCTCTTATACAAAAAATATTGTTTTGTAAGTGAACCTAGGTAGGAATTGACTTTTATGCGTTAAGCAACCTACTGTCTTTGGTGTTGATGTAAGTTTTATATGAAATTTGGGGGTGATTGCAAGTCTTTTTTTTAAAAAGCAATAAATCTTCAAAAAAACATTTTCCTTGTGTTTTTTGTACATATATGTACAGTAAAAAAGATTTATCTATTATACTATATATGATAGAGAAAAAAACAGTGCAAGACTTTTTA